>JAODBJ010000094.1 GCA_025463905.1 Actinomycetes bacterium
ACGTGGCGCACCACCTGTACTACAGCGCACCCGCCGTCGCGAGCACGCCCGATACCGGTTACGAGTACGTCGGCGTGCTCGACCTCCCGACGGCGTTGCGCTACCGCCTTCCGATGTTCAAGCTCACGAATGCCAGTGGGACGGCGGTTGCGCCTGACGGCGCCGGGCTCACCGCGGGCTTCAACGCGATGACGAAGAACGCCGACGGCACATGGGTGGCCAACCCGACCGCAGCGGGCGGCGCATATCCGCTGGTGAAAATCGACTACGCCATGGTGCCGACGACGTTCGACACCGCCGCGAAGGCGGACGCAGTCCGGCGTTTCCTCGAGTACGCGGCCGGTCCCGGCCAGCAGAACCTCCCCGCCGGGTTCACGCCGCTCAGCGCGGGGCTCGCACAGCAGACCCTCAACATCGCGAAGTCGCTGAAGGTGATCGCAGCGTCTGGAGGGCCGACGACGACCACGACCTCACCGAGCCCGACGACGTCTACATCGGGGAGCACCAATCCCTCTCCCAACGGTGGTGGAACCGGAGGGTCGCTCGGCAACGGTTCCGGCACCGGCACCGGCACCGGCAGTGGCATCGGCTCGCTCAATGGTTCGACACTCCCGTCCGGGTCGAACGGATTGAGCTCACGCCATGGTGGGCGTAAGCCGGGCGAGAAGGTTTCGAACGGCGACAAGACCACCCCCGCCAAGCCGAAACCGGTCGTGGTGCGATTGGCGGACGCCGGCGCGCGCTACACGCTGCCGGTGATGATGCTGCTCGCACTGCTCGCAATGATCGTGAGCCTCGGCATGAAGAACTCGAAGCATCTCGTGAAACTGCGGCGCGGCCTCGATTGGCTGCCGAAACAGCTGCGGCGAACGCCCCGCACCGCGACGCCGGCAGGGGGTGCAGCGTGAGCATCGACATCTCATCCGCTCCGGACCGCACAGCAAGGGACGTTCGCGATACGTCGCATGCGCCGCCCGCAACCGCGCCGCGTCCGAGCCCTGAACGAAAACTGCGGCTGCCCCGAGCCGACGTCGCGGTGCTCATACGGCGTGGTCTCCTGCTGTTTGGCGTCACGGTGATCATGTTCGGTGTGTTCCTCATGCTGCTCTCCGGCCTCGAGCACGGCCGCAGCCAGACCGGCCTCGAACGACGGCTGCGAGTGGAGCTCGCGAACGTGCAATCACCGATAGGCGGCGACATCGCGAAGGGCACACCGATTGCGCAGTTGTCGATCCCCGACATCGGGGTACACGAGGTGGTTGTGCAAGGAACCGACAGTGGTTCCACTCGCAAAGGCCCCGGACACCTTCCCGCATCACCGATGCCGGGCCAGAGTGGCAACGTCGTGCTCGTCGGGCGTCACAGTGCGTACGGCGGCCCGTTCAGCCATCTGAATTCGCTCGATAAGGGCAGCGACATCAAGGTGATTACGGGGCAAGGGATTTCGCACTACACGGTGTCCGCCGTTCGGCGATTCGCGTCGAAGGATGGCTCCTTTCTTATTGGGTCCGGCGACCGGCTCACGCTCGTGACATCGGAGCCGGCGTTGTTCGCATCACGTCGTCTCGTGGTCACGGCAACGCTCGCGTCGCAACCATTTCAATCGACGGACCATCCGTCGAAGTTCGGTGCAAACGAACTCGGTCTCGACGGCGACACGGGCGGAATGGTCGCGCTCGTGGTGTGGCTCGAAGCGATGCTCGTGGTTGCGCTCGGCGGCGTGTGGTTGTTCCGCCGCTGGAACGCATGGACTGCATACGTGATCGTCGTGCCAGTTGTACTTGCGGTGTCGTGGTTGATCTTCGACAGCGCGGCAGTGCTCTTCCCCGCAACGCTGTAGCGCGACGTAACCGTCGTTCGCATTTCAGCTGAGGGTCGTCCCTTCCACTCTCGGTGTTTACCTGCGGCCGTGACAATGCGCATTGCCCGCGCGACGCCGCGCGAGTAACGCCATAAGGGAGGCATCACCTTGCTGAGTTTTAGAAAGAAGAGCCTCGCCGCCGTCGGCTTGGCTATGGGCATGCTGGTGACATACGCACCGCAAGCCGCTCACGCCGTGCCGTCGACGGTGCTCGCGTTGGCCGGGTCCGACACCACATGGGGTGTCATGCAGGGCGGGTCCACTACGCATACCGGTCTGTCGACGCTGTTCAACAACAGCCAGAGTGCAATCCAGGCGGTCGACGTACCGCCGAAGCTCGGGGCGCCGTACCCGGGCGCTCCGTTCGCGGTGCCCGGCGACTCGACGTGCGGTGCGTTCAACTACGACCTCAGCGACGCCGATCACACGCCCCCGAACGGCTCCGGTGCAGGTATCACGCGTCTCAACCAGAACACCGGCCTCGGCGGTGGCACGGGTTGTGTCGACGTCGCCCGTTCGTCGCGTAGCCGCGGCACTGAACCCTCCAACGACGAGTTCTACGTCTACGCGCTCGACTCGGTAACGGTCGCGGCGTTCCCCGCGCTGAACAGCGGTGTGCCGACAACGTTGTCGGTGCAGGACGTGAAAGACCTCTACAGCTGTGACGGCACCGGCCAGGCGCCGAAGGTCTCGACCTGGAACCAGCTGAGCGACGCCACCAACAGCGACACCAACGCCGTCCACCGGTACCTCCCGCAAACGGGTTCGGGTACGAGGAACTTCTTCCTCACCACGTATATGGGCATCCCGTCGGCCAATACGAACACGTTCG
>JAODBJ010000108.1 GCA_025463905.1 Actinomycetes bacterium
TCGACTCGTGAGCGTTCACCCGTTCAGAAACGGCAACGGGCGACATTCTCGATTCTTGGCAGATCTCTACTTACATGAGATCGGCGCGAAGCAACTCAGTTGGGGTGCGCGTCAGAACCTCATTATCTATAGCGATACGAGGAAGCTCTACATTGCTGCGCTTCATGACGCCGACCGCGGTGACATCGAACCATTGATCCGGTTCGCGCTGAGTTAGCTCCGTGGCGCGCTACCTCACGCCGGTCAACGGCGCGTGATGCGCGTGGCAAGCCGCAACGCGGGCCGTTCGATCAGATACCAACTGCCGGCCGCGGCCGCGAGGCTCGGCCCGAGCGTCAGCAGCGCGACGCCAAGCGTCGGGGCGCTCGTGCCGCCGCCCAACCAGTGATCGCGAACGGTGAACATGATCAAGTAGTGCCAGAGGAAGAGGCCGTAACTGATGCGGCCGACATACACGAGGGCCGGCGTGCGTAGGAACGCGCGCACCCGCCCGCCACCGTCTCCGATTGCGGCGGCGGGCAACACGAGCAGTAGGCCGAACAGCGTGTAGAAGAACTGCACCGTCGGGTGGTTGTCGACCCCATTGGTGAAGCGGGACGCGAGCAGCACTGCCGCGACCGCGACCAGCCACGCACTCCCCGCGTGACGCCCCGCGTACGCCCAGGCGCGACCTACTCGCGCGTCTCGTGCGGCATGCACTTCTGCCACTGCCAACCCGATGCCGCAGGCGAACACGGGGAGAAACATCGGGAGCCATTGCTGCGCCACCCAATCGTGCGCGGCATGCACCCACCAGGCGAAGCCGGCGACCGCGAGCAGCAGCGCCCCAACGACTTCGACCACGAACGGGCGCCACCGTCGGGCGGCGGCGCCGATTGCGAACGCGTACACCGGGAGCATGAGGTAAAAGGTGATCTCCACCGCGAGGCTCCAGGTCTGTGCGAGTCCTTGGAACGTCTCGGTGGGGTTATAGATCTGCAGCAAGCCGAATTGCAGGAACGTCGAACGCGCTGAGCCTGAGTGATACAGCAGCGTCTGGTGCGTCACGTAGGTGAAGAAAATGAGCGCAACCCAGTACGCCGGGTACACGCGCAGGAACCGGCGCGTGAAGTACGCGCCGACTCGCGGTGAATCGCCGCGTTCGGCGTGCGCACGCGCGAACGGCCGGTAGAGCAAGTAACCGGACAGCACGAAGAAGATCCACACGCCCGCGCGGGACTGCAGGAGCAGCCGTTGCGCCCACGCCGCATGCACCGGGGCATAGAAGGACACATGCACCAAGACCACCGACAACGCCGCGATCGCCCGCAGCGAGTCGAGGTGCGGCGAGTGGGAGACGGCGCTGACGGCCGGCCGCGGTCTGATTCGCTCGGCTTCGCGCACGGGCACCGCACGTTCGTCGCATCGTCAGCCGGGTCCGCCACCGCCCCGGCCAGGGCTGATCCCAAGCGAGATTACACTCACGGTGCGTGAAACGAATTGGGGTCCTGGTCGTCGCGTACAACGCCGCGTCGACCCTCGCGAAAGTGCTCGACCGCATTCCGCGCGAGTTCGTACCTCGCATCGCCGAGATTCTCGTGAGCGACGACGGCAGCCACGACGCCACGTACCTCGTCGGCGTCGGCTACCAGCAGACGAGTCGCGACCTGCCCCTCACGATCGTCCGCCAGCCCGAGAACCTCGGGTATGGCGGCAACCAGAAGGTCGGTTACCGCTGGGCGATGGAACGCGACCTCGACATCGTGGTGATGCTCCACGGCGACGGCCAGTACGCGCCGGAGCATCTGCCGCGCATGGTCGAGCCAATCGAGCGCGGCACATGCGACGCGGTGCTCGGATCGCGCATGCTCGAAGCCGGCGCCGCGCGCCGCGGTGGCATGCCGCTCTACAAATACGTGGGCAACCGAATCCTCACCAGCGCACAGAACGCGTTGGCCGGCAGCGAACTGAGCGAGTGGCACAGCGGCTACCGCGCGTACAGCGTGGCTGCCCTTCGTGAGGTGCCGTTCGAGCGCAACTCCGACGGCTTCGACTTCGACACGCAGATCATCCTCCAGTTGATCGAAGCCGGGAAGCGGATCGAAGAGATCCCGATCCCCACCTTCTACGGCGACGAGATCTGTTACGTCGACGGGGTGCGGTACGCGCGACAGGTGTTCCGCCACAGCGCGCGTTACCGCGCGCACAAGCTCGGCTTCGGCTCGGGCGACACCGTGTTCGCGAACACCGCGTACGAACTCAAGGAAGACCCCGATACGAGTCACGGACGCATCGTGTCGTGGCTGGCGTCGCGGCCGGCGTCGCGCGTTCTCGACCTCGGCTGTTCGAGCGGGGAGCTCGCCGACGAGCTACGTCGTGTTGGTCACGAGGTGGTGGGCGTTGATACCGAGCACCACGAAGGCGTCGAGGAGCGGGTCGATCAGTTCGTGCAGGCGGATCTCGACGCGGGGATCCCCGACGCTGTGGGCGCCGGTTACAACGTCGTGCTCGCGGCCGACGTGCTCGAACATGTACGCGAACCGGGTCAGTTGCTCGCCGAGATCAACGGCCGGCTCGCGCCGGGCGGCTCGATCGTCGTGAGCATCCCGAACTTCGCGCACTGGTACCCGCGGGTACGCGTCGCGACCGGGCGGTTCGACTACGACCGGCGCGGGATCCTCGACCGCGGGCATGTGCGCTTCTTCACTCGTAGGAGTTTCGAGCGTCTCGTCGCGGCCGAAGGCCTCGAAGTGCGGCGGCACGAAGCGATCGGGCTCCCGCTCGGCGTCGTCGAACGGGGTGCGAACGAGCGTCGTAACGCCCAGCTGCGCGCGGTCGACGGCATGCGAACGCTCGACCGTCTGAGCGTGGGGATGTGGCCGAACCTCTTCGCGTACCAGTATCTCTTCGAACTCGCACCTACGCAGGGGGCCGGCGCGAAGCCGCGCCCGACCGTGGTCGACGACTCGTTCAACGAGCGCGTTGCACGAGACGCTGGCACAACCGAGGCGGTCGATCGACCGGCTTGAGTTCACCAGTGAACTTGGGTCGCACCGCGCCTGCACCAAAGCGTGTGCTCCCGATGGTGGGCGTGCCGCCGCGCACGAAGCCGAGTACGCCGAACACCTCATTGCCTTCGATCACCACGCTCGCGTGCCGTTCGAGCGGATCGAACAGCACATCCATTGCCACCGGAGCGCCCTGGTTGATCCGGACCGGCGCCGATACCTGCCGAACGACGCGCGAAGTTGTGCTCCCACTGCCGGGCACCACCCGCACGTACTCGAAGCGCAGCCGTCCGTCGGGCAGCGTCGCCACCGCCATGATCGTCGCGTCGCCCGCCGTGCCAGTTGCGACGAGCGGTTGCAGGCCCGAGCCCGGCACCGCCGCCCGGAAATCGAACTGGAACGCGCCGCCGCGCGCGCTGCGCTCGACCGGAATCCACCGGCGGCTGTCACTCCAGTAGAGAGACGCGCACGCACCGAGCGCGACGAGCGCCTGATTCGGCGTGTCGCGCGGTAGCGCGCCGGCCTGCTGAAAACGGTAGGGATGCCCGCCGAAGAGCGCATGGTCGAGATCGTGCTGGAACCCGAGGTAACCGACGCGTACGTCGTTCGGCACCGACGGGCCGTAGAGCCGCTGGTACTGGAGCGCGAACGCGAAGTTGGCCCACGTGCCCAGCGCACCCAGGGCCACCAGACCGCCGGCGAGCAGGCGCCGCGCCCCAACCCCACGCCAAGCCGGCGCGCGCCCGATCACGGTATACAAGCCGACAAGTGCCGCGAGCGCGACGAAGGGCAAGAAGTCGGCGAGGTAACGATGCGTGATGAAACCGATCGTGAGCGTGATCGCGCCACCGGCAAACGCACCGATCATCGGAGCGCGTAGCACCGCGAGATCACGTGTGTTGTCGCGCCTGCGCCGCGCGACGGCGACGACACCGACGACCGCAAGGACCATCAGCAGCGGCATCGTCGTGGTGAGGCTGCTCGAAAAGTCGATCGTGTCGAACGGAACGTTCCCGATGATCTTCGACCCGCTTCGGAACGTGACGAACGGAAACAGGCGCGACGGGTCGAACGCGTCGGGGCGCAGGAACTGCAAGGCGGTCGTGGGCACGTAGCGGGCCGAGAACAAGCCCCCGACCTTCGCCAGCACTTCCTTGCGATTCGCGTCGACCGCGCTGTAGAGCTGCTGCGCGACGGGCGGGTTGAGCACACCGAAGCGCGCCACGTTCACGTACGCGTAGAGCGCGACAGGCACCGCGACGGCAGCCAGCAACCCCCATACCGACGCGCGACGCGCCTGGGGCGGCGTCACCGCGTGCACCGCACCTCGGACCACGCGCGGCACCCTCGCGTAGCGTCGGAGCGCAGGTTCCGCGAGCCGCCCCGCGAACACGACGGCCAGCGCCACGACGGGTGCGAGCCCACCGCCCGACGGCCGCGACAACAGCGCCAGGGTCGCGAACGTCGCGGCGAGCGCGAGTCCACGGCCGTCCCGGAACCAGCGCAGTAAGTACGAGGTCGAGGCGAGTCCGAACGCCGTCGCCCACATCAACGCCTCGTGGTACACGATCGCCCGGCTCGCGAGGAACGTGAGCACGGATCCCCCACCGATCACGAACGTGAACGCCCCGACCGCCCACGCCTCACCACGCGTCACCGGCTCGTCGCCGCGCACGATCTCGCGCACCTGGCCGGCGAGGCGTACGACGAACGCCATCGTGATTGCGAAACCGACGAGGAGCGAGATGCGGGTGAGGCGGCCGTCGAATCGGTGGGTGAACGCCAACACCGGGATACGCAACAACGCCGGCACGGGGCCGAAGTACATGTAGGTCTTGCCGTTGATCACGAACCCTTCGAACCCGACGGAACCCGCGGGGACGTTCCAACGGAAATGCATGAGCGCGCGAGCTTGCAGGTCGTAGAAGTTGTCGAGCGTGTCGCGCGACAGCAGGTCGAAATGCGGTCCGGCCACGAACCAGAGGAACACCAACCCGGCCGCGACCGCGCCCACCGTGGAAGCGCGCGCGACAACTCGACGCGCGTCGGCGCCCGGAGCGGAAGGCACTCCCGCCTCAGATCGGTCGGCTGGCGCCAACGGCGCGCGGTTAGACGTGGACGGGGATCGTACGGCGCGTACCGTGCGTGATCTGCAATGGCTTGATCACGTTCAATGACTGCAGTTCGCGGGTGTCGGCCGGTGCGACTTCGCGAACCCCCGCCGCCAGCTGGCGGGCGCGGATCTCGCGGAAGATGCGGTCCCAGTCGTCGAAGATCTCACGTTCCTCCGCCCGCGGCACCCAACCACGGCGGAACTTCGACTTGGCAGTTTCGATCGCGCTGTCGACACCATTGCGGAACGCGGTCTGCAATTTCGACTCGTCGCCCCCGCTCCCCCCGCCGAACAAGGTGGTGCGCATCTGCGAGACGAGGCTTTCTCCGGCGAGTTGCGCCTTGCGGTTGTAGAAGCGCCGCGTGAGGCGGAGTTTCCACAACGTGAGCTCGGCTCGACTCAGGTCGGAGTAGGTGGAGGTGGCCCACAACGACGTGGACGAGAGGATGTGGCGGAAGTACGTGCGGTTGATCGTGACCTGCCCGGAGTCGTACAGGCTGTCGAAGATCTGGGTGCCCGGCAGCGCCATGTAGAAACCGAACGCGGCGTCGGTGATGCCGACCTCGGCGATCCCGTCCATGAACGGGAGGTTCTCGCGCAGGTTCGCCCGCGTGTCGTGCGGGAAGCCGAGCACCATGAAGACCATCACGTTGAGGTCTGCGCCGACGGCGGCGCGCATGCTCTCGTACATCCGGTCTGTCTTCATGCGCTTCTTGATCAGCTTGCGGGTTTCTTCCGAACCCGACTCGGGCGCGTACGCCATGCTGATCATGCCGGTGCGGTGCAACAGATCGGCCACTTCTTCGTCGATCGCTTCCGAGCGCGTACCGGTAGGCATCTGCCACGTGATGTCGAGGTTGCGGGCGAGCAACTCGTTGCAGAAGTCGACGATCCATTCGCGGCGGATGATCGCGGTGAGGTCCTGGAAGGGGAAGTTCCGGGCGCCGTGCTTCTCGACGTAGTACTGGATCTCGTCGACCACCTTCGCCGGCGTACGCGGGATCCAGCGCGGGGTCCACATGTTCGGCGCCGAGCAGTAGGTGCACTGGTACGGGCAGCCGCGGGTGGCCAGGATCGGCACTGACTTCGTCGACGAATACATGCCGCCCATCCACTTGTGGGAGTGGTAGACGTCGAGATCGAAGAGGTGCCATGCCGGCCACGCGATCTCGTCGATGTCGAGCGTGCGGGCGCGCCGCGCGTTCACGACGATGTCGGTGGGCGTGCGGAACGCGACACCGAGCGTGTCGTCGAGCGGGAGCCCTTCGTCGAACGCGCGGACCAAGTCGAGGAGCGTTTCCTCGCCCTCGCCCAACACGAGGACGTCGGCTTGCGAGGTGCGCAGGCAGAACTCGGGCATCGACGTGACGTGCTCGCCGCCGAGCACGATCGGCAACGCCGGGTGGTGCCGCTTGATCGCGTCGATCAGCTTGACGACTGCAGGCCACTCGTGGGTGAACACCACGGTGATGCCGGCGAACTTCGCGTCGGCCGGGATGCGCCGCGCCACCTCGTCGAACGTGAGCCCGATCAGGTAGCCCTTGAAGTACCGGATGAACTGGTCGGGGGCCGCGGTGACCGCGTCGACAACGACCACGTTCTCGCCCGCGGCTTCCAGCGCGCCGGCGACGTAGGCGAGTCCGAGGGGCGGCGTGACCGACAGCGACGAGAAGCGGAAGGTCTCGATGGCAGGCGGGCGGACGAGACAAATGGGCGACTGGTCACTCTTCACGTCACTCCGAACCATGGGTCAATACCCTCCGCGCGCCGTGGGTCGCCGAGATGCTACTGCCCGTGTACGCCTTTGTTAACCAGGAGCGAAAGACGTCACTCAGCCGTCGTTGACCAGTAACAAACAGCCGCAGGTGTTCCCGCCCCCCGCCGCGACGGCCGCGACCTCGGGTGTGCGCGGCACCTGGCGCTCGCCGCCCTCGCCCCACATCTGGATGGCGGCTTCGTGGATGAAGCCGTAGCCGTGCAGGCGGCCGCCCGAGAGCTGGCCTCCGTGCGTGTTCAGCGGCAGTTGGCCGTCGCGCGCGATGCGCTCGCCGCCGTCGATGAACGGCCCACTCTCCCCCGGCCCGCAGAACTGGAGCGCCTCGATCCAGTCCATCGTGATGAACGAGAAGCCGTCGTATGCCTCGAGCAGCTGCACGTCGGAGGGCTTCAAGTCGGTGCGGGTCCAGAGCTGGGCGCCCGCATCCCGCATCGGCATCGTGGTGAGGTCGTCGAACTGGTCCCACGACGGGCGACCGTGGATCGCGGTGCCGACCGCCTCGACCCGCAACGGCTGCTTGCGCAGGTCGCGGGCACGCTCGACACGCGACACGATCACCGCGGTCGCGCCGTCGCACGGAACGTCGCAGTCGTAGAGACAGAATGGCGTCGAGATCATCCGAGCGTTCAGGTAGTCGTCCATCGACATCGGGCTTCGGTAGATCGCGTTCGGGTTCAGCTCGGCGTTCCGTCGGGCATTCAACGCGATCCACGCGAGCTGCTCGCGCGTCGTGCCGTACTTGTGGAAGTGCGCCTGGGCGTACATCGCGATCCAGATCGCGGCCGACGGCGCCGAGAACGGCAACGTCCACTGCATGAAACTGCCGGCCCGGAACGACTTGCCGCCGCCCCCACCGCCTCCACCGGGCATGACGCCGGCACGACCTTTGTCGCCCTGCGCCGAACCCTCCCAGACCGAACGGAAACACACCACGTGGTTCGCCAACCCGGCGCCCACGGCGAGGCACGCGTTGATCACCGAGCCGAGCTGGCCCGACGTCTCGATCCCGCTGCCGTACCAACCACACTCGAGCCGCAGCGCGTCCATCACGTCGTACGCGCCGGCACCCGAGAAACCCGGCGGCGTGTCCATCGGACCCGGGTACGTGGAGATGCCGTCGATGTCGGCGGTCGTGAGGCCCGCGTCGGCGATCGCCGCGAGGCACGCGTCAAGCGTCAATTCGAACGGGTCGCGCCCGAGCCGGCGGCCGATCTCCGACTGGCCCGCACCCGTGATGCACGCACGGCGTTCAATGATGTCGTTCGCGTCCACAGCCATCTCTGAAGGTCAGTCGGGGTCGGGTTCGAAAAGGGGCAGCCACACGTCACCTTCGGGATCTTCGTGGTGCTCGAAGGTCACTCGAAGCGGCATGCCGATCTGGATCTCGTCGAGCGGGCAGTTCACCAAGTTGGTCGTCAGCCGCACCGACGGTTGCTCGACGATTTCGACGATCGCGACGACGTACGGCAGCTCGGGGCCCGGCATCCACGCCTGATAGTTCACGGAGTAGGTAGCGAGCGTCGCCTTGCCCGACACCGCCTCGGGCGCCACGTTCTTCGAGTGGTCCATCGGGCAGATCGGGATCGGAGGATGGATGTAGTAGCCACAGTCGGCGCAGCGCAGGAACCGCAGCTCACCGACCTCGCCTCCGGTCCAGAAATGCCGGTTGGAGTCCGTGACCCGAGGCAGGATCCGGAAGGGAACGTCGGTTGTCATCACCCACCGCTCATGGTCGTAAGGCCGGCGCCCGACGGCGTCAGTCGGCTTCGGCTTCGCGCGCCGCTTCGTAGCCTCGCCGGGCGTGCGGAATCGCCACCACGGCGGGCAACAGCCCCGCGCCGGGCGTCGTGAGCATGATCGAACCGAGGATCTCGTCCCACGTCGCGCCGACCTCGCGGGCCAAGGTGGCGTGACGTTGGACACCTTCGCCGTTGCGATTCAGCACCGTCACGACCATGCGGATCAACTCGGTCGTCTTGCGGTCGGGCGCATGCAACGACTCGATCTGCGACATCCACGAGTTCTGCGCTTCGTGCAGCGCAGGAAACACCTCGTGCAGCGGTTCCTCGAACGGGAAATTCCAGTCGTGCTCGTCCACGATCTCGACCGTAGCCGGTGTCGCTCACGTCGAAGCAGGCCGAAAGATCGGCACAGTGATCTCGTCGTCGAGCGCCTTGAAGTCGACCACGAGCGGCATACCGATCCGGAGGTCGTCGAACTCGACACCTTCCACGTTCGTCATCACACGCGGCCCTTCCTCCAGATCGACCACTGCCGCGACGTACGGCACCCGTTCGGGCCACGGCGGCAGGTCGTTCGCGTGCACCACCGAATACGTGTAGAGCGACGCCCGTCCACTCGCCCGTGCCCACTCGACGTCGGTGCTCCAGCAGCGAGGGCAGAACGGCCGCGGATAAAAGTGGAACTCGCCGCAGGCGTTGCAGTGGCGCACGAGGAACGTGCCTTCACGGCAGCCCTCCCAGAACGGGCGCGTCTCGTCGTCGGGAGTAGGAAGATCGAAGCGCACAGCGACGTGGTGCTAATCCGAACCTGACACGCGTGTCAATTTCTGATGGTCGCGCTCGCTGCGCTCGCCGCTCCTGCGAAGCGAACGTGCTCGCTTCGCTGCGCAGTTCGCCGCCTCTTGCACCAGCTGGACCCGGGTCGCTAGGTCCGGCCGGGTTGTTGGAGTTATGCCCCCAGACGGGAGCGCAAGTGCGACAACCGAGGGTGGACGCGCCGGCGCTTGCCGCTAGGCGATGGGGGACGCGGCGGAGGCCATGAGTTCCATGAGGAGGCTCTCCTGCTCCTGCAACCGAGCTTGCTCGGCCTGGAGGTATTCGATCCGGGTCTGGACGCGGCGGATCTGGTCCTGGACGTTGTCCAGCCAGGCGTGAACCTGCTCTGACGGGAGTCCCGACACCTGTTGTTCGGCCGTTGTCGCCATCGAAACCTCAGTCGGCGGATCGTTGCGTGTCCTGATCGGACGCTCGAACGTCCGGTTCAGGTATTCCGCAGGGGCAAGCGATCAGGGATGTCTCGCGGTGAGCGAACCGGCATGCACAGAACGCAGCCGTCATCTTGCTGCCGCCGCGTTGCGCAGCCGGGTCAACTTCGCCATCTCGGCCTCGATCTGGCGCTGCTCGACAAGGAGGCGGTTCGCCCGTTCACGAGCTTGTGACACCTTCTGTGCGCCGTGCTCCGCCTGCTGAGCCCGCTTCAGGGCTTCGGTGCGGAACCGGTGCACATCGCCATACGCGTCGTCAGAGTTCGGCATCTCGCTCGGCCGGCGACGCCCTTGCGCCTCGACCCGGCGGGTGTCGCGCACCATTCGCCCCGCTCGACCACGAGCGCTGGTGGCGAGGGCCGCGTTGTGCTCAGCCTGCGACGCCCGTCGCAACGCCTCCGTGCGCAGCCGGTGCACTTCTTGGAACGCGTCCGCCGCTTGAGTAGCCACTCGGTCGCGGCGCACCTTCAGCGACACATACGGGTCGACGCCACTGATGTCGACGGGGCTCGGCGTGCCGGCCCGTTGTGGCGGCGCGGCACCGAGAAGCGTGAGGTCGTCGGGTTCACCGGGGATGGGTGTGCGGGCGTCGGTGCCAAGCAACGGCGGCGGAAAACCGGTGACCATGAACGGAGCGGATGTGACGACGCTCGGTTCGGTGTAGGTATCGGTGCCGGGAGCGGATTGGAGAACTCGCGCACCGGTCCTGACGCGCGGTGCGATCGGCGCTGCGATCGGCGGTGCGATCCCCGGCGCGCTCGCGTTCGCAATCGTGGACCTCGCCGCGGTGCCGCTGATCGCCATGTTCCGTACGTCGGCGCGAGTGCTCGTACCGCTCACGACGAGTTGCAGGTCTTCTTCGTGGAGGCCGAGGTCGATCTCGGCTTCGTCCTCGAGCAGGGACAGGTCGCCGATGCCGTCGCCCTCGCGCTGGAGCCACGGGTCGTCGCGCCGGGCCCGGTTCGGGTATTTAGCGTCGATGACTGCGGCGATGTCGATCGCGTCGCGGCGCTCTCTGCTCGCCCGTTTCCACAGCACGATCGCGCCGAACGCAATCGCGAGCAGCACGAATATCCCAGCCATGCCGATAGCCACGAGACTTGATCGGCGTTTCCTCCGCTGGGTGAAGAACTTGACCGGCGTCGCCGCGTTCCGTGACCGGCCGACAACCACCCGCGCTCGATTTTCGAGGCGACGGGCCCGAAATCACGGGTCGCGGGGCATCCCGAGCAGCCGTTCGGCGATCACGTTGCGCTGAATGTCGCTCGTGCCGCCCGCGATAGTGAGACACCGGTTGAACAAGAACGCGCCAACCCAGCCGGCCGCCTCCCCGTCGTCGACTGCGGCCTCCGCGCCCATCAGCGTCATCCCCACTTCCTGGACGTGCTGGTCGTGCTCGACGCCGAGCAACTTGCGCACCGCCGCTTCGGAACCCGACGGATCGGCGCCCGCGAGCGCCTGCAACGTCATGCGGAACCCGAGGACGGCGAGCGCATGGCTGGTCGCGACGAGGCCGCCGGCTTCGTCGAGTGCAAGCCGATCGTCGCCGAGGCCGCGTTCGTCGATCGCGCGCAGCACACCCATTACCCCGCCGCCGATCGTGTTGCTTCCACCCATGTAGACGCGCTCGTTTGCGAGCGTCGTGCGCGCGCAGCGCCAACCGTCGTTCTCCGCGCCGACCAGGCAGTCGTCGGGCACGAACACATCGTCGAAGAACACCTCGTTGAACATCTCTTGGCCGGTGAGTTCACGTAGCGGCCGGATGTCGATCCCCGGCGTGTGCATGTCGAGCATGAAACAGGAGATGCCATCATGTTTCGGCGCTTCGGGATCGGTACGCGCGAGGCAGATGCCCCAATCAGCTTGCTGCGCGAGCGACGTCCACACTTTCTGACCGTTGAGCAACCAGCCGCCGTCGGTGCGAGTCGCGCGCGTGGAGAGGGACGCGAGGTCGGAGCCCGCGCCCGGCTCGCTGAAGAGTTGGCACCATTGCAGTTCGCCGCGCAGCGACGGGCGGATCCAACGGTCCTGCTGTTCGGGCGAGCCGAAGACGATGAGGGTCGGGAGTGCCCACGCGGCGACGCCGATCGCCGGGCGGCGAATCTTCGCGCCGCGGAACTCTTCTTCGATCACGAGCAGTTCGAGCGCGGACGCGTCGCGGCCCCACGGCTTCGGCCACCCCGGCGTGATGTAGCCGTTCTCAGCCATCGCAACGCGTCGCTCGCTGCTTTCGAGCGGCGTAATCGTCGCGATGAACTCGCGTACCTCCGCACGAAGCGCGTCGGCTTCGTCGCCGAGGTCGATCGCGAGCCGCCGGGCGTCTTGCCCGGCCGCGGCGCGGGCGGCGCGCACGCGCCACTCGGCCGGTGTGCCGGCAAGTTGGTGCAACGTGAGCGCGCGGCGCAGATAGATATGTGCGTCGTGCTCCCAGGTGAAGCCGATTCCACCGAGCGTCTGCACGCAGTCCTTCGCGTCGCGGAACGCGGCGTCGAACGCGAGCGCAGCGGCGGAGGCGACGGCAACGTCGCGCCCATTTTCCGGATCGTGCAACGCGCGCGCCGCGTCCCACGCGGCAGCTCGCGCGAGCTCGGTGCGAGCGAGCATGTCGGCACTGCGGTGCTTCACGCCCTGGAACTGGCCGATCGGTCGACCGAACTGCACGCGCGCGTTGGCGTAATCGGCCGCGGTTTCGACGCACCACTGGCCGATGCCGACCGCCTCGGCCGCGAACAGCACCGCCGCAGTCGCGCGCACCAACTTGGCATCGATCACACCGAGGCGCCGGTCGTTGGGGACGTTCGCGCCGCCGGCAACCACGCTCGCGACCCGTCGGGTGCGGTCGACACTCGGCAGCTCCGTGACGGAGAGTTCCGGAGTGGCCGACGGCTCGAGCACGACCCATTCGGTCGCGCCACCCGCGACCCGAACCGGCGCCACGATCATGTCCGCGAGGTGCGCGCCGAGCACCGGACGCAACGTTCCGGACACCTGCAATCCGTCGCTCGTCTCGGTTCCGTCGAGCGCCTCGGCTCCGTCGAACGCCACCGCGCCGATCACGCTGCCGTCGGTCAGGCCCGGCAACACCGCCTTCACGACCTCGCTCGCCGCCGCCGCCTGCACGAGCGCCGACGCGAGCACGCTCGGGACGTACGGACCGGGCGCCGCGGCGCGCCCGAGTTCCTCGATCACCACGCACTGCTCGACGAAGCCGTAGCCCGCGCCGCCGTGCTCCTCCCCCACGTGCAGGCCGAGCCATCCGAGCTCAGCCAGCGCGGGCCAGAACGAGGGTCGCTCTTCGCGGGGCGCATCGAGCGCGGCCCGAGAGACGGCCGGCGTGCACTGCGCGTCGGCGAATCGCCGCACCACCTGACGCAGAGCTTCGTGGTCTTCGCTGATCCCAATGGGCATGTATCGCGTCCCTAAACGAGCTTCTCGCCGTTGGTCATGACCTTGATGGCCTGCGTCGGGCAGCCCTGCGCGGCGAGCACGATCTTGTCTTCGGGCGCCGCGTTCACGTCGACCACGTACGCGATGCCGTCGTCGTCGAGGTCGAACACGCCGGGTGCCCAGAACGAGCAGTTCCCCGAACCCATGCACACGTCGCGGTCGATGCTGATCTCCAACGCCATGTGGGGAACGTACCGCGCCTAGTGAGCGCCCGGTCCACTCGCATGGAGCTGGAGGAACCGGCCGTAGCGGTCTTCGCACGCGTTGACCCAGACGGGGTCGGGCTCGACCCGGCGGTCGTAGCGCACCCAGCGCCGGGCGTCGGCCATCGAGTCTTCGAGACCCGCCGCCATGCGCGCGAGGAACGCGGTGCCGAGCGCACCGCTCTCGGGAACCGCGAGCACGTCGACCGGCAGGTTCGTGCAGTCGGCGAGCGCCTGCACCCAGTCGTCTACACGCGTGCCCCCACCGGCGGCCACGATCCGCTGTGCGGGCACCGGCGACGATTCGATGATGCGGCGGACGACGAAGCCCGCGGCTTCCACCGCGGCGCGCCGCACCGCGGCCGCGTCGTGGGTGAGGTCGAGGTCGTGCAACCCGGCGCGCCGGTCCGGGTCGTGGAACGGCACGCGCTCACCACGCGGGTACGGAATCCACAGGGGAACACGATCAGGTCGCGGCGCTTCGGATGGCTCACCGACGATCGAGCGCACCCAGTGGAGGAACAACCCGCCCGCGTTGCTCGGTCCACCCATGAGAAACGTGCCGGGCGCGGTGTGCGGAATGGTGAAGCAGTTCGCGACGTCGGTTGGTTCGGGTATCACCGCCCACGTAATGAGCGTGGTGCCGAGCAACACGAGCACGTCGCCAACGTTGTCGGCGCCGGCCACCACCTGATCGCCCATCGCGTCGATCGTGCCCGGTTCGAGGACGGCGTCGGCAAAACCCGTCACGCGCGCGGCCGGCTGACCGGAGACCGCGATGCGCGGTAACTGCTCGACGCGTGCGCCGGAGCGCTCGACGCGCGCTGCGTCCCATCCCACCCAGTCGAACAACGGAAACGCGGTCGAGGCCGTCGTGGTCGAGATCACTGCGTCGCCCGACAGCGCGTAGTTCGCGACCGCCTGCGCGGGCCAATAGCCGTGGGCGTCGGGATGCTCGGCGGCGAGCCAGCGCATGAACGCCGCGAGTTCACCGCTCTCGACCGGGCTCGACGTCGCGCCCGTGTACCCCCGTTCGTCGCCGTAGAGCAGACCGGGGCTCACCGGCAACCCGTCGCTACCCACCGCGCACAACGAGGGCACCATCGCGGCGACCGAGACACCGCGCGGCTCGATGTCGCCGAGCGCAGCGAGTGCTGCTCGCGTGCCGTCGAACCAGGCCCGCTTGGCGTCGTGCTCGAACCGCTGCGGGCTCGGCACGGACCACGGGTGCGGCACGCGCGTGCGCGCCACGATGTTGCCGTCAGGGTCGGCGGCAACCGCCTTCACCGACGACGTGCCGATATCGATCCCGACTGTCAGTTCTTGCGCCACTTCGGCGCACACTACAAAAACGTCGCGAGCACTTCGTCGTGCAGGCGCGCGTTCGTGCACACGAGGCTCCCGCCGTCGGGGTCGCGTACACCGCTCAGCGTCGTGCAGCGACCACCGGCCTCCTCGACGATCGGCATGAGCGCCGCAACGTCCCACAGCGACACGATCGGGTCGATCGCGATGTCGAACGCACCTTCCGCGACAAGCATGTGCTGCCAGAAGTCGCCAATCCCGCGAGTACGCCAGCATCTGTGCGCGAGTCCCAACATCTTCTCGCCGACGCCGTCGGCGTGGAACCGCTCGGCGGTGTCCCACGCGAATGAGAGTTGTGCGTCGGCGAGCGCGGCAACGCGCGACACATGGATCGAGTCGCCGTTGCGGAACGCACCCTCGCCTCGGCCCGCCCACCACCGGGTGTGCAACGCCGGCGCCGACACGACCCCCACCACCAACTCGCGCGCATACTCGAGCGCGATGAGGGTGGCCCACACCGGCACGCCCCGCACGTAGTTCTTGGTGCCGTCGATCGGATCGATGATCCAACGGAACGCCGCGCCGGCATCGCCGGCGACCCCGAATTCCTCGCCGAGCACCGCGTGGGTGGGCGCCGCGGCGGCAAGGCGTTCGCGCACCGCCTCCTCCACCGCTCGGTCCGCTTCGCTCACGGGCGTGAGGTCGGGTTTGGTCTCGACCACGAGATCCTCGGCGCGGAAACGCCCAACTGTGATCGCGTCGGCAATGTCGGCGAGTTCGAGCGCAAGCGACAAATGGGTGTCGACGTCCATCACGTGGACTCTATGGGGCCTCTCCACCAGGTAGGTTCGGGTCGTGCCGCCTGAGGGACCTGCGGCTGCGATCGTCGAAGAGGTCGCACGCCGCGCGACTGCGCTTGTCCCGGCCGCCGACGCGACCGCCGTCGCGGCGTTCGCCCGCCGCTACTACGAGAACGTCGCCCTCGCCGACCTGCACGAGCGTTCGATCGACTTCCTCGCCGAGGCCGCCGCCTCGCATTGGCAGTTTGGCGCCCAACGCCCACCCCACACTCCGTTGGTGCGCGTGTTCACACCGACGCGCGAACGCGACGGTTGGGACTCGACCCACACCATCATCGAGATCGTCAATGACGACATGCCGTTCGTCGTCGACTCGGTGATGATGGAACTCGACCGGCGTGCTCTGGGCATCCACCTCATCGTGCATCCCATCTTGCCGGTCGTGCGCGACGCCGACGGCACCGCGCTCGGCCTGGCCGCCGACGATTCCCGCGACGGGACTGCGCAGCCCGACGGGAACCTGGTGGCCGTCGAGTCCTTCGTGCACGCGGAGGTCGACCGCGAAACCGACGCCGCGACACTCGAGGAAACCCGGAAATGTCTGCTCGCCGTGCTGCGCGACCTCCGCGCCGCGACCACCGACTGGGCGGCGATGCTCGGCGTGCTCCGACACGTGCTCGACGACCTCTCCACCACGCCCCCACCCGTCGACGCCGACGAGCTCGCCGAAGGCCGGGCCTTCCTTGATTGGATGGCCGACCAGCACTTCACGTTCGTCGGATACCGCCGCTACGAACTCGTCACCGACGCCACTGGCGATGCGCTGCGCCCGATCCCGGGCAGTGGACTCGGTGTGCTGCGCAACGCGCGCGACGACCGTTCGACGAGTTTCGCCGAGCTCCCGCCCGAGGTACGCCGGCGAGCGCGCGACAAAGAGTTACTCGTGCTCACCAAGGCGAACTCGCGCTCCACGATCCACCGACCCGCGTACCTCGACTATGTCGGCGTGAAGACGTTCGACGCCAACGGCGACGTGAACGGCGAGCACCGCTTCCTCGGGTTGTGGACGTCGTCGGCCTACAACGCGAGCCCGATCGACGTGCCGGTCGTGCGCC
Organism: Actinomycetes bacterium; assembly: GCA_025463905.1. Lineage (GTDB taxonomy): Bacteria > Actinomycetota > Acidimicrobiia > IMCC26256 > PALSA-610 > JAODBJ01. The sequence goes on from JAODBJ010000108.1 coordinate 16,755, forward strand.
GCAAGATCACCGCGGTGATGGAGCGCGCGGGTTTCGCGCCACAGAGCCACGACCAAAAAGATCTCGTCAACATCCTGGAGACCTACCCGCGCGACGACCTCTTCCAGATCGAAACGAACACCTTCTTCGACATCGTGATGGGCATTCTGCAATTGCAGGAACGGCGCCGCGTCCGGTTGTTCGTGCACCGAGAACGATACGGGCGCTTCGTCTCGTGCCTCGTGTTCGTCCCGCGCGACCGGTACACCACGGCGTTGCGTCTACGCGTCGCACAGCTGCTCCTCGACGCGTACAACGGTTCCACCTACGAGTGGAACACCCGGCTCTCCGAATCGGTGCTCGCCCGCCTGCATTTCGTGCTGCGCACCGACCCGACCCGGGCACCCGACGTCGACGTGGCCGCACTCGAATCCCAGATCGCCGCCGCGACCCGTCTCTGGGTCGACGACCTGCGCGAAACGCTGGTGTCGAATCACGGCGAGGAAACCGGCCTCGCGCAGTTCCGCACGTACGCGACTGCGTTTCCGCTCGCATACCAGGAAGACTTCGACCCGAGCGAGGCACTCGCCGATATCGCGCAACTCGAACGGCTCGACGATCGCACGACGCTCACCGTGCGTCTCGCCAACGCAACGAAAGCTTCGCTCGACTTCAAGCTGTACGGCACCGGCGCGCAATTGTCGCTCTCTGACGTGCTCCCACGCCTGCGCAACATGGGCGTGGTCGTCGACGACGAGCACCCCTATGTGATCACACCGGTCGACACGCCACCGCGTTGGATCAAACACTTCCGTCTGCGCTACATGCCGGCGTCGGAACTCGATGTCGGCGCGGTGCAACGCACCTTCGAAGACGCCTTCTTGGCAGTGACGCGTGGCGACGCCGAAGACGACGGTTTCAACCGTCTCGTGCTCGCGGCGGGACTCGCGTGGCGGGAAGTCGCGGTGCTGCGCGCGTACGCGAAGTACCTGCGCCAGGCGGGCACGCTGTTCAGCCAGGACTACATCGCATCCACTCTCACGGCCCACCCCGGCATCGCGCGCATGCTCATGGAACTGTTCGTCGCGCGGTTCGACCCGTGGGAGATCGGCCAGGGTGGCGACGCCGCCGAGCGACTGTGGGACGACATCGTGGCCTCGCTCGACGCGGTCAAGAGCCTCGACGAGGACCGCATCCTGCGCAACCTTGCGTCCCTCGTACGGGCGACGTTGCGCACCAACTGGTTCCAGTCCGACGACCAGAACACGCCCCGACGGGAACTCGCCTTCAAGCTGGATCCGTCGCTCGTGCCCGACCTTCCGTTGCCTCGCCCCACGTTCGAGATCTTCGTGTACTCACCCCGCGTCGAGGGCGTACACCTGCGCGCGGGCAAGGTCGCGCGCGGCGGTATTCGGTGGTCGGATCGGCGCGAAGACTTCCGTACCGAAGTGCTCGATCTGATGAAGGCCCAACGCGTCAAGAACGCCGTGATCGTGCCGAGCGGCGCGAAAGGCGGGTTCGTCGTGAAGCAGCCGCCCGCCCTCGCGGATCGCGACGCCCTGCAGGCCGAAGTCGTCGAGTGCTACCGCAGCTTCATCGGCGCGATGCTCGATGTCACCGACAACCTCGTCGACGGCACGGTCGTACCGCCGGCCCAGGTCGTGCGATACGACGACGACGATCCCTACCTTGTCGTCGCCGCCGACAAGGGCACCGCGACGTTCTCGGACATCGCCAATGAGATCGCGCTGTCACGGGGTTTCTGGCTGGGCGACGCGTTCGCATCGGGCGGCTCGGCCGGCTACGACCACAAGAAGATGGGCATCACCGCGCGCGGCGCGTGGGAGTCCGTCAAGCACCACTTCCGCGAGATCGCGATCGACCCGACCGTCGACGACTTCACCGTCGTCGGCATCGGCGACATGTCGGGTGACGTCTTCGGCAACGCGATGTTGCTGTCGGAACACATCCGTCTCGTCGCCGCGTTCGACCACCGTCACGTGTTCCTCGACCCCCACCCGGTCGCCGAGACGTCCTTCGCGGAGCGCAAACGGCTTTTCGCGCTGTCCCGTTCGTCGTGGGACGACTACGACCGTTCATTGCTGTCGCCCGGTGGTGGCATCTACGCGCGCACCCTGAAGTCAATCCCCGTGTCGCCCGAAGTGGCCGAGGCGCTCGGCATCGACACGACCACAACCTCACTCACACCGATGCAACTCATCCGTACCGTATTGCGCGCCCCCGTCGACCTGCTCTTCAACGGCGGCATCGGCACCTACGTGAAGGCGCACGACGAGACGCACACCGACGTCGGTGACAAGGCAAACGACGTGGTGCGCGTCGACGGCAGCGAATTGCAGGTAAAGGTCGTGGCCGAGGGTGGGAACCTTGGTCTCACGCAGCGCGGGCGCATCGAGTACGCACTCCATGGCGGACTCATCAATACCGACGCCATCGACAACAGCGCCGGAGTCGACACTTCCGACCACGAGGTGAACATCAAGATCCTGCTCGACGGCATCGTGCGCACCCGCAGTTGCACGCTCGACGACCGCAACGCGCTGCTCGTACAGATGACCGACGAAGTTGCGGCGCTCGTGCTGCGCGACAACTACCGCCAGAACCGTGCGCTCGCCAACGCCCGCGCCCAGTCGATCCCCATGGTCGACGTGCACCTTCGCTTCATCCATGAACTCGAACAGTCCGGACTGCTGAACCGCGTCGTGGAGCAACTCCCCGACGATGAAACGCTCGAGGAACGGCACGCAACGGGAGTCGGCCTCACCGCGCCGGAGCTTGCGGTGCTCCTCGCCTACGCCAAGATCGAAATCGAAGAGGACCTGCTGGAATCGACGGTGCCGGACGACCCCGACTTCGTCAGCACCCTCGAGCGCTACTTCCCCGGTCCGCTCCAGGAGCGCTACCCGGAAGCGATCCAAGGGCATGCGCTGCGCCGCGAAATCGTCGCCACCGCACTCGTCAACGCGATGGTGAATCGCGCCGGAAGCACGTTCGCGTTCCGGATGGCGCAGGAAACCGGGGCCACCTCCCCCGACATCGTGCGAGCGCACGAAGCCGCGTGGCGGGTCTTCGATCAGGAACGTCTCTGGCGCGCCATCGAGTCGCTCGACGCGCGCGTGCCGGGTGAGACGCAGACCGAGATGTACCTGGAGAGCCGCAAGCTCGTGGAGCGCGCGAGCCGGTGGTTCCTGCGGAACCGGCGTCGCCCGTTGCCGGTGTCGTCGACCGTCGTGTTCTTCTCCGAACGGGTCGCACGCCTCGCGGAGCGTCTCCCCGACTTGTTGCTCGGCAGCGAACACGACTGGGTGGAGAACGAAACCACGCTGCTCGCGTCGCGGGGCGTACCGGTCGACATCGCGCGGTGGGTCGCAACGCTCGAGTCTCTCTACACCGCGCTCGATATCACCGACCTCGCGGAGCAGAGCAAGCTCGACGTCGAGCATGTTGCCGCGATGTACGCCACCGTCGGCGATCATCTGCGCCTCGACTGGCTGCGCGATCGCATCGTCGAACTGCCCCGCGACGACCGCTGGCAGGCGCTCTCACGACTCGCGCTGCGTGAGGACGCGTACGGCGAGCACCGTGCCGTCACCGCCGCCGTGCTGGCCGGCACCGATCCGGGGTTCGACGCCGAGACCGCGTACAAGGTGTGGGCCGCGGGCAACCGTCCGCGCGTCGAACGGGTCCTGTCGATTCTCGACGACATCCGCGCGCACGGGATCTACGACCTGAGCACGCTCTCCGTCGCGCTCCGCGAGCTGCGCGGTCTGGAGCCCGAGGGGCGCCGATAGGAACCGGCCGTCGCGACTGCAAACGAGTTGCAAGGGGGTGAGGGCATGCTCGCTGTCATGACCGACACCACAGGAGCCACCGTGACGACCGAGCCGATCGACCGCTTTCTCACCGCCATCGAGACCGCCACGATCCCCACGTGTGACGCGTGGGCCGCCGACGCGACGCTGGACGCGACCGTGCCGAACTGGCGATTCCGCGCCCACGGCCCCGACGACATCCGCGACCAGTACACCGGCTGGTTCGGAAACCCCGCTCGCTTCGAGCAACTCCGGCGCGAGGGCCTCGGCGACGGCGAACTGGTCGAGTACCTGCTGACGTGGGAAGAACACGGCGTGCCGTACGCCGCCCACCACGTGCACATCATCCGGGTGGAAGACAACGCCATCGCGAGCGACACCGTGATGTGTGGAGGCCGCTGGCCGGCATCGCTGCTCGCCGAAATGGAAGCTGCGAGTCATGCCTGACGCCGCACCCGCCATGGCGATTGCGACCCCCGCGGCGCGGTTCGACCCGCGCTCGCTCGTCGAACGACCCGTCGCGACGAACGCGGAGGAACTTCTCGCCGGGAGTTCCGCGGTCGAACCGTTGCAACACAACGACTCCAAATCGGGTGCGCGTATCGAGCGGGTGCGAATCGACGGCGAGTGGTTCGTGGCCAAGTGGCTGGACCTGCGCGGCGATTGGACCATGCGGGCCACCGGCGACCTCGGCTGCAAGACGTTGCAGCTGTGGGAGGCGGGCTTGCTCGACGCGCTCCCTGCATGCATCAACCAGCCGATCGTCGGCGTCGCTCACGACCCGGCCGACGGGCCGGGTGGGTACGGAACGGTGCTGCTCATGCGCGACGTCGGCTCGTACTTCGTTCCCGAGGGCGACACCATGCTGACGTTCGAGCAGCACCGCTCGTTCATCGACCACATGGCCTGCATGCACGCAACCTTCTGGGGCTTCGAAGACCGTTGGAATCTCGTGCCGGTCGCGAACCGCTACTTCGAAACGTCGCCGTGGACCGCGATCGCGGAGGCCGAGCGCGGCTCCGACGCACTCGTGCCGAAACTCATCGCGAAGGGCTGGAACGACCTTCCGACGATCGCACCGAACGCGGCGGAAGTAGTGATGCCGCTCGCCAACGACCCGTGCGCGCTCGCGTTCGCGTTGGAGGCCACGCCACTCACGTTCGTGCACGGGAACTGGAAGCTCGGCAACCTCGGCAGCGACGACGCCGGCCGCACCGTGCTGGTCGACTGGGAGGCGCCCGGCCCTGGCCCCGGTTGCGGGGAGCTCGCGTGGTACCTCGCGCTGAACTGCCGGCGCGTGCCCGAGTCGAAGGAAGCAACGATCACCGCGTATCGCGACGCCCTCGAACGCTACGGCGTCGACACCGACCCGTGGTTCGACGTGCAGTGCGCGCTCGCCCTCCTCGGTGCCCTCGTGCAGTTCGGCTGGGAGAAAGCGCTCGGCGGATACGACGACGAACTGGCCTGGTGGGAAGCGCGCGCGATCGAGGGGGTCCGCTACCTGCCATGACTCCTTTTGATCTCAGAAAGACGCCGAAAGCGGTCGGTTTCTGCGATCAAATCCGGCTGACGGACGTGCGCGACGCGTACGAGGCGTCGGTTTCGGCGTGGGCGAACGGGCCGGATGCGTACTACCGCCGCCTGGGTGACGCGCTGGTGTCGGCCGCGGCCGCGGCGCGCGACCTGCATGGCGCCGCGGTACTCGACGTCGGCGCCGGGACCGGGGCGGTGAGCGCCGCCGCGTTTGCGGCCGGCGCGTTCTCGGTCGTAGCGGTCGACCTCGCATTCGGCATGTTGCGCTACGACGCCGGCGACCGACCCGCAGGAGCCGTTGCCGACACGCTCGCGCTGCCGTTCATGGGCGCGTCGTTCGACGTCGTCGCCGCGGGTTGCGTGCTCAACCATCTGCCGCGACCCGATCACGCGCTGCGAGAGATGGCGCGCGTCACCGGACCGGGTGGCTGCGTGCTGGCGAGCACATTCGGCACCACGGAAGCGCATCCGGTGAAGGAGCAGGTAGATCGCGCGCTGGCGACGTTCGGGTTCCGCAATCCGGCGTGGCACGACGCGATGAAACGCGACATCGAGCCGCGAACCGCAACGCCGGATGGCCTGCTTGCCGCGGCTACCGCGGCCGGCATCTCGGTCGCTCGCGTCGACACGCTCGTCATCGACAGTGGCTTGCGCACGGCGGAAGACTTCGTCCATTGGCGGCTCGGGATGGCGTCGACGGCGCCCTTCTTCGCCGGGCTCGACGATCGCAGCCGGCGCGGCGCGTTCGACGCGGCGGTGGAGGCAGTAGGTATGTCCCCACCGCCGTTCGCGCCGACGTTGCTCGTGCTGGTTGCGACCGTGGTCACACCCGCGCCGCGTCCCGCCACGCAGTGAGCGTGCGCGCGGCATCGGCGCGCAAGGTGTCGGCATGGTCACCGGCATTGGTCGCAAGGCCGTCGGCGCGTTCGGCCGCGACGTCGAACCAGCGCGCCACGTGCAGGTCGCGCGCGACCTCGCCGGTGAGCCACCATGCCTCCAGTGCGACCGCCGCCGGGAGCTCGCCGAGGTCATGCTCCACCGCCGCGAGATCAACTGCGGCTTCGACGGCGCCGCGTCGCCCCGCCCGCGCGCGCGACCGGGCGAGCAGGAGCCGGGCCGGCACCGCGTAGCGCGGGATACCGAGCTCGCCCGCCCGTTGCGCGAGCGTCGCGGCGAGTGCCTCGGCGTCGTCGTACGCGCCGAGAGCGAACGCGAGTCGCGCGTCGAGCCACTGGCGCTTGAGCTCCTGCCTCCACTTGAAGATCAAGCGGTCGCTGCTGTCGAGGCCGTCGCGGGCAAGCGCGAGTTCGCGATGCGCGCGATCGGGGTCACCGGCGCGAAGGGCCGCGTCGGCGAGGTCGAGGTGCGCGGCGATGTAGGTCTCCCTGATCGCCACACCCCCGGTCGCGAGCGCCGCCTCGTTCCGGTCGTGGGCCTGTGGCTCGTCGCCGATGCTGCGCAGAACCCACGCGGCGAAGTTGTGGCCCCGGCCGAAGAACCGGTCGACCTGACGCTCCTGCGCTTCCTGCTCGTAACGGTCGAGCAGGGCGATCGCCTCGCGGGGCCGGCCGGACAGCGCCAGCGCGTGACCGCCGAAGATCAGCGCGTGCAACATCACCGTCGTTTCGCGTCCGGCGCCGAGGCGCGTCGCGGGCATCAGCAGCGCCAGTGCGTCGTCGGCGCGGCTCTGGTGCGACCGCAGCACGCCGAGCCACGCGGCCGCCACCACGTTGTCGGCGCCCTGCGTGGTGCGGTTGGCCGACTCCAGCAGTTGCTGCGCGTCGGCAAGATCGCCCTGCCCGTGGCGTACCCGGCCCGCCAGCGCAAGGCAACGGCCACGCGACGCGTCATCGACCGCAAGTCGGGCGCCGTCGTCCGCGTTGCGCTTGGCGGCATCGAGATCGCGCGCGTAGTACGCCGACCATCCCGCGATCTCCAGCGCATCGGCACCGGCACCGAGCGCAAGTGCCCGTTCGATGTCGGCGTCGGCCGCCGAGTAGTGGGTGCGCATGATGCGCACACGCGCCCGGGCGAGGAGGATGGGCGCGTCCTCGCGCAGTGCGATCGCTTGGTCGAGCAACGCCTCGGCACTCGCCTGGTCGAAGCGCGCGCCGGCGATCGCAGCCGCGTCGACGAGGGCCCGGGCCGCGAGATCGGTGTCGCCGCCGAGGCGGGCGTGGTACGCGACGTCGAGCGGTTCCGCATGCGATCGTGACGCGAGGGCGCGGCCGGCTTCCCGGTGCAACAGCGCCGCCCGTGTCGCCGGCGTCGCCGCCGCCACCGCTTCCCGCACGAGGTCATGGCGGAACGAGAGCGTGTCGCCGGTCTCCTCCAAGAAGCCGTGACGCGCACCTTCCTCGAGGTGTTCGAGCAACAACAACGTGTCGGTTCGGATGACCGCCGCGAGCAGATCGATGTCGATCGTGCGGCCGAGTACCGCGGCCGCCCGCAATGTCGCGCCCGCGGGGCCGAGGCGATCGCACCGGGCGGCGACCGAGGCGCGGATCGTCGACGGCAGGGTCGCATCGTCGGCGGTGGCCAATTCGGAAAGGAAGAGCGGGTTCCCGCCCGATCGGTCGTGTAGCTGAGCTGCCCGTGCCGCGTCACCACCGACGAGATTGATCGTGTCGTCCAGATCGAAGGGTCCGACCTCCACGATCACGTCGGGTACGAGCGGTACCGGCTCGCCCGTGCGCGCCGCCGCGACGATCATCAGCGGCTGCGCGCGCCGCTGCACGAACGCGCACCAGTCGCCGAGTGCGCCGCCGGCGCGATGCATGTCGTCGAGGAGCAACGCGACGGGCTGGCCCCTACCGATGCGTTCGAGGAGCGTCGCCAGCGCGCCGTACAGCGCGGCCGGGCCGACGAGCCCGTCGACGAGTGCGGGCGGGGTCGCCGTGGCGCCGGCGCGATGCCTGCCGAACAACGGGCTGAGCAACGCACGGTCGTTGTCGAGCAGGTCGTCGGCCGCGCTCCGACCGGCGGCGCGCAGGTGACGTTCGATCGCATCGACGAGCGGCTGGAGCGGGAGCGAGCGCGCCAACTCGTCGGCTGCGCCGGCGAGCACCACGAACCCGGTCGCGCGGGCGCGTTCGGCCCACGCGGTGAGCAACGTCGACTTCCCGATTCCCGCGTCGCCGGTGACAACGACGACGCAGGCCTCACCGCGCGTCGCACCGCTTGCCGCCGCGTCGAGTGCCGCCAACTGCCGGTCGCGTCCGATCAACGCAGGAAGCGCGGCGCGCGGCGGGTTCGCGTCGGTCAGCGGCTCGTCGCGCAGGATCGCGTTGTGCACGGCCTCCGTCTCGGCCGACGGGCTCACGCCGAGGTCATCGCTCAATCGTTCGCGCGCACGCGCGTACGCCGCGAGGGCGCTCGCGGGCCGCCCTGCTGCCGCGCACGCGTACATGAGGCAGCGCAGCGCGTCTTCGTCGTAGGGATCGTGGTCGAGCGCCTGTTGAGCGAGCTCGGCGGCGTCCGAAGGATCACCACTCGCGAGCGCAGCTCGCGCACACAGGTGGCGAACCCGCGCGACGTGCCGGTCGACGGCGGCCCGTTCCACCTCGAGCCATGGCGCGTCGCGTTCGTCGGCGAGCAGGCCGCCGCGTACGAGCGCGAGGGCAGCCGCACCGGCTGTGCGCGCAGCCGCATGGCTCCCGGCGTCGAATCGCCGCTGCGCTTCGTCGGCCAG
>JAODBJ010000185.1 GCA_025463905.1 Actinomycetes bacterium
CGCGGCGGTTGCGGGACTCGCGGCGCTCCGAGCGGGCGGCGGCGCGCTCGTTGATGTCGCGATGGCGCCGGTTGCGCGCCTCGCGCGAGGTGACGTTCGACGGCCTGAACGCGAAGCGGAGATGCGCGCCGGCGCCTGCTACCTCGACGACGTTGTCGTCGCGCCTCCACGCGCGCGTAGAACCGTCGGACCGGCGGCTCCACTCGGTGCCCACACCGCGGACGTGATGGCGGAGATCGGCGTGCGACAGTGGGACTGATCCTGCACGACGTCGACGTCGCGGGCGAGCGTGTAGCCGTGCGCATCGAAGACGGTGCGGTTGCGTCGGTCGGCTCCGAGGACCGCTCCCGATCTTCCGGCGAGGTGATCGACGGACGGGGAGGAGCGCTCTTAGCCGGCCTTCATGACCATCATCTGCACGTACTCGCGCTTGCTGCGGCGCGGCGGTCCATTTCGGTGAGTGCTTCGACGACCAACAATGCGACGTTCGCGGCGGCGCTCCGCGATGCCTCGACCCGCGGTCCGGTGCGCGCGGTCGGGTACCACGAGCGCGTCTTCGGCGGGCTCGACCGCGACGTTCTCGACGGGATCGTTCGCGGCGTCCCCGTCCGCGTACAACACCGCACCGGTGGACTCTGGATCCTCAACTCGTGCGCGCTGGAACAGATCGAGCCGAGCCGGCTCGCCGACGCGCGCTTCGAGCGAGATCACGCGGCAAGGCTGACGGGCCGGCTGTGGCGCGGCGACGACCTCGTTCGGGACGATGCCGGATTACGCGACGGCGAGATCGCTGCGATCGGCTCGGAACTCGCAGCCGTCGGTGTCACGGCCGTCACAGACGCGACGGCTTCGAACGACCCGAGCAGCGTCGCATGTCTGCGCGCGCTTCCTCAACGGGTGCGCGTCATGGGCCCGATCGAGCTTGCGCTCGACGATTCCGAACGCCTCACCCTCGGCGAGGTCAAGGTCGTGCCCGATGACGACGATCTCCCGGACATCGACGACCTCGTCCGTCTCGTTCTCGAAGCGCATGGGCGCGGGCGCGGGGTCGCGGTTCACTGCGTGACGCTGGTGCAGGTGCGCTTCGCGATCGAGGCGTTCCGCGTTGCGGGGGTGCGAGGCGACCGGATCGAACACGCGAGCGTGGCGCCGGCCGACGTCATCGCGGACCTTCACGCGCTCGGCCTGACCGTCGTGACGCAGCCGGCGTTCGTCAGCGCACGCGGCGACGAGTACATGACCGACGTCGATCCCCGCGATGTCGCCGCCCTCTATCCGACTGCGTCGTTGCTCGCGGCCGGTGTCCCGACTCGCGGTTCGAGCGATGCGCCGTACGGTCCGATCGACCCGTGGGAGGCCATGCGCGCCGCGGTGCAGCGGCGCACGGCCCGGGGCACGGTCGTGGGCGCGTCCGAGCGCATCCGGCCGAGCAACGCGCTCGCGTTGTTCACCGGCTCGGACACCGTTCGCGCCGGTCTGCCGGCCGACCTTGTGCTGTTATCCGTCCCGCTGTCAGACGCGCTGGCCCGGCTCCGCCGCGACGACGTCGTGCTCACGATCGTGGGCGGCGCTGTCGTGTACGACGCGCGGGAGCGACCGCCACGGGCAGGGTAGCGGCCGCAACATAGTAATCGCTACGCTAGCTTCGGACGAGGCGATTCGGAGGAGCGAGGAAGCGATGCCTGGAGTCTTCGACGGTGTGCGGGTGCTCGATCTCTCCGATGGCATCGCGGGCCCGATGACGACGATGCATCTCGCCGACAATGGCGCCCAGGTCACGCGCATCGCCGCACCGACCAGCACGTCGCTCACAGAGTCGAGCGGCGCGCGCGTATGGAATCGCGGCAAGCGAAGTGCATGGCTCGATCTCGCGACCGACGACGGGCGTGAGGCCTTTCTCGCACTCGCGTCGTCGGCCGACGTCGTCGTCGAGAGCTTTGCCCCCGGGACGGCGGCGAAGTTGGGGATCGACCACGCGACGCTCGCGTCGCGGAATCCTTCGTTGATCACGTGCTCGATCACCGGCTACGGGCGCGACGGTCGCGATCACTCCCGACCGGGTTACGACGCGCTGGTTGCCGCGCGGACCGGACTCTTCTACGACCAGAAGGGTCGCCGCGGCACGGCGATGGAATACATCAGCGGGCGACCCGGGCCGCATCCGGAGTTTGACGGGCCGGACGGCCTCGTGCGCGGCGCGAACCGTGCGGGCCCGGTGTTCCCGCGCACGCCGTGGCCGAGCATCGGCGCGATGTACTTCGCGACGTTGGGTATCACGGCGGCGCTTCGAGCGCGTGAGGTGACCGGCGAGGGCCAACGGGTCGAGACGTCGCTCCTGCAGGGTGCGCTCGCCGCCGTGTCGCTGAACTGGCAGCGCGTCGAGAACCCCGACGCGCCGCTGTACTGGATGTGGCCGGTCGATTCGCGTTCGATCGAAGGCCTGTACGAGTGCGCAGACGGTCGGTGGGTTCATCACTGGACGTTGCGGCCGAGCTGGGTGCTCGCGTCGGCAGAAGGCGACAAGCTCGGCGACGTCGGACTCGACACGAGCTACCGGGACGATCCCGACCGGCTGTCGATGGAGCCCGAAGGGCTGTTGAGCGGAATCTTCCTGCACCCCATGATGCGCGACGCGTTCCTGAAGTTCCCGTCGGCGGACTGGATCGAAGCGGGCGCTGCCGCGGGTATCGGTATGGCGTTGGTGCGGTCACCGGCGGAGGCGTTGAGCGACGACGCGTTCCTCGAGGACGGTTGTGTGGTGGAGGTCGACGATCCCGACCTCGGCCGGATCAGACACGTCGGATCGGTGCTCGAGTTTTCCGCGAATCCCGGCGTGGTGCGTGGCGGCACGGCCCGCCCGGGTCAGCACACGCGCGAGTTGCTCGACGAGGCCGCGAACGGTCCGGACGCCAAGCACGCTCCCGGTACGCGCCGCACCGAGCTCGCGCACCCGCTGCAAGGAGTGCGCGTCCTCGACCTCGGTCTCGGCGTCGCCGGGCCGTTCACCGGCCGCGCGCTCGCCGACCTCGGTGCCGACGTCATCAAGATCCACGCGCTGCACGACACGTATTGGGCCGGCACGCACATGGGTCTCGGCACGAATCGCGGGAAGCGCAGCATCGCACTCAACCTGAAGGACGAGCGCGGCCTTGCCGTGCTCGACAAGCTCATCGAACGGGCCGATGTCGTAACGACGAACTGGCGACCGGGCGCGGCGGCGCGGCTCGGCATCGACTACGAAACCCTGAGGCAGCGGTTTCCGCGACTGGTGTACTGCAACACCCGCGGGTACGAGAAGGGTCCGCGATCCGACCTTCCGGGGACCGACCAGACTGCGGGTGCGCTCTGCGGCGTCGAGTGGGAGGACGGCGCTTGCGACGCGGGCAACCCGCCGCTGTGGAGCCGCTCGGGCATGGGTGACACGGGGAACGCGTTGCTCGCCGCGATCGCCATCACCGCGGCGCTCTACCACCGGGAACGAACCGGCGAGGGGCAGTCGGTCAGCACATCGATCGTGAACGCACAGCTGTTGCTCACGTCGCACGCGTGGATCCACGCCGACGGCTCGCCCGGAACCTGGGCGCGCGTCGACGAAGGTCAGCACGGCCTGTCGCCGTTCTACCGGCTCTACGAAGGTGGCGATCAACGGTGGTTGTTCCTTGCCGCGGCGCGCCCGGAGCATCGCCACGCGCTCGCGACGTTGGTGGGAGAAGACTGGATCGCGCTCGACGACACGGAGAAGGTGGCCGCCGTGCTCGAACCGCGGTTTCGGGAACACTCCGCCGCGCACTGGGTCGAAGTACTCGACCAGGCCGGCGTGCCCGCCGAGGTGGTGAACGAGGAGTTCTGTCGGTCGCTGTTCGACGATCCGCAGGCGCGTGCACGCGGTTTGGTGTCCGAAACACACGCGGGGAGCGTCGGGCGGTTCGAGGACCCGGGCCTGCTCGTCGAATTCTCCGCGACGCCGGGAGTCGTGCAGCGCGGCCCGTGCATGTGTGGTGAACACACGCGCGAGATCATGTTGGAGTACGGCTACGTCCCTGCGGAGGTCGACGCGCTTGCCGGCGACCGCGTGATCCTCGACGCATCCGTCGAGGCCCGATGACCGTTACGGCGACGACGCTCGATGTCGACGTCAGCGACATCGCGCCCAGCGGTGTCGACCGGATGGTGGCGGACGTCTTCTACGAAACCGTGCCGGCCCATAGCGCGTCGACTCCTGTTGTCGTGTGCCTACCCGGTGGCGGGATGTCGCGGCGCTACTTCGATCTGCACACCGCTGAAGCCGACGGTGCCTACAGCATGGCGCGCTACTTGGCCGCCGCCGGGTGCGTCGTCGTCACCGTCGATCCCCCGGGCGTCGGTGACAGCGGCCGGCCGGTCGACGGTTACACGCTGACTCCACACGTCGTGGCCGACATTTGCGCCGCCACCGCCGACGCCATTCTCGAGCGTCTGACGAGCGGGACGATCGCCACGGAACTTGCGCCGCTCGCGGATTTCAGGACCGTCGGGCTCGGCCACTCCGCGGGTGCGTTGCTGACGGTCGTGCAGCAGGCGCGCCAACGTACCTACTCGGCGCTCGTGCTCCTCGGGTTCCATGGGCGCGGCCTCGTCGACTACCTCACCGAGCACGAGCGCGCGTACGTCGACGACCCCGCCGGCCTGCGCGCGTCGCTCGTATCGCTCACGGAGGCGCGTTTTGGCGAGCCGCTCCCGATGGGCACGAACTCCAGGTCGGCGTTGCTCATACGCGGCGAGCCGCCCGCAGTAGCGATGACCGCGATCAGAGAGGCGACCGCGCCACTCCTCGGGCTCGTCGGGCTCACCTCGCTCGTTCCGGGGTCCGTCAGCGAGGAGCTACGTGTGATCGATGTCCCGGTGTTCGTCGGTGTCGGGGAGTACGACATCACCGGCCCGGCGCACGGAATCCCAATGGACTTTCCGGCGAGCGGGGACGTCACCGTCTTCGTGCTGCCGGACGCCGGTCACAACCAAAACGTCGCCGACAATCGCGCCGTCCTTTGGCAGCGCGTCGCACGGTGGGTCGCGCGATGACGCGCCCCGCGCCGATCGTCACCGACGACAATCGAGACTTCTGGGAAGGCGCGCGTGAAGGGCGACTCATCGCGCAACGGTGTTCTGACTGCGGTCGACTTCGTCATCCGCCGCGGCCGATGTGCCCGCACTGCCACTCGCTCGGCTACGAGCCGGCGGAGCTGGCCGGAACCGGGTCGATCTACAGCTACACGATCCTGCACCATCCGCAGCACCCGGCGTTCAGCTATCCCGTCATCGCGGTGCTCGTCGATCTCGACGAGGGCGTACGCGTCCTGTCGAATCTCGTCGGCGTCGCACCCGACGCGGTGCGCATCGGGACTCGCGTGCGCGTGACGTTCGAGACGACGGCCGACGACATGGCCGTCCCTGTCTTCGAGCAAGCATGAGCGCCTCGCTCGGCGGCGCGGCCGCGATCGTCGGTATCGGTCAAACGGAGTTCTCGAAGGCCGCGGGTCGTAGTGAGACGCAACTGGCGAGCGAGGCGATCGTCGCGGCGCTGAGCGATGCCGGTCTCACGACGGACGACGTCGACGGATTCGTCAGCTACACGATCGACCCGGTCGAAGAGACCGAACTCGTGCGTTCCCTCGGGCCGCCGCTCGTGCGCTGGTCCAGTCGCGTTCCGTACGGTGGCGGTGGATCGCAGGGCGTGTTGCTCCACGCCGCCGCCGCGGTCGCCGGCGGCGCCGCAAATGTTGTCGTTGCGTACCGGGCGATCAAGGCGCGCTCGGGCGGACGGTTCGGCCGTGCGCAGGTCAGCCCACGTGCGACCTCCGCGCACTCCGGTACGACGTCGAGCCAGTGGTGCGCGCCCTTCGGCGTGTTGACGCCCGCCTCGTGGATGTCGCTCAACGCGACGCGGTACATGCACACCTACGGTGCGACGAGCGCGGACTTCGGTCGGGCGGTCGTACAGCTGCGCGAGTACGCCGCGACCAATCCGAATGCCCACTTCTACGGCAAACCAATCACACTCGATGATCACCAGTCGTCGCGCTGGATCGCGGAGCCTTCGATTCGCCTCTTCGACTGCTGCCAGGAGACGGACGGTGCCGTGGCGCTCGTGATCACATCGATCGACCGAGCGAGTGACACACCCGCGCCTGTGGTCATCGCCGAAGCCGCGACGGCCGGGCTCTTCGAGGAAGAGATCGCAAGCAATCACTACCGGCCCAACCTCGAAGTGATGGACGGCTCCGTCGCGCTCGCCGAGCAGCTGTTCGGGCGAGACCTGAGCCGTTCCGACATCGACCTTGCGATGATCTACGACGCGTTCTCTCCGATCCTCCTGATGCAACTCGAAGCGCTCGGGTTCTGTGGGCCCGGAGAGGCAAAGGACTTCATTGCCGACGGCAACCTCGCGCCCCACGGGAAGCTGCCGTGCAACACCAACGGCGGGCTCATCGGTGAGGGGTACATCCACGGCCTGAACTTGACCGTCGAAGCGGTCCGCCAACTTCGAGGCACTGCAGTGAACCAGCTCGACGACCCGCGGACTGCGCTGGTGACCGCGAGCCGGACCGGTGTCATCTTGCAGCGCTGAGCTGCTGAGCATGGTCGATCCCGGAGTTCCCATATCGTGACGACGGCTGCCGACAAGGAAGAGCGACCCAACATGAGCCCGAGCGAGCTGGCGGCGCCACGCGATAGAAGCCGGCGTCGCCGTAAGTCCGCGGGTGCCGACGAGCTCAACGGTCGCGCCCAGATCATCGAAGCCGCGATCGCGTCGATCCTCGAAGTGGGCTTCTACCGATCGAGCACCAACGAGATCGCGCGCCGGGCGAACGTGAGTTGGGGAGCGCTGCAGTACCACTTCGGCACGCGAGAGGCGCTGCTGCTCGCGATCGTCAAGGAGCTCGATCACCGATTCGTCGAAGACGTGCAGCGCGCTGAGCTCGCCGGAGACACGGCCGAGCAACGCATCGCGTCGTTATACGACGTTCTCGCGCGTCACTACGACAGCCCAGCTTTTCTTGTTCGACTGCAGATCGTGTTGAACCTCGAGCACGATCCCGACACGTCGGCCGACGTCATGGCCGAGGTCACCGAGAACGCCGCGCGGAGCGAGGTGTCCATACGGCGCTTGCTACGCCAAGCGATCGGGGGCCGGCCGTCGAAGGCGGAGGTCGACGCGCTGTTCCACGCGTTGCGCGGGTTCGCGCTGAGCCGGCAGCTCGCGCAGGCGATTCCGATCGCGGGGTCGAGTGCTCCGGGTCCGGATGCCGTGAAGGTCTTCCTGCGCGGTCTTGGTCGCGCGTTCGCTTAGACGACGATCGTTACTTCTCGATAGCCGCGCACCGTGCTCGTGTGCACGCGGGCGACGCCGCCCGGATCGACGTCCCACTTCGGGAACCGTTTGAGCGTCTCTTCCAGTGCGACGCGACCTTCGAGGCGCGCCAGCGCCGCGCCGATGCAGAAGTGCACGCCGTACCCGAACGAGAGATGGTGTTGCATCCGGCGGCGCACGTCGAAGCGATCCGGGTCGGGGAACGCCCGCTCGTCGCGCCCCGCGCTGCCCGTGAGGAGCAGCACCTTCGAATCCCTCGGGATGTCGATGCCGTGGAGTGTGACGTCACGCGTCGTCCACCGGCCCTGCACCGGCGACGGCGCTTCGAAGCGCAGCAGCTCCTCGACGGCGTTCGGGATGACGTCGGGGTGCGCGACGAGATCAGCGCGTTGATCCGGGTGTTCGGCGAGCACAACCGCGGCGTTGCCGAGCAGCTTCGCGACCGTCTCGGTTCCCGCGCTGTACAGCAACAGCGCGAAGCGCGTGCACTCGTCGACTGTCAGCCGGCGCGCGTGGCCATCTTCGTCTGCGAGCTCGGTGCGCACGAGGTCGCTCACCATGTCGCCGCGTGGCTCGGCGATCCGTTGCTCGACGAGGTTCTGCAAGTAGGTGATGAGCGCGAGCCCCGCGGTGGCCGCCGCCTCGTTCATCGTGCCGACCTCGGGTTCGATGTGGAACATGGCCTCGACGAGCCGGCGCTGCTCCTCCTGGTCTTCGGGTGGAACGCCGACGAGGGACGAGATGACCCGCGACGGCAGTTGCGCGGCGAAGCGCTGGACGTAGTCGAAACGGTCGAGGCCGGCGCACGCGTCGAAGAGCTCGTTGCAGATCGCGCGCACGCGGACTTCGAGCTCGGCGATCCGGCGCGGCGTGAGCGCCCGGGACACAAGCGCCCGCAACCTCGTGTGCGCCGGCGGATCGAGGAAGATCATCATCCCGAGTGCCGACATGTCGGCACCCATGTTCTCGAGCACGGTGCCGCGAGCGGAGCTGTAGGTCGCGGGATCCTTGTGGGCGGCCTCGACGTCGGCGAAGCGACTGAGCGCCCAGAAGTCGTACCGCTCGTTGCGGTACACGGGGGCGTCCTCGCGTAGACGCGCCCACGCTCCGTACGGCTCGTCGTCGAGCCCGATGTCGTACGGATCCCAGTAGAGCGAGGGTTGTTCCATAACCTAGTATGTACTATGTCCGGCGAGGAAACGAACGATGACCATGGACGTGAAACCGGGTACGAGGCTCTACTCCGCCGTGTGCACGACCGAGGCGGTCGTCGTGCGCGCGCCGTCGGAGCCGGTCGATCTCCGCTGCGGGGGTCGCACAGTCGAGCCGGCCTCCGGTCCGCCGGTGGGGGAGCCCGAGGGCGGCTTCGACGAAGGAACGCTGCTCGGCAAGCGTTACTCCGACGTTGCCCAGAGCCTCGAGTTGCTCTGCACCAAGGCGGGCAAGGGATCGCTCTCGATCGGCCAAGAGTTGCTCCAGCTCAGTGGTGCAAAGCCGTTGCCCGCGTCGGACTGACCGTGAACCTCGCGATGCTGCTCGAGATGGCGGTTGCGGGCGCGGGGGATCGCATCGTGGTCGGTTCGCGTGAGCGAGGGCTCACCGCGGCTGAGCTCCAGCAGCGAGCGAGCGCGGCTGCGGCGCGCTTCGGGAAGCATCCGATCGAATCCGTCGTGCTCGTCGACGAGAACTCCGACGCGGTGCCGATCGCGCTGTTCGGCGCGGCATTGGCGGGGGTGCCGTTCGCACCCCTCAACTACCGCCTCCCCGACGACCAGCTCGCCGCCCTCGTCGAGCGGCTCGTCCCGGCGGCGGTCGTCGCGGGACCGGACGCGGTCGACCGCCTCGAGTCCCTCGACGGCATCACCATGATCGAGCGCGACGTCCTCCACGACGACCGCGACGTCCTCCACGACGACCGCGACGCGTCCGCAACCGCCGCCGGTGCCGACGTCGATCCCGAATCCGTCGCCGTGTTGCTCTTCACGAGCGGCACCACCGGTGTCGCCAAGGCGGCGATGTTGCGGCACCGACATCTCGTGTCTTACGTCATCGGCACCGTCGAGTTCATGGGGGCGTCCGAAGACGACGCACAACTCGTGGCAGTTCCGCCGTATCACATCGCCGGCATCTCGACGATCCTCACGTGTCTCTACGGTGGTCGGCGCATCGTGTACCTGCCGGCGTTCGACCCGGACGTGTGGGTGAACACCGCGGCGAACGAACGCGTGTCGCACGCGATGGTTGTGCCGACCATGCTCGGCCGGATCTTGGACGTCATCGAGGCACGCGGAACGCAGCTGCCGTCGTTGCGGCATCTCTCCTATGGCGGTGGTCGCATGCCAGTCGACGTTGTCGAGCGCGCCATGACGTTGCTCCCGGCCGTCGACTTCGTCAACGCGTACGGTCTCACCGAGACGAGCTCGACGGTGGCAGTCCTCGGCCCGGAGGAGCATCGTGCGGCGTTCCGCAGTGACGACGCGACGGTGCGCGCGCGTCTCAAGTCGGTCGGGGTACCGCTTCCCGGCGTCGAGGTCGAGATCCGAGCGACCGACGGGTCGGTTGTCGCGCCGGGCGAGCGCGGCGAAATCCACGTGCGCGGTGAACAGGTCGCGGGGGAGTACGTCGGCCGCAGTCTGCTGACCGACGACGGCTGGTTCCCCACGAACGACGCCGGCTACTTCGACGAGACTGGGTTTCTCTTCCTTGATGGGCGCCTCGACGATGTGATCGTGCGCGGCGCGGAGAATCTGTCACCGGGCGAGATCGAGGACGTGTTGGTCGCGCATCCCGCGGTGGTCGCGGCCTGCGTCGTGGGTGTGCCGGACGCCCAGTGGGGCGAGGCGGTTGCCGCCGCGGTCGTGCTCACGGACGACGCGGCAGTGAGCGATGAGCAGCTCAAGAGTTGGGTGCGCGCGCGCCTTCGGTCGACGAAGACACCCGTGCACATTGTGTTTCGCGATGTACTGCCGCACACCGAGACGGGAAAACTGCTGCGGCGTGTCGTGCGCGACGAACTCGCCGGCGCGCCCGTTAGCGGGATAGCGACTCAGACGCCGTAGAGCCGCGCGGCGTTGCCGGCGACGATGAGATCTTTCTCGTCCTCCGGTATCCCCGCGAAGTTCTTCTCCACCACGGCACGGGAGTTCGGCCACGAGGTCGCCGGGTGTGGGAAATCGGTCGACCACATGATGCGATCAACACCCAGTTCGTGACGGTGTTCGAGGCCACGGGCGTCGTCGACGAATGTGAGGTACATCTGCCGGTGGAAGTAGCTGCTCGGTTTGTCGTCGAGTGCGGGAAAGTCGTACGGACCGGCAGCCATTGAGTCGATGACGTCGAGGTAGAACGGAACCCAACCGAGACTCGGCTCCACCAGCACGATCTTCAGTCCGGGGAAGCGCGCCAACACACCAGGAAGGATCCAGAACCCGATCGTTTCCGCGAGGCGAAGGCACGGCTGGGACGTGAAGATCGCCTTCTGCGGTGTGGGGTCGCGCCGGAGCAATTCGAACAACGAGGCGACGAGCCCGAGGTGCTGGCTGATCGACATGTCGGCTTCGGCGATCGTCGCCCAGAGCGGGTCGTATCGCTCGTCGTGATACTCCGGCAGCCCGACCTCGGAAGGGAACGTCGGGATGTGGACGGCGCGCGCGCCTTGCGCCGCGAGCGCCTCGACCTGCTTCACCGCGAAGTCGATGTCGAGCAGTGGCACCTGGTACGCGGGGACAAGTCGCTTGGGGTCGGCCGACGCGAAGTCGGCCATGACGCGGTTGAACGCCTCTGATGCCTCGCGCCAGCCTTCGCGCATCAACCCGTAATGACGGAACGCGCTCACCTCGCTGTAGAGGATCTCGGCGTCCACGCCGTCGCGGTCCATGGCTTTCAGGCGCTCGGCACCGTCGTAGTACCCGGGGTTCGTCATGGCCTCGTGGCTGAACCCCGCGGCGAACACGATCGGGTCGACGCCGCCGAGTTCCTCGATGTGCTGTTCGCGTTCGAGCGCTACCGCGTCGTCCCAGGCGGGTTGCAGCTTGGCGGGCATGTTCTCTCTGATCCGCTCCGGCGCGATCCGTACGTGTGAGTCGACCGAGATCAGTCGCGTGGTCATGGTCGCCTTCCTCATCTGTTGCCGACTACATAGTTCCTACTATGCACTATGGTATCGCCGCTCGCCAGGGCCAGGGCAAGTTGCGACAGCCACCCCGCGATGCGGCGCTTGCCTCGCGGCGGCCTCCGGCGGAACAATTGGTGTCCCATCCACGGCAGGGGCTGCTGGTGGAACAGACTCGAGCAGGTTCAGGGGCGCGCGTGGATCTCGACGCGGACCCCGGGCCGGGCTCGTGGCTATTGCCTGAGCAGGAGCGGGACCTCGTCATCGCCACCGAGGCCGGAGACGAGGCGGCGTGCCGGCAGCTCGTCGACGCGTTCCTCCCGGCCATCGGCGCGATCGCCCGTCGGTACGACACCGGCGGCGGAGTCGAACGCGGCGAGCTGATCGACGAGGGAGTTGTCGGGCTGTTGCGAGCCGCCTCACGTTACGAGCCTCGCCTCAACACGCCGTTCTGGGCGTACGCCTCGTGGTGGGTCCGCCAGGCGATGCAGAAGCTCGTCGCGGAAGTGTCCCGGCCCGTGGCCCTCTCCGACCGCGCCCTCCGTGGCCTGGCCCGCATCGCGGCCGCTCGCCGCGATCACATTCGGGATCACGGCAGCGACCCCACGACCGGGGAGCTGGCCGCCGCGACGGGCTTTACCGCGGCGCAGCTGGGCAGCCTGCTGGCGATCGAACTGACCCCACGTGGCATTGACGAGGGTCTGTACGCGGACGACGGCTCGACCGCGACATTCGGGGAGACGGTCGCAGACCCGCATGCCGACGAGGACTACGAGCGCGTGCTCGACGGGATCCAAATGCAAGAGGTGCGGTATCTCACCGCCGCGCTCGACGATCGGGAGCGCACCGTGCTGTCCGGCCACTACGGCCTCGGTCAGCCGCCGCAGACGCTGCGAGAGATAGGCGAGGGTCTCGGCGTCACGCCGGAACGGGTTCGACAGATCGAGGGCGTGGCCCTGCAGAAGCTACGTGATGCAGCGGCGCAGCCACCCGGCGCGGTCACGACGCTCACGTAGACGCTCACGTAAAAAGGTTCACTTGAAACTGACGGCGTGCGGCCTATTCCTAAGGAGTATGGCCGTGAACGAGTCGTTGATCCCATGAGTGCCGAGGGCGCACTGCGCCACGACGCGTTTGTCTACGAGACACGGGACGAGTACGTCGACCGCACCATCGCGTTCCTCATGGAGGGCCTCGACGCCGGCGAGGCAGCGATAGTCGGCGATTCGCGCGAGGGCCTCGCGGAGATGCGCGAGGCGTTCGGGGACGACGCCGAACAAGTGGTGTTCTGCGACCTCGGCTCGACCTATACGCGCCCGGCGCGCACGCTCGCGGCCTACTACGGCCTGTTTCTCGGGCAGCTTCGGAAGGCGCCGTCGGTGCGCGCCGTCGCGGAGATGCAGCTCGGCCCCACGCCGGCCGACTGGGACGAGTGGACGCGCTACGAGGCGATCACGAACGTTTCTTACTCCCACCTCCCGGTGTGGATCGTGTGCACGTACAACGCAACTGGGCTGCCGGATCCGGTGCGCGAAGGGGTGTGGCAGACCCACGCCGGGAAGCTCGCCGACGGCTGGCAAGAAAGTCGGGAGTTCGAGGATCCCCGCGAGGTGGTTCGCAACCTCACCCCGGCCCCGAACTCGTTCCCCGAGCTCCGCGCGTTTTCGGTCGAGAACGATGTCGAGTCCTTCCGTGAGCTGCTGGCGCGCGAACTGGTGGCCGAGAAGGTGCCGGACGCGAAGGTGCTCGACATGCTCGTCGCGGGCACCGAGATCGCCACGAACGCGCTGAGGCACGGCGGCGGTATCGCGCAGGTGCGCGTGGGCCGCGCCGAGGGACGGTTCGTCTGCGAGGTCGTCGACCGCGGGAGCGGTTTCGACGATCCCCTCGCGGGCTATCTCGCACCGCGCGCAGGAACCGCGAGCGGCTTGTGGGTCGCCCGTCAGCTGGCGTGGCGGGTCGAGTTCTTCGGTGCGCCAGAAGGGTTCACGGCCAGGATCACGTTGTAGCCGGAACGGATGCGATGGAGAAGGTCCACACGATCTGAGGCGACAATGCCAAGCAACGAATGGCTTGCAGTTGACGTCACGACATCGCCCACGACACGGGCCCGCGAGTTGCGGCAAATCTGGGACGACTTCCTGGGGAAAGGCCGCCTCGACGCGGTACGCGCGCCGATTGCCGAGTCCTGGCGGCGGTCTCGGGCCGCCGGAATAGACCCCTCCCACAGCCGTGCGCCGACGACGTTCGCCGATCGCGCTGACGTCGCGAAGCGGTGGGAAGCCCATCCGCTCGAGGCGACCGCGCCATTGATTCGCGAGACCCTCGGAGCAGTAGCCGACGAGAGTGAACACCTCATCGTCGTCACCGATGCCGACGGTCTGCTGCTGTGGGTCGACGGCAACGTGAAACTTCGCTCCGCGGCCGCCGACTCGATGAACTTCGTCGAGGGTGCGCTGTGGAGCGAAGTCGGCGCCGGCACGAACGCGATCGGGACCGCCGTCGCGGCCGACCATCCGGTGCAGGTCCATGCGGCGGAGCACCTCAGCGAGATCGTCCACGGCTGGACCTGTTCGGCCGCACCGATCCACGATCCCGAGGACGGACGGCTACTCGGGATCGTCGACCTCACGGGCCGGATGAGGACGGCGAACCCGCACAGCTTCGCCGTCGCGGTCGCGACGGCGCGCGCCGTCGAGGCACACCTACGGCTTCGCTTGCAGGAGCAGGACGCGCAGGCCCGAGTCCGCTACCTGCCGAACTCGATCACCAACAGTGAGCACGTCGGTCTCGTGAGCCTCGCTGGCCGCGTCATCGCCGATCATCCCGACGGATTCCTCGGAAACGAGCGGATCGATCTTCCGCCCGGCGGCGGCGAGTTGATCCTGCCGTCCGGCCGGCGCGCGTACGCAGAAGCCGTCGACCACGAGGAAGTGTTCGTGGTCCGCGCCCTGAGCGAACGGCACGCGTCACGTGCTCGGCTCGGGCCTACGTCGACGCCGGTCGGCAACCAGCGCTCGGGGAACGGCGTGCCACGCGACGGGGCCGACCGGCGGCGAGCGCAGATGGAACTCCGCCGGCTCGCGGAGGAGCAGGCCGCGTTACGACGCGTCGCCAGCCTGGTGGCGGGTCAAGCGGCGCCCGACGAGATATTCGGGGCGGTGGCCGAGGAGGTGGCTCGGCTGCTGCGAGCCGAGCGGGGCGTGGTTTGCCGGTACGAGCCCGACGAGACCATGACCGTGACGGCCTACTGGAGCGATGGAGACGGCGGCGTGCCGGTGGGCACGAGAGTCCCGCTGCAAGGTCTCAGCGTCGCCACCATGGTCAAAAAGACGCGCGGCCCGAGCCGGTTCGACAGCTATGACGGCGTGTCCAGCCCCGTTATCGAAGTGGCGCGGAGGTTTGCTTCCGTGCCGCGTTCAACGGTTGGGGCGCCCATCGTGGTGGACGGGCGCGTTTGGGGCACGATCCTCGCCAGCTCGGTGAAGTCCGAGCCATTTGCCGACGACACCGAGGCGCGCATCATGCGGTTCGCCGAGCTCGTTGCGACGGCTATCTCGAACGCCGTGGGTCGCGCCGAACTCGCGGCCTCACGCGCGCGGCTCGTCACAACGGCGGACGAGGTTCGCCGTCGCATCGAGCGCGATTTGCACGACGGGACGCAACAGCGTCTCGTCTCCCTCGCGCTGGACCTTCACGCGGCGGAAGCGATGATCCCGAGGGAGTTGGACGAGCTGCGGGCCGAGTTGTCTCGCATGGCAACCGGACTGGCCGCCGCGATGGAAGATCTGAACGCGATCTCCCGTGGGATTCATCCGGCGATTCTCTCCAAGGGCGGGCTCGGCCCCGCACTCAGGAGCCTGTGCCGGCGCGCGCCCGTGCCCGTCGAGCTGGAGCTGGGCGTCTTCGCGCGATTGCCGGACCCCGTCGAGGTCGCGGCCTATTACGTGGCGTCGGAATCGCTGACGAACATCGCCAAGCACGCGCGGGCCTCGGTCGTGAACGTTTTCGCCGAGGTACGCGACGGCATTCTCCAGCTTGCGATTCAGGACGACGGCGTCGGCGGTGCCGATCCGAGCCGAGGCTCCGGTCTGGTCGGCCTACGCGACCGGGTTGACGCGATGGGTGGGACGATCGTCGTCGAAAGCCCAGTCGGCAAGGGAACACACGTGCTTGTCGCGCTGCCAGCGGACGGCCGCGCGGTCAGCTCGCCGTTCGGGGAGTGAGCCTCTCGGGCGCCGGCGCTCAGACTTCGAGCTCAGTCGGCCGCACGGTCACGTCGACGATTGCTCCGTTGCGCCAGATGCGAAGGACCACAGACGCGCCGATGCTGTCGGCGATCATGCGTTGTTGCAGTTCGCGCACATCGCGCGTCGGCTCGCCGTCGATGGCAAGGACCACGTCGCCGGCGCGCACACCACCCCGAGCGGCGGGACCATCCGGCACCACCTGTTCCACCCGAAAGCCGCGCGGCTGACCGGCTCGTTCGGCGTCGCGCGGCGGGAGCGGATGAGGAGATCCCGACACGCCCAGGTAGGCGCGCCGGAACCGCCCATGGCTCATGAGCTCGCCGATGATGCGGCGCGTGTTGGCGTCGATCGGGACGGCGAGGCCGAGGCCGATGCCCGCGACCGCGGTGTTGATGCCGATCACCTCGCCGCGACTGTTCGCGAGCGCGCCACCGGAGTTGCCCGGGTTCAGGGCAGCATCGGTTTGGATCACGTTGTCGACGACGCGGATGGCCGAGCCGGCGCGCGTCGGGAGGGACCGGCCCAAGGCGGACACAACGCCGGCCGTGACCGAGCCGTGCAACCCGAGCGGGCTGCCGACGGCCACGACGAGCTGGCCGACCTGCAGCGCGTCAGCGTCGCCGAGACGGGCGGGCACGAGGTCGGCCGCGCGAACACGCACCACCGCAAGGTCCGACAGCGGGTCGGCGCCGACCACCTCGAAGGTCGACTCGACGCCGTTGGAGAAGGCAGCCCGGCCTTCACGGTGGCCGTTCACGACGTGCGCCGATGTCAGCAGGAACCCGTCGGGCGACATGATGACGGCGCTCCCACCGCCGGCCCGCTGACCCGAGCGAACCGCGAGGCTCGCAACCGACCCGAGCAGTTCGGCTGCGACGCGCGTCACGGTTGCCGAGTAGGCGTCGAGCGCCACGGCGTCTTCCGAGATTTCGTCTGTGTTGGCCAGGGCAGTGTCCATGACTGCCACCTCCAGGGCTGAGGATTACATCATTACACCACGACAGAGGCAGATATTCCTCCGTCCCTCTCCCTGACCTGGATGTGAGGCAGTGCCGCGTCAGAATCGTGGCGTATGACGCGCGGCGATGCCGATCGCACCAGCGGCGACGATCAGCCTGAAGACTCGAGTGGGGCCGGCGACGACCTACACAACCTGTTGAACAGACTCGAACGGCTCGTCGATCCGCGGAGCGCGGTGCGTGCGGCCCAGGGTCCGGTTGGGGCGGCGTGGCGAAGCGTCACGACCGAAGAACCGCGAGTGCAGGTGACCGTTGCTGTTGTGGTGGCGATCGGGCTGATGCTGGCGTTGCCATCTCGGGTGGCGAACCATCCGATGTGGGTGTTGCCCGGACTTGCCTCGCTTCTTCTGATCGGTGTGTTCGTGGCCAGGTCGGCCCGAGTCGAGCGCCGATCCCGTGCGCTGCGGGTCGTGAGCTTGTTGCTCATTGGGGTGATGAGTCTGTCGAACGCGGCTTCAGCCGGCCGTTTGATCGTCGATCTCGCTCGGGCCGAGGGGGTCCGTAGCCCGACGCAGTTGCTGCTCACCGGAGGTGCGATCTGGCTCACGAACGTGATCGTCTTCGGGCTGTGGTATTGGGAGTTCGACCGTGGCGGACCCCTCGAACGGGCGGCGGGCGTGCGGCCGTACCCGGACTTCGTGTTCCCGCAGATGACGAGTCCCGAGCTGGCGCCCCCCGAGTGGGAGCCCGGCTTCGTCGACTACCTGTACGTGTCGTCCACGAACGCGATGGCGTTTAGCCCAACGGACGTGATGCCCATGACGCGGTGGGCGAAGTTGACGATGCTGACGCAAGCCCTCATCTCAGTGATCACGGTCGCGCTCGTCATCGCCCGCGCGGTCAACATCTTGAAGTAGTGCCGTTGACCGCTTCGCAGTCGGGGGCTGCACGGCGCGCTCCACGTGGTCGAGAAGGGGTTCGCGTCTCGGACATCGACTGGTACGCGAATCGAAGCGCGTCCCGGTCGAACTCGGCCAGTCGTGATCGGCTGTTCCAGTGGGTGCCCATCGCGCGAATCTCGACGACCCATTCGGCGCTTTCGTCCAATGCATCCGGCCGCTCGATGATGCGAGCGATGCGTTCGTTCGATTCCGGGAGCCGTTCGATGTTCGTGATCGAACCGTGAAAGCTCATAGTGGCTCCTTGTCAACCGTGCGGAGGTTCCACTCGATCGTGCAACGCAACGTGGCGTCCCCGCGGGTGTGAATGCGGCCAATGAGCGTGTCGCTCTCGACCTTCTCGTGGTACCGGCGGCTCACCCAGCCGTCGATCGGTGCGACGCGACCGCGCACGACTTCGACATCGAGTCCCCCGTCGAGCCGCGCCAACAGGGTTGCGCGCCGTGTTTCGATGAGGAACGTCCACGCGTCGGCACCCTTCCGGACGTGGCAGTGCTCGGCAACGTGGAGGCGGAACTCCACATCGTGCGTACCGGCGCCGCGCAAATCGTCGACGATCGTGAGCCGCGACGACTGCGCGTCGAGTGTGAGGCTGCGTTCGTGCAGCACGGGTTGGGGGAGGCGTGTGTAGCCGAGGTGTCGGCCGGCCACCCGGCCACCACTGGGAGCCGGTTCCCACGCGCGCACGCGTGCCTCAGGATGTCGCTCCCAAAGGAACGGGCCCGACATCTCGGCCTGATCGGCGCCGTCGATCGTCAGAGTGTTGTGGGCCGCCGTGCTGCGGAAGTAGCGGCGCCACGCAGGGTCGCGGAAGTAGTCGTATGTGCCGGGGTCGATGAGCACGTCGTCTCCGAACACGCGCAACGTGAACGCGAGCTGGTCAGCGTGAGCGTGCGCGGCGAGCCGACCGAAACCGAACGCGCCGCAGCGGAAGTGCACGCTCACGCGGTCGTCGCCCTCGCCCGCCTGTAGCAGGTAGTGCCCCGAGTCCGTAAAGGCGCGTGACGCGAGCGGCTGCGCCTTCGGAGGCGGAGCGCACGCCATGAGACCGTCTCCGAGGACGTGGCCGTCGTCATCGTCTCCGAAGCGCGGCAGCGATCCGCCTCCAGCACGCGCGGCACGCGTGAAGACATGCATCGCCCCCACGCGGGCGCGCGCGCCCGGTGGGAACGCGTCGCCGGCGCGGCGAGCGACGATCCCTGCGACCTCGAAGAGCTCGGATACGAACAGGTGGTAGCCGAAGGCCTGCTCACGGCTCACGCCGTCCGGATGTACCTGGCGTTCGATTTCCGCGAGCAGCACCCGGCGAGCGGCGGCGCGGCGCGGCATGGCCTTGGGCAGGCCGGGGAAGTAACTGCACGCAACGAACACGCCCGCTGCTTCGCCGACGCGATGGTTGTTGCCCGACGAGCCCCGCGCGTAGTTCCGGGCGATGACCGCGACGTGGCGCTCGATTACCTCACCCAATCGGCCCGAGATCGGAACGAGCACGCCGCTGTCGCGAACGAGGTCGATCGTCCACACCCAGTTAATGAGCCGTACCGCGACTTCAAGCGGGTCGCGCCAGTTGAGCCCAAACCGATACGGACACTGATCGAGCCAGCTCGTGAGGTCGCGTGCGACGCCCTCGGCGTACTCGCACTGACCGGTGACGTGGAATGCATACGCCAACACGGTGAGGTGCTGATGGCGGTTCAACTGCCATACGAGCTGCGGGTCGCCGACCGCGGCGTAGTCGCGATAGTCGATCTTTGGCGCGAACGCCAGTGGCGCGCGGCGCTGCGCCTCGTAGTCGCGGTTCCAGTCGACTGTCTCTCCGAGCGAGCACTCGCCGGTGCCGTGCAACCTGAGGCGGTGCTCGAGCAAGGCGTCGGCGCGTCGGCGTAGCTCGGTTACTCCGTGATCTCGCCCGGTCGCGTCGCGACGGTTCAGGCGAAAGGGAGGAGCGCCGTCGAGCAGACCGGCTCCGCCGTGAGACCGGAGCGGGCGGCTGCTCCCGATCGCGAGCGCCAGGTGTTCGGATTCGTCGCGCAGCGCGGTGCGGGTGCGCCAGGCGATTTCGCCCGGCGTCATCGCCCGCATCCGCCGCGCGTACCACCGCAGCGTCTGCATTTCCGCCCCCGGAAACGTTCCCCGCCGCGACCGTATCCGAGAAACAACCACGCCGACAGCTTCCTCGGCGCATGTTCGACCGTTACGATCTCGTCGATACCAGTCGTCAGTGTCGTCGTTGTCACCTACAACAGCAGCCGCTACGTCGAGCCGTTTCTCGGCGCGCTTCGAGACGCGGCTGGGGACACTGCGTACGAACTCGTCGTGGTCGACAACGCGTCGGGCGACGGATCGGCCGACTTGGCCCGACACTTGCGTCCTGATGCCAAGATCGTCAAGACCGGTGAGAATTGCGGTTATGCCGCTGGCGTGAACGCCGGTATCGCAACATCGACCGGCAGGCGCGCGGTGCTCGTGTGCAATCCCGACGTGCGGCTCGGGCACTCCGCCATACCGAGCCTGCTCGCGGCGCTGGCGCGTCCGGGTGCCGGGATCTCGGCACCCCGCACCACCAGACCCGACGGGCAACTGGTGTACTCGCTGCGCCGCGACGCGACCGTGCGGCGCGTGCTCGGTGAGGCGGTGCTCGGCGGTACTCGCGCGTGCCGGGTCGCGAGTCTCAGCCAAGTTGTGGGCGACCGCCGCGAGTACGAGTCGTCGCACCCGGTTGCCTGGGCGGCTGGCTCGGTATTGATGTGTTCACGCGCTTGCCTGGACGCCGTCGGACCGTGGGACGAATCGTTTTTCATGTATGCCGAAGAAGTCGACTTCCAGATGCGCGCTCGCGAGCACGGGTTCTCGGTCTGGTACACACCGGACGCGACCGCAGTGCACGTCGGCGGCGACCTCCACAGATCACGGCAACTGTGGGCTCTGCAAATGCGCAACCGCGTCCGGCTCTTTGCCCGTCGCCACAACCGCCTGCACACCGCCGGCTTCCGAGCGGCGTGTGTCTTGAACGAAGTGATCCGCATCCCCGTCGGCGGGGGAATCCATCGTGCGGGCCTGCAGGCGCTGCTCGGCCCGCTCGACGAAGGCATCGAGATCGAAGGCCCATCGGCGGCCATACGACCGTGACCGCGACGAAGCGGGAATGGCGCGGCCTCGTCGTCCTGGTCGCCGGCACCCCGTGGGACGGGAACATGCAGTTCGCATCGCACCACGTCGCCCGCCATCTGACGAGGTACGCGCCGGTGCTCTACGTCGAGCCGCCCCAGTCGCCGGTCGCGCGGTGGCGGCGCGGCGACCGGCGCAATCTCGTGCGTTCCCGTTGTCGCGTTGTCGAGCCACGCATTGCCGTGCTGAAACTGGCCGCACCTCCGCACCCGTCGCATCCAGTCATCTCGCCGTTTGCTCGCCGCATCGCACATTTCGCGCTTCGCCGCGCGGTCCGTTCGTTGGACGGTGACGTGCAGGCGGTGATGACCTTCGCGCCGGCGACACGGATGTTCGGTGCGTGTGGGGAGCGCATCGACGTCTATTACGCCAAGGACGACTTCTCGGCCGCGGGCGACCTGTTAGGGAGGTACTCGGGCCACATCGGCGCGGCGGAGGAGTGGGCGGCGAGTCATGCCGACCTCGTCGTCGCGCATTCGCCGACGCTGATGGAGCGCTGGGAGGTGTACACACCGCTGTTCATCCCGAATGGCGTCGATCCGGCCGCGTTTGAAGAGGTCGACGCGGCGCCGTTGCCGTCAGACGTGACATTGCCACGGCCCATCGTCGGTTTCGTCGGGCACATGTCGAACCGCGTCGACCTGTCGATTCTCCGGGCGATCGCAGCAAGCGGTCGCTCGCTGCTCATCGTCGGACCGCGCCAATCCACATTTTCCGTCGAGCGGATCGCCGACCTGCTGGCGCGTCCGAACGTGCAGTGGGTCGGTGTGAAGCCGTACGACGACTTGCCGTCATACCTGCGCGTAATCGACGTTGGAATCGTCCCGTACGACGACTCGGCCTTCAACCGCGCGAGCTTCCCGCTGAAGACGCTCGAATACCTCGCGGCAGGTCGGCCTGTGGTCGCGACAGGCCTCCCCGCGGTGCACTGGCTCGGGACCGACCTGGTACGAATCGCCGACGACCCCGACGCGTTCGCCGGCGCGGTGGAAGCCGCGATCGCGGAGGGTGTCGACGACGCACACATCCGCGCGCGCCGCGAGTTCGCGCGTGACCACAGTTGGGCTGCTCGGGTCCGGTCTCTGGCAACCGCCATCGGTCTGCCGGAACCCGACGACAGATCCATCGATCGTTGACGTTGCGGTTGACGTTGACGTCTTGATCGATGGGTCAGGGCGTGACGTTCGGCGCTGCGTCTCGTCGGTCTGCTTCGCCCGGCAATGCTGTCGCCGCGACGACCCCGCCGTCGACGAGTAAATCGGTTCCGGTCACGAATGACGCCGCGTCGGAGACCAGCCACTCGACTGCGCGGGCGATGTCGTCGGCGGTGCCGATGCGAGGCACCGGGCTGCGCGCCAGCATGTCGGACATCACGGGTTGCTGTTCGAGTTCTTGCACGCCCATGCCGGTCGCGATGATCCCGGGACTGATGGACACGATCCGCGCCCCGCGCGCGCCGTATGCGGTCGCCGCCCCCTTGACCCGCGCGATATTCGCCCGCTTCGCGAACGCGTAGGCGATGCCGGGATCGCTGTCGTCGGGGAGCCCGGCCACATCGATCAACTGCGCCGCGGGTGCCGTTGCCAACCGAACCTCGGTGTCGCGGTCCATCGGCCAGAAGTGACCGGCCATGCTCGCAATGCAAACCACCACCGTTCCCTGCCGGGCGTGGGTGCAGAACGCATCGATGACGTTGGCCGTACCGACGAGATCGACTTCGAGGATGCGTCTGGCATTCGCCATTGTCGGAGACAGACCTGCGGTGTGCACGACGGCGCGTAGTTCACCTTCGGAGCCCGCGCTGTGAGCGAGTTCCCGTACTGACTTCGCGTCGGCGACGTCGACGGTGCGGGCGACGACATCGAAGCCCGCGAGTTGGAGCTCCTGCGCGACGGCGCTGCTCAGCGCTTCGTCATAGTCGGCGACGACCAGGCGACGGCCGACCCCGAGCCGGCGAGCGCACGCGAGCCCCATGCCACCAACGCCGACGACCACGACAACGCTCACCGCGCGACGTTACGCGACCCGGTCAGGCCGAGCGTTCCTCGTCGTTCGCTTCGTCGGAGAAGATGGGCGGCAGGCCGGCGATACCGAGTTCGGCCGCGTCTTCGAGCGATTCGATCGGACCGCGCATCGCGCCTTCCGCCAACAACGAGTGCGGCATGTAGCGCAACACGATCCCGGCACTTATGAGGGCGAGGATCGCGCCGACGGTGACGGCGAAGTGGATGCCGCCGACGAAGGCATGGTCGGCTGCTCCCGTCAGGACACGTTGCGCCGGCTGCGGGAGCGTCGACGCGACGCGCAATGCACCCGCGATCGATGTGCGCGCCGCCGATTGATCGGCGGGGCTCAGGCTCCGCAAGAACGGCGCGATCTTCGCTGCGTACTGCGACGCGGCCACGCTGCCGAGCACGGCGATGCCGAGTGCCGCGCCGAGCTCGCGCGTGGCGTCGTTCATCGCCGAGCCGGCACCGGCCCGCCGCGACGGCACCGCCGACATGATCGACGCGGTCATCGGCGACATCGAGAGCGCGATGCCGGTCGTGAGCGGGATGACGCACAGGACGACGTAGGCGTACGTCGTGTGCG
Organism: Actinomycetes bacterium; assembly: GCA_025463905.1. GTDB lineage: Bacteria > Actinomycetota > Acidimicrobiia > IMCC26256 > PALSA-610 > JAODBJ01. Next base: position 23,388 of record JAODBJ010000185.1, read on the forward strand.
GGCTCAGCCCGTTGAAGAGCGCCAAGCCGGTTGCAATGGACAACATGCCGACGGCAACGGTGCGGTGCGCGCCGAACCGGGCGCTGAGCCGCGGGGTGAACGGTGCGACCACGACCATGATCAGCGCGATCGGCAACAGCCGGAGCGCGGTCGACAGCGCGCTGTACCCGAGGACGAGTTGGAAGTACTGCGAGATCAGGAACATCACGCCGTACATGGCTACGAACACGAGGATCATCCCGCCGGTACCGGTGCTGAACGCGGGATTGCGGAAGAAGTGCATGTCGAGCATCGGTTCGTCGGCGCGCAGCTCCCACGCGAAGAACAGCGCCAGGACGATGACCGCAATCCCGAGCGCAGAGAGGGTCTCGACGCTGCTCCAGCCTTTGTCGGGCGCCTCGATCAAGCCGTAGACGAGCGCAACGATGCCGACGATCGACAAGATCACGCCGAGCGGATCGAGTCTCGCTTCCTCCGGATCACGCGACTTCGGTACGAGGAACTTTCCGGAGATCAGCGCGACGACGATGATCGGAACGTTTACGAGGAACACTGACCCGTACCAGAAGTGCCCGAGGAGAAAGCCGCTCGCGACCGGGCCGAGGGCACCGGCCGCGCCGGTGATGCTCGCCCACACGGCGATCGCTTTCGGTCGCTCGTGCGGCGGGAAGATGTTGATGATGATCGACAGCGTCGACGGCATGATCAGCGCCGCCGCTGCACCCATCACCGCCCGGCTGCCGATGAGTTGCCACATCGACGTCGACGCGGTCGCGAGGAGCGCGCCGAACAGGAACAACACAAGGCCGATCTGGAGCGCGCCCTTGCGCCCGAAGCGATCGCCGAGGGCACCCGTGGTGAACAGCAGGCCCGCGAATACGAGCGAGTAGATGGCGACAACCCACTGGAGCTGTGACTCCGTCGCGTGCAGCTCGCGCGAGAGCGTGGGGATCGCCACGTTCAAGCTCGAGTTGCCGACGAACACGATCAGCAAGCTCAGGCAGAGCACTGCGAGCGCCCACCAACGCCGGTCGTAGAGCCCGTGCGTGGCCGGCGCGGAAGCGACGGTGTCGTGCGGCGGCATTCGGGCTTCCTCGGGGCGTTCGAGCAGATTGTCGTAAGTGGAATAGTGATTCCGGTTCTGCAGTATAATAGGAAGGATGATTCCGCTTGTAAACGAAGCGTCCGGCACGAACGAGGTGGACGGCGACCGGCCGCGCCGGGCGGACGCGGTCCGCAACCGCGCGCTCGTCCTCGCCGCGGCCTCCGACGTCTTCGCCGAGCAGGGCGCGAGGGCGCAGGTCGAGGAGATCGCTCGCCGTGCCGGCGTCGGTGTGGGCACCGTGTGTCGCAACTTCCCGACCAAACAGGCGCTGCTCCAAGCGGTGCTGAACTCGTCGTACGAATCGGTGCTCGAAACCGCGGAGCGGGCGCTCGAAAGCCCCGACCCGGCCGAGGCGTTCGAGCAGTTCTTCATCACGTTGCCCGGGTTCCACGTCCGCCACCGCGCCTTCGCCGAGCAGATGGCCAACGAACTCGAACTCGCGGCGCAGCCCGTGCGCGACAAGCTGATGGCCGCCATCTCCGAGCTCGTGACGCGCGCGCAGGACGCGGGCGCGCTACGAAAAGACATCGGCCCCGCCGACGTGTCGATGTTGCTGTCGGGCGTGGCGCACGCGACGGCACTCGCCGGCGATCTGCAACCGATGCTGCGCGAGCGCTATGTCCGCATCATCCTCGACGGCTTGCGTCCCGGTGATACGGCGGGCCTTCCGGGTCGGGCCGTCTCCTTCGCCGAGTTACGTCGAGCGAAACAACGACACGCCAAATGACGATCCTCGACGACGCACCCGCCGGGCCGACGACCGGGCCCGATCCCGGGCGTTGGATCGCGCTCGGCATTGTCATCATGGCGGCGTTCATCGTGGTGCTCGACACGACGGTTCTCAACGTCGCCATACCTACGATCCTGCGCGACTTTCATACGACGCTGCCCGATCTGCAGTGGGTCGTGACGGGATACGCCCTGACGTTCGCGACGTTGCTGATCATCGGCGGCCGCCTCGGCGACATCTACGGGCACCGGCGGATCTTCATCATCGGAGCCGCGCTCTTCGGCGCCGGATCGCTGCTGGCGTCGGTTTCGAATGGCGTACCGCAGCTCGTGCTCGGTGAGGCCGTGATCGAAGGCATCGGTGCGTCGCTGATGCTGCCGACCACGCTCGCGATCCTGTCGGTCACGTTCCAGGGGCGCGAACGCGCGACTGCATTCGCGGCGTGGGGCGCAACTGCGGGAGTGGCAGCGGCCGCGGGCCCCGTCATCGGCGGGTTCCTCACGACGAACTATTCGTGGCGGTGGTCGTTCCGCATCAACGTCATCATCGTTCCGCTCACGATCATCGGTGCGGTGCTCTTCATGAAGAAGGGCCGGCAGGCGGGACGCAGACCGCGTATCGACGTCGTGGGCGCGATGCTCATCGCATCCGGCATGTTCCTCCTCGTCTTCGGTCTCAGCGAAAGCGGTGCGTACGGGTGGTGGAAGCCGCTCGCATCATTCACCGCGGCCGGGCGAACGATCTGGCCGTCGTCGTGGCCGATCGCGATCGGCCCGGTCGCGATCATGACTGCGAGCGCGATCCTCACGAGCTTCGTCTTCTACGAGCGCGCCAAGGAGAGGCGTCACGGCGATCCGCTGTTCGAGTTCGTGCACTTGCGTCACCGCACGTTTCGCTACGGCTTGCTCACGAGCTCCGTCCTTGCGTTGGGGCAACTCGGCCTGAGCTTCGTGCTACCCCTGTTCTTGCAGGACGCGAAGCACCTCACCGCCGCGCAGAACGGTCTGTGGCAGCTGCCGGTCGGACTGTTCATCATCGCGGGTGCCCAAGTCGGCGGTCGCTTGATCCGCGCCTTCGGGACGACGGTCGTCGTGCGCCTCGGTCTCGCCTCTTACCTCTTCGGCTTGTTCCTGATGCTGCACGCGATCACGCTGAGCATCACCGTGTGGAAGCTGCTGCCGGGGCTCGCGTTCTACGGCATCGGTATCGGGTTCGCCGGCGCGCAGCTCACGAACGTGGTGCTCTCCGAGATCCCGAAAGAGAGTTCGGGCGTGGCGAGCGGAGCCAATACAACGGTGCGCCAAGTGGGCGGCGCGCTTGGGGTCGCCGTGATCGGATCGATCCTCGCGGTGCAGACCGTGAGCAACGCGGTCAGCCGCATCAAGTCGGCGCCGTTGCCGCCGGGCCTGAAAGCGCACGCACTCGCGGGCGTGCATGGGGCCGGTGCGAGTTACGTACCACCGCCGGGCACGAACGCGCACGATGCGGGCGTGTTGCAACACGCGTTGCAGCTCAGCGTCGCCTCGGGAACACGTATCGCTTTGACCTTCGCGATAGCCGTCGTTGCCGTCGGGTTGCTGTTGTCCTTCCTGATCCCGCGCGTGCCTGCCGACAACGCGGAACCAGTCGGTGTCGCCGACCGTCTCGAGCCGCTCGAGCCGCTCGATGTCGACCCCCGGCTCCGGCAAGCCTCCGCCTAGCGCATCAGATTGACGTAGCCGTCGGTTTCGTCAGACCTGAGCGAGGACACGGTCCAGCGGCCGAGGCACCTTGGTGAGATCCAACGCGTCGACGAGCAAGGACGCGTACCGAATCTTCCGAGCGCTACGGGTGCCCATGAAGCGATGCAGCTGCTGCTCGATGGTCCGTCCTCGCTGCGCCGGCTGTTTCTGCATCGTGCGGAACGATCCAAGTTCTCGCTGCGCGTCGATGATCTGTTCGACGACGGCGACTCCGAGGGCGCGAATCAGTTCGTCCTCGAGATCTGCGACGCACACGTAGAAACCGAGTGATTCCATGTCGGCGCGAGTGAGGTTGGAGCCGAGTCCCACCCGCTCGAGCGCGCGCTGGAATGCACGCTCCTCGCCCGCGTCGCAGAGACCCGCGAGCGCGACGTCGAGTCCCCGAGGTCCGAACACATCCAGGAAGTGCCCGATGTTCGTCGCACCGCCGATTGGCACAACGGAAACGCCCGCAGCCTCGAGGTTCCGACCGCGCCGCGCCGCGAGCGCTTTGAGCGCGACCTGGTCGCTGAGTCCTTCAACCAGCACCACCGCGCGTACGTCGACGCCCGATTCGACGTTGCTCACCCCTGAAGTATCTCAGCCGCCCACGTTCTCAACGACTAGATATCGGCGAGCCGCGCGTGCACCCAGGTCATGATGCCGCCGAGGTAATCGGCGGGGGTCGTTGGATCAGTGTTGGTGAGCCCGACGCGTGGCGTCACAACGTGCAAAGAGCAGTCGGGCGTACCGTCGTTGTCGACGCAGACGGGGAAGTTCTTCGACCGGCTACCTGCTCCGAGCGCGGCGATCGCACGCCGCATCGGTTCGTGAATGCAGTCGGTGAGCCCCAAGGTGACGACCGATCCGTCGCGCATCGGGCACGCGATCGGTGGTGATCCGCACGTGTTGCTGTCGCCGTGATTCCAGATGTGAAGGATCGGCACCACGAGCCGTCCGCTCGCAACCAGTTTGTCGGGCTCGTTCGCGACGTTCGCGAGGTCGGGTTGTATGCGTGCCGCGATCGCTGCGACCCGAGCCGGATCGTTGTTGTCGGTGCAGAAGCCCGCGGCTTTGGCCGCGGCGAACGCCTCCGTATTCACCAGGCTCGCGTCGGCGACGACTCCCGCGGGCGCGATGTTCTGGAGCTGCATCGCCCACGCGACACCGAATGTTCCGGCCGACCCGGCACTCGTGCCCTGCAGGAACGTCTTCGTCGTCGGGTAGTGATCGTGCACGTACTCGATCGCGGCCTTGGTGCTGTACACGCCGTTCGTGGGCCGAGGCTTGCCGTCGGGCGTCGTGTTCGGATTGTTCGGATCGGGCGTGTCGGCGCCGGCGTAGATGTCATGGCTGCAGTACGAGACCGCGAGCGTTCGGAAACCGGCTGCGTCGGCGCGGATTCGGCCGACGAGTCCGTTGTTGGTGAGGTGCGTCGTGAGCGACACTGCGCTCTCCTCGACCTTCTGACCGTTGCCGGGAACCGGGTTGCCAGAGGTGTCGAAGTAGCCCGCGCCGCCTCCGTGCATGAACACCCATAGAGGTTGCGAAGAGCCGGCGGACGAGCCGACCTTCGTGCCGACGACGAACGTCTGGTACCCACTGACGCTGCACGGGTACGCGTTGTTGCGGTAGTAGTCGTATTTCCACCCGTCGGTCGTCGTCGTGCTCACGAACGTGATCGACGACGTGTTGCCCGGAAGCATGAGCGAGCTGCACGCGGTCAGACCGCCGAGCGCGACCACCCCCGCGACACACAGCGCGGTCCGTCGAACCCAATGCATAGAAACTCCCAGGCCCCCGGATCCGAGTCCGGCCGACAGCCAATCTGTCGCCCGGGCATGAGGGAATCGTCACCAAACTGTGAGCGTCGTGTGATGCTGCGGGCGAGTCAGCCCGC
>JAODBJ010000124.1 GCA_025463905.1 Actinomycetes bacterium
TGCGCCGCTCTTTCGCCATATCGACGGTCACCTGGTTGGGGAGACGCGATTCGAGGAGCTGGCCGAGCGCGAGCGTGAAGCGCTTCGTCTCCTCCGCGGAAACGTGGCCGTTGTTCAGCGGGATCGAGAGGTGCAGTCCCTTCGATCCCGACGTCTTCACCACCGAGGCGAGGCCGAGCTGTTCGAGCACCGCGCACAGCGCAAGGCCGATGCGGCAGCAGTCGAGGACGGTCGCGGGCGCGCCGGGGTCAAGGTCGATCACGGCCGCGGTCGGATGCTCCTGATCGGTGGCTCGCGCCTGGTGAGTATGAAGTTCGAGCGCGGCGAGGTTCGCGGCCCACACCAGCGTCGGGAGATCGTCGATGAGGCACCCGGTGAACGCGTCGCGGCTGCGGCCATTGCCACCGATGGTGGCCGTCCGGACCCATTCCGGGGCCCCGGGCGGGCAGCGCTTCTCGAAGAACGTCTGGCCGCCGTACCCGTTGGGCGCCCGCACCAGTGTGGGCACCCGGCCCTGGAGGTGGGGCAGGATCGCCGGGGCGATGGCCTCGTAATAGGCGATGACATCGGCCTTGGTGAAGCCGGTTTCGGGGTACAGCACTTTGTCGAGGTTCGACAGCGCCAGCCGCCGCCCCTCCACCTCGACTTGGACCGTCGGCGGCATGGCATGCCTTCATGCAGGTGGCGGTACGTACAATCGGAGCGTACCGACCTTTGTTTCCCCTGAGAGGTGCACGTGCCGAGTTCGATCTGGACAGGAGCGATCAGCTTCGGGCTTGTACAGGTCCCGGTGAAGATCGTGACCGCAACGAAAAGCCGCGACGTGTCGTTCAATCAGCTCGAAGAGGGCTCGGGCGCGCGCATTCGCTACAAGAAGGTGTCGGACGCGACCGGTGAAGAGGTCACGCCCGACCAGATCGTGAAGGGTTACGAGATCTCGCGCGGCCGCTACGTGGTGGTGGAAGCCGACGAGATCGCCGCATTGCAGCCGAAAGCGGCGCACACGATCGACATCGAAGAGTTCGTCGACCTCGACGACATCGACCCGATCTTTTTCGAACAGCCTTATTACCTCGCGCCGGACCCCAAAGGGATCAAGCCGTACGAGTTGCTGGTCGAGGCGATGACCGAGCTCGGCAAGGTCGCGATCGGCCGGATCGTGATGCGGTCGAAGGAGCGACTCGTGGCGATTCGCCCCCTCGACGGTGTGCTGTGCATCGAGACGATGCGCTACGCCGACGAGATCGTTCCGGTCGACGCCATCCGACCCGAGGAGACGGTCGAGCTGACCGAGCGCGAGCGGGCGATGGCGAAGCAGCTGATCGAATCGCTCGCGAGCGAGACGTTCGAGCCTGAGAAGTACCGCGACGAGTACCGCGAAGAATTGCTCGAACTCATCAACCGCAAAGCGGCCGGTGAAGAGATCGTGGCGCAGCCCGCGGCGGAAGCACCCGCGAAGGTGCTCGATCTCGTGTCGGCGCTCGAAGCGAGCCTGGCGAAGGCGGGAACGGCGAAGGAACGCCACCCGTCGGTTGCCGGCCGGAGAGCCGATAGCGACGACGTCGACGAAGATGAGGACGAGGAGCAGGACGCGCCTCGGGCCGGTCGCGCCAAGGCCTCCAAGACCGCGAAGAAGGCGTCGAAGAGCACGAAGGCTCCGGCCAAGAAGGCGCGCAAAACCGCCTGAGGCCCTACGACGCCTTGCGCTCTACCCGCGGCTGCAAAACGTGCTGCCGGCGGCGGGGGAGCGGTCGGACGTCGGCGCCTCGCTCGGCCCCTGCGTCGTGTTCCTCGGCCAGCCAGCCACACTCGCCGCAGACGTCGTCACACAGGCCGCCACCGTCGGCGCCGGCTTCGAACTCGCCGCACGCCTCGAATCTTGCCAACACGAACATCGGGTTCATCTGCCGTCCTCCTTGGTGTCGACCTCGTTCGACGAAGGATGACAGGAGGGTGTGACAACAACGGCGGACCGGCCGCCGCGGCCGCCCGGATGCCGCCGTCAGCGCACCTGGACGCTCCGGCCGTCGCGCCACTCGCGTAGGACGAGGTAGTGCCCTTTGAGGGCGGCGTGGTCGTACACGCCGAAACCCATGAGCGTGCCCGCGTAGCCGCTCGACGCGGGCAGGTGCTTCACCCGGCGCAACGCTTCGGCGAGCCCGGCCCGGGTGAGATGTTCGCAGCGGGCGATCGCTTCGCCCACGAGGCGTCCCATGTCGTATGCGGCGCAGCCGATCGGACCGGCCGCGGCGCGAGGCGAACGTTCCGCCAGCGCGGCGCGCACCTCGTTGTCGTCGGCGATCGTGTCGAGGTACTCCCAGCCGGCGTAACCGTCGCGCCAGTCGGGGCGCGCGTAGCCGAACATGAGCGCCGAGTTGGCGATCACAGGAATGTTCCAACCGAGCTCCGCGAGCGCGAGCGACACGGCGTGCGACGCGACGCCGAGCCCGAAGTACACGAGGACATCGGGCGTGCCGTCGCGAAGACGCGTCAACACGTCGACCGCGTTCTCAGCGAGCGGTGAGATCGAGGCCGTGCCGCTGATGTCGAGCCCGAGACGCGCGCGGGCCACTTCGAACCCTTCGCTGTAGCCACGACCGACGGGCGACTGGTCGTACACCACCGCGGCGCGCGTGAAGCCACGGTCGACCATGCGTTGCGCCAACACCACCGGCTCTTCTTCGAGTGAACCCACCTGGTAGTGGAACATCCACTCGCTGCGTGTCCGCTGGCCACCCGTGTAATTGATGCACGGCAGCCGCGCCGCGTCGGCAAGCGGCGCGACGATCAGCGCGTTGTCGGAGATCGACGGGCCGACCACGAGGAGTGCCCCGGTGTCGACGAGTTCTTCGAACTTCGTGCGCACGTCGTGCTCGGTGCCGCTCGGCAACCCAGCCGCGTGCCGCGACACGATCTCGACCTCACGGTCCACGCGACCGGTAGCCGCGACTTCGGCGATACCGATCTGCAGCGCTTCTTCGAAGGCCGCGCCGCCGTCGCCTTGGGGGAAGTCGTAGAGCGTTCCGAGCAAAATGGGCACTGCACCAGCCATGGGCGGGGACCCTACAGCCGCACGATGGCGACGATGGTCGCCCCCGCGAGCAGCAGCGCAACGACGTCGGCTACTCGAATGCGAACCGGTGGCGGCGGCATGCGGCCGAGGCCACCTCGCGCGTCGATAGCTCGCGCCAGGTCACGCGCGCGGCGCATCGACGCCGCGACCGCCGTTACGAGCGCGTCGTGCAACTCGCGGAGCACGCCCATATCGCGTGGCAGTTCGGGCCGGCGTAGCCGCCAGGCTGCGAACAGCGTGCGGATCTCGTCGAGAATCAGCGGGAACGCCCGCACGACCAGCGTGAACGCGGCGACGAACTCGTCGACCGGGAGGCGCAGCCAGCGGAACGGCGTGCAGAGGCGATCGACCGCGCCCGGGAGGTCGGCGACGGGCGTGGTCGCACCGAGCACGATCGCGAGACCGAGCACGATGACGCCGAGGACAGTGAACCGAGCCCATTCTTCGATGCCGTTCAGCCCGAGGTTGTAGCCGGCGACGTGTACATACGGTTTGCCGCCGGCCGTGAACGCGAGGAACGCGCCGAACCCGAGCACGTAGAAGAACCATTTCGGCAACCGCGGTAGTGCACCGAGTGGATAGTGCGCGGCGAGCATTGCGATCCCGAGGAAGGCCGCGGCCACTCCTTGTGCCGCCCAAGTGGGCTTCGCGACCACCGCGGTGCCAACCGCGGCGACGATGACGAGTTTTGTGCCCGCCCAGAGGCGATGCAGCGGGCTCGGGCGCGGCAGGCACCGCAAGAGATGAAGGTCGGTGGCGGTTGCCATCAGTGCGTCTCCGCCGACGGCGCGGTCTCCGCCGAAGGCGCGGAGGGCGTGGAGGGCGTGTACGCGCGAACGACGTCGGCGACGGGACTGTCGGACGCGACCCTGCCGCGTTGCAGCACGACGGCGCGATCACCGAGGAGCGCCGCGTACCCGAGATCGTGCGTGACCGATACGACGGTCATGTTCGCGAGCGCGTGCACGCGCCGGAGCATGTCGATGAGCGCTTTGCGGCCGGGCGCGTCGAGGCCGGCCAGGGGTTCGTCGAGCACGAGGAGCCGGGGCCGGCGCACGATCGCGCCCGCGAGGGCGACTCGCCGTTGTTCGCCGCCGCTCAACTCGTCGACTTTGCGGTCGCGGAATTGGTCGGGATCGAGCCCGACGAGTGCGAGCGCGTCATCGACGGTGCGGTCCGGAAGTTGCATTCCGAAGCGAATATCGGAGGCCACAGTCGGGCGGAACAATTGGAGGCGCGCATGCTGGAACGAGATTGCAGTTTCGCGCTTCGTGAGGTCGATCGGTTCGCCGTCGAGGTGCACGTACCCTTCGGTCGGTTTCATCAGGCCGGCGAGGAGCCACGCGAGCGTCGACTTCCCCGACCCGTTCGAGCCGACAACCACGACGCGTTCACCGCTCGCGACGGTGAGGTCGACGCCTTCCAGCGCGCGCTGCGCCCACGGCGAACCCGCCGCGTACACATGCCCGACACCCGAACACTCGATCACGCGCCGCCGCCTCGGACCGCGAGCACGTCGTCCGGCTTGCCGACCGCCCGCACCTGGCCTGCGTCGAGGAGCACCACGAGATCGGCGCGCGCCGCTTCGTCGGGTTCGTGCGTCACGTGCACCACGGTGGTGCCCTGTTCGCGTGCCGCGAGGAGGACGTCGACGACGGTTCGCCGGCCGTCGGGATCCAGCATCGCGGTCGACTCGTCGGACACCAGGAGCGCGGGCTTCCGCGCGAGTGCCGACGCGATGGCGAGCCGTTGTAGCTCGCCGCCCGACAAGGTCTCGGTGTCGCGTAGCGCGAAGCCGCCGAGACCGACTCGCTCGAGGAACTCGTCGATGTCGTGGTCGGTGATCGCGTTCCGCGGCAATCCCCAACGCACGTCGTCGGCGACGCGGGCGCCGAGCACTTGGCTCTCGGGACGTTGGAAGACGCGCGCGGTGCCACCAATCTGGCCGACACCGACGTTGCCGTCACGTAGGACCTCGCCGGTGGTCGGCGGAAGGCCGGCGATGATCGACGACAACGTCGACTTGCCGGAGCCGTTGTTGCCGACGATCACGACGAAGGTTCCAGGTTCGACCGTGAGGTCGACCCCGGCGAGCGCGTCGACCGACGCGCCGGGGTAGCGGAAGCCGACCCCGCGCAGTGTGACCGGTACCGGCTTCACGGGCGCGTCGCTCCATTCCGCGGGCGCGGCCGGTGCCTGCAGCGCCTCGCGCGTGAACGTCGCGTCGAGACGTAGCAGCGCGGGGAGCGCGACCGCTCGGGCGACCAACGCCGCGACGATTACCACGCCCAATTCACCCAACGGCACCGTGAGGTACCAGTGGTCGAGGCCCCACTGGATCGAGTGCTCCACCGACCGTACCGCGCTCGCCAGGCCGACCCGACCGAGGAAGTTCAGCGGGCCCTGCGTTGCGATCTTCGCCTGCTTCAACGTGAGTTCTCGAGATTGCGTGAAGATCAGAAAGCCGGCGACCGTGGCCACGGCACCGGGCACCCACACCAACGCGAGCGCGGTCGCCACCGTGCCGATCCGCTTCCATCCTCGCCGGTAGGCGATGCCCACCGCGGTGCCGACGCCGGCGATGCCGCCGAGGTTGATCGCGACGCTCACACCGCCGATCACGAATGCCAGCAAACCGGTGGCCGCACCGGCCACGACCGCAGTGCGGAAGCGTCGACGCGAAACGAGCGCGGCGTAGGGGATCGTGGCCGCAAGTAAGAGGATCGTGCCGTAGGGGAGGAAGATGGCGGCCACTACGAGCACGAGCGCGAGGTCACCGAGCACCGCGGCCTCGGCGAGCTCCGCGGCGTCGAGCGGACCTCGCCGGCGTCGCTCGTCCATCCAGGCAGCATCGCGCATCGTCGCCCCCGCTCCGGATCGGGGTCGTGTCGGGTCGCGTAGGGGTTCGTGGGGCGAAGGTGTCGACGCCGGCGGTTATCGTGCGCGCCGTGGCGGCGTCCGGCTTCGGGGACTATTGCGCTCGGGTAGCCGGCGACGTGGTGCAGGCAGGGTGGAACCGCGTCGTGCGTTACGGCGCGATCGGACCGCAGCACCGGCACGCGAGGCGTTTCGCGCGCTTCGGCCCGGGCAGCATGATCGCCTTCCCGCCTACCGTTCTCTTCGGCGAGGAACGCATTGAGATCGGTGCGGCGACCACGATCGGTCCGCTCGCGACGCTGAGTGCGGGCTTCCCCTCGCAGATCGGAATCGACGGCGACCCGGTGATCACGATCGGCGACCGGACGATGCTCGGCAAAGGCATCGGCATCGTGGGTCACGAACGCATCGAGATCGGCGACGACATCTGGACCGGCCACTACGTGTACGTCACCGACCAGAACCACGGCTACGAAGACCTCGACCTCCCGATCGGCACGCAACTGTGGAAGAACGACCCGGTCTCGATCGGGTCCGGTTCGTGGCTCGGCCACGGTGCCGTGGTGCTGCCCGGCACGCGCATCGGCCGCCACGTGGTGGTGGCGGCCGGTGCGGTCGTTGCCGGCCTCGACGTACCTGATCGCAGTGTGGTGGCGGGCGTACCCGCCCGTGTGATCAAGCGTTACGTCGAGGGCGAAGGATGGGTGTCGCCGACGTAGTTGCGTTACGGCGTCGGCGTCGGGGCCGGGTAGCTCGGCGGTGTGTCTTCCGGCGGGTTGTGGTTGAACACCGTGATCGTGTTCGCCGGGTCGAACCACTTCACCGGAGCCGTTGGCCACTTGCCGGGCAGGTAGCGCGTCCCCATGTTCACGAAGCGGTACTCACCGTTGCCGAGTTTGCCGACTTCGTCCTGGCCGTACGCCTTCGGATCCCACCAGATCATCGCGGCGTCGTCGATGTTGTGGTAGTCGGGGTCGGGCCACAGTTTCGTTCCCCACGACACGTACGGACGCGTCGGCGAACTGCCGTTGGGCAGGTAGCGGAACATGCCTTCCTTGAACGTTTCGGGCGTGAGGTTCGGGCCCGCGAGATGGACGCCGATCATGAACAGCGACGCGCGGGCGTATGGGATGCCTTGCGCGTTGATGGGCGGCGGGCCACCGGTGAACCACTTGTAGATGGAGAAGGATTCGCCTTCCTCTCGCGGTCCGCGAGCCGGCAATGCCGTGATCCCGAACGCGTGCGCCCACTGTTTCTGGTCGTACGTCCGGCCGAAGATGGAGGTGTCGACATACACGGAGGGGGCAATCACCCATTCGGGGAAGTAGTCCTGCGCGGTCGCCTCTTGTGTGTAGTTCGCCGGGATGAGCGGGTCGGCCGACACCATGATCGTGGTGACGCCCGCAGCCTTCATCTTGTTGATCACCGTGCGTGCGATGTTCTGGGCCTGGGAAGGGTCGAAGAGATAGGTGACCGTGGCCTTCACGGTGACGCCGTACTTGTCGTTCAGCTCCTTGAACAAGCGCGCGTTGCGCTTCACGAACTGACCGTTCTCGGTTTGGGCTTGGATCCACCCGAAGACGCGCTTCTTGCTGTGCATCTTTGTGTCGCCCGCGTACACCGCGTTCTTGCCGGCCAGCTGCTTGCCGACCATTTCGGCAAGAAGGTCGTCGTCCTGTTCGGGCGCGATTCCCTGCGGCCACACGTACGGCGCGTTCGCGTTCACCTGGATTTCGCTCGCGGCGACCGAGCATGACCCAATGCAGAGGATTTTGGCCTTCGCCATCTGGCGCCAGAACTCGGGCGCCTGCGCCGGTCCACCGATCACTGCAAACGGTTTGAGTTGCCTGATCTTCACCGCATCGGCAAGCGCCGCGGCATGGTCGGCAGGGCCGCCGGATGCGTCGACGCGAACGATGTCGAGTTTGCGCCCGTACATCTGGAAGGCCTTCTCGAACCCCTTGAGGTATCCGACGTCGGTCTTGTAGTAGTCGGTCGGACTCGTGGACGCGCCGGCGCTGCCCACCAATGCCTGCTGCAACGGGTCGTTCTGGCCCACATACACCGCAACTTTGATCGACGTTGCGGTCACGCCGGGCGCGGTCGCGCCACCGTTGCTCTTGGTGGCGTCCCATGGCTGTACGCACTGCGGCGCGGTGAGGAGCGGGATCGCGACCCGCCCCGTCTTCGGGTCGCAGGTCGGACCGAAGTCGATCGTCTTCCCTTGCGCCTTCGCGTCCTGGAAGGTGATCGGCAGGTTGCTGGTCGTGCCGGTCGTGCCGCTGCCGGCAGTGACCTTCTTGTTGCTGTCGTTGTTGTTGTTCTTCATCGCGGCGCCGATTGCGATGGCGCCGATCACGACGACGATCACCCCTATCGGCCCGTAGCGTCGCAACGCTTTGGCGGCGCCACCGGCGCCTCCGTTCGGCGGCTGACTCGCCTGCGGATCGCTCATTGACCGTTTCCTCCCCCGTTCCCGCCGGCGCGGGAACCGCTTCGAGCAATGACGTCCTCGGATTCACCGAGGTACGACCCGACCACGCGCGGGTCACGCACCACCTCGGCCGGTGTTCCCATCGCGACGATCTCTCCAAGATCGAGCGCGATCATCCGGTCCGAGATCGATGTGAGCAGCGGCACGTCGTGCTCGATGATGAGCACGCTTGCGCCGGTGAGGTCGCGGATGCGCAGGAGCAACGGGCCGAGTGCTTCGGCCTCGCGCTGTGCGATGCCCGACGACGGTTCGTCGAGCAGCAAGACCTTCGGCTGATGCGCGACGACACACGCGAGGTCGACGATGCGGCGCGATCCCGTGGACAGCTCGCGCACGAACTTGTCGCGGAACGCGCCGAGGCCCATGAGCGCGATCAGTTCCTCGACCCGCCGCGCCACTTTCGCTTCGCTATCGGCGACGACCGGCATGTTGAGCGCGGCGAGTACGGGGTCGCGTACTTCGATGCTGCGCTCGAGCGCGACCGCGATGGTCTCCCACACGGTGAGCGCGGGGAACAAGCGACCGTCTTGGAACGACCGGCCGACCCCTCGGCGCGCCCGCGCGTCGGGCCCGAATGAGGTCATCGCGACGCCGTCGAGCAACACGTCGCCGCCGTCAGACGGCTGGAAGCCGCACAGCACGTCGAACAGCGTCGTCTTACCGGCACCGTTCGGGCCGATGAACCCCACGACCTCGCCCGGCGCGACCTCGAACGACACGTCGGTGAGTGCGTTGATGCCGCCGAAACGCTTCGACACCGAGTCGACTTCGAGGCGAGCTTCTCGTGTCGCGCCAGAGCCAGTGTCAGCGCCCTGGCCGTTGCCCGACTCGCTGGTGGCGGCGGCGAGCGCCGCCGATGCGGCGAGCGGGGACGGTTCGCGTATCTGCAGAACCGGCGTGCCGTCGCGTGCAGGAACGAGATGGCCGGTCGCGCTGGCCGCGCCTTCCAGGAACACCGAACGCAACACGTCGGGGCGTTCGAGCAGCTCCGCGGTGTTGCCGTGGAACCGGATCTCGCCCTTCTCCATGAAGTAGGCGGTTTCGGCAACGGTGAGCGCGACGTTCACCGACTGTTCGACGAGGATGATCGTGGCGCCCTCGGTGCGCAGCTCACGCACGACTTCGAGGAGATCGGCGACGATCGTCGGCGCGAGACCGAGCGACAGTTCGTCGATCATGAGCAGGCGCGGTTTGGTGATGAACGCCATGCCGAGCGTGAGCATCTGTTGCTGGCCACCCGAGAGATTCGCGGCGGGTTCCTGCAAACGGTCGCGCAGTACCGGGAACCGCTCCAGTACGCGCTCGCGGGCGGCTTGGGCGGCCGCGGGATTATGGCGCTGCAGCCACGACGCGAGCCGGAGGTTCTCCTCCACGGTGAGCGAAGGGAACACGCCCTGGCCGCCGGGCACCTGCACGATGCCTCGTGCCGCCACTTCGTACGGCGGTGCGTAGGTTGCGTCACGACCGTCGAAAATGACGGCGCCGTTGGTGGCTTCGACGAGGCCGCAGATCGCTTTGATCAACGTCGACTTGCCGGCACCGTTCGTACCGAGCAACGCGACGATCTCGCCCTCGTCGACTTCGAAGTCCACGCCGAACAACACTTGGACCCCGTCGTACGCGACATCCAGGTTGCGCACGAGTAAGAGTTTGGCGAGCCCTTGACTGCGTTTGTACGCGACCTCCGCCTGGGCGAACGTGGATGTCCAGACCCGGTTGATGTCGGACTTCACGTACATCGACGCCGACGACAGCGTCCACGCGCCGATGAGCACGATCGGCACCATGACGAGGATGCCCTGCCGGATGCCCCAGGTGTCGGCGATCCACCCGACGAGTTGCAGCGCGAGCACGCCGGGCAGGATGAACAGCGACGCCATCGAGTAGCCGAGCGACCGCACCTTCGGCGGGATGGTCAGCGACAGCACCGCGAAGATGCCGGGCGCGAGCAACGCGGCGAGCCCGGTGAACAGCGCGTGCATCGCGACTGCGATCCACAACGACGGCGAGAGCGCGAACAACGCGACCGCGCCCGCGACGAGGATGCCGACGATCGTGAGTAACCGCAACGCGAGGGCCGGGTCTTTCACGATGGTGCGTGTCGCGATCGGGATGCCAACGAGGATGCCGATGAGTTGGGCGGGTTCGGTCGCCGCGGTGAGGAATCCGCGGGCCTGCGTGTCGAGGTGGTAGACGTGCTCGTAGAAGAGTGACGTGAGCGCGGAGAGCCCGAGGAACGTCGCGGCGAGGAACGGCAGCGAGAACCAGATCCGGCGCAGCGTTCGGATCTGCCAGAGGATCCGCGTCGACTCGGCGAACGACGGCGGGACCTCGTCAGTGGCGATCACCGCGTCCGTCGCACCCATTGCTTGGCGTTCCCACGCGCCGCGTTTCGGCTCGTGGAGTCGCAACGCCAGCACGACGAACACCAGCGTCGGCGCGGCGAACACGATGAACGGCACCCGCCAGTTGAAGTAGTGGGCGAGCAGCCCGGCGAGCAGTGGACCGAGGAACGAACCGACCGCGAGCGACATGCGGTGGAAGCCGTACAC
>JAODBJ010000152.1 GCA_025463905.1 Actinomycetes bacterium
CCGGCCC
This sequence comes from Actinomycetes bacterium, assembly GCA_025463905.1. Classification (GTDB taxonomy): domain Bacteria; phylum Actinomycetota; class Acidimicrobiia; order IMCC26256; family PALSA-610; genus JAODBJ01. Next base: position 8 of record JAODBJ010000152.1, read on the forward strand.
GCTTGGCGCGGTACATCGCGGCGTCGGCTTCGCGTAGGAGTTGCACCGGTTGCGCGTCCGCGTTCGCGACGGCAATGCCGATACTCGCGGTGACGCGTAGGTTGCGGCCCGGAAGGTTCATGGGTTCGGAGATCACCACCGACAGACGTCCTGCGAGGTCGTCGAGTACTGCGTAGGTGGTGTCGGGGCACACGATCACGAACTCGTCGCCGCCGACGCGCGCAACGGTGTCGCCCGGTCGCACCGCACTGAGCAGGCGACGTGCCACCTCCCGCACGACGCGGTCGCCCGCTTCGTGACCGTAGGCGTCGTTGACGTGCTTGAAGCGGTCGATGTCGACGTAGAGCACGACGAGCGCTTCGCCGTTGACGGCGCGGCGCAGCCGCGCGACGGCCTGCTCGAGCCGGTCTTCCAGCAGTGCCCGGTTCGGCAGCGCGGTGAGCGGGTCGTGGAGGGCGCGGTGGTACAGCTCGCGTTCCAGCTCGTAGCGAGCGGTCATGTCGTGCAAGCACAACACGAGGGCGGGATCGCCGCGATCGTCGACCACGCAGGCGACGTCGGCTTCGAGGTAGAGCTGCGAGCCGTCGAGTCGGACGGCCCGGAATTCGGTGCGCCGGCCGGACCCGGGTGACGCAGCGATGCGGGCCAGCTCCTGGCCCACTCGGGCGCGATCTTCTTCGTCGACCGCGTCGAGGAGTCCGCACATGCCGGGGGAGACCCCGAGGAGGTTGGCTCCGGCCGCACTCGCCCAGGTGATGTGGCCGTCGACGTCGCACACGATCAGCGGGGCGCGGTCGAGGACAGCTCCCGTGGAGAGGTGTGGTGGTGCCGCAGTTAGCCCTTCGGCGCGAGCCGCTCTCGCATGCTCGAACATGGCGACCCTTTCGCACCCGTGGCCCGCCGGCAGGGTGCGGCAGCTGGAACTGGACAGCGCACAGTGGTCGTTCAACTGCGCAGTGCGACTATACAGAGATGTCCGGTTCGCGCAATCGGTGAAGCGCCGGCGCCACCCCGTGAGGGGTGTACGTCACGTTTCGGGATTTCGGGTTGCCGGGCCCGGGAAGGGCCGCGGCGCAGCACTGGTACTATGTCTTGCTTTTTCCCTGGCAGTTGAGTACGGAGCGTGCAATGGCGTTCAAGGTCGGCGATCGCGTCGTGTATCCCCATCACGGTGCGGCGGTGATCGAGCGCAAGGAGATGCGGGAAGCCTTCGGCGAGAAGACGGAGTACTTCGTCCTCAAGATGGCCCACGGCGACCTCACGCTCGCCGTCCCCGCCGACAAGGCCGAGGAAGTCGGCATGCGGCCGCCCATCTCGGCCGAAGACGTCGACGACCTCTTCCAGCTGCTCTCCAAGAAGGACGTGCGCGAGCCCACCAACTGGAGCCGGCGGTTCAAGAACCACCAGGAGAAGCTCAAGTCGGGCGACGTGTACCAAGTGGCTGAAGTGGTACGAAACCTGGCATTGCGGGAGGTCACCAAGGGCCTCTCGGCCGGTGAGAAGGCCATGCTCGTGAAGGCCAGGGGCGTCTTGGTGTCGGAACTGAGCTTCGCGCTCGACGTCAGCGAAGACGACGCACTGACCCGCCTCCAGGAACAGCTCGCCTAAGCACCAGCCGTCACGTGCTGGTGCCGATCACTGGTCGGCCGTTCACGAGGTGCAGTGGGGCGACGTGTAGGTACCGGCTGTTCGGGTAGCCGACGGCGCCTTCGTTGTACGCGTGGAACGCGAGCCAGAGCCCGCCACCACTAGCGAACACTTCACCGCCGCCCGGCCCGGCGAGGCGGCTCCCACTCGTGAGCACTCGCCCGTCGCCCGGCTTCGTGCAGGGCCCGGCGGGTCCGGAACACACGGCGTAGGCCTCGTTGTAGCCGTGGGTCTGCCAGTTGCCGGCTGAATACATGAGCACGAACTCGCCGTTCAGCCCGAACATCGACGGGCCTTCCACCACACCCGCCTCGTACCAGCGGTCGGCGGCGATGAGGGCGCTCGCCGTGCCCGCGAGCGCTTTGCCGTCGGGGGTGAGCGGCTGCGACCAGATCGTGGCCGCGGCGCCGGGGTAGCCCTCGGCCTTCCAGAGCAACCACGGGTTGCCACCCGCGTCGACATAGGGGCTCGGGTCGATGGAGCCGCCCGGCTGGCACACGAGAGGCCCACCCGATGTGTCGACGAACGGCCCGGCGGGCGACCGCGACACTGCGCGCGACACACACTGGCGGCCGGTGGCGGCCTCGCGCACCGTGTAATAGACGACGTAGCCGCCGCCACGAGCCATTACCGACGGCGCCCACGTTGAATGCGGGGCCGCCCACCCGGGCAGCCGGCTCAGTGCGTTGCCGACGAAGTGCCACGACCCGAGGTCGGGCGACGCCAGCACCTGGATGTCGCCGGCGCCGGAGTTGGTGGAATACGCGTAGTACTGGCTGTTGGCGGCCAGCACGTAGGGGTCGGGGAAGTCGTACGGGACGGCCGCTCCCGTGGCGAGGGCGAAGGACTTGGCGCAGTCGGCGGCCGAAGTGTTGAGGGCGTTCGCGGCGCCGTGGCTGTCGCCGTGGCTGATGTCGTTGCTCGCCAACGAAATGCCGTCGAGGCAGTGCGCGACCTGGTTCGTGTTCGACGCGACGCCGAGAAGCGCGATCTCGGCCTGGTTGAGCTGGTCCTTGACGCCCGAGAGGTTCTTCGACGCGTTCTGGGTGAGCGCGGCGAAGTAGCTGCGCTGCGTACGCACGGCGCGAGCCGTGCGCGCCACGGTTGCGGTCTGCTGGTTGAGCGCGGTCGTGCGCCCGCGGACGTCGGTGACTGACGTGCGCACCTGGTGCAGCCCGTCGGTCGCCACTGCGAGCGCCGCTCGTTCCCGGTGCAGCGTGTGACGGGCGGCCACGTATTCGCTCGCGAGGATCGCGACACATGCGAGCGCGCACAGCACCGCGGCGATCGTCAACCAGCGCCGGCGCCGCGGGTGGTCGAGCGCGGCGGCAATGTCGTCGTCGTAGTTCCGGTCGTCGGAGCCGGCACGCGGAGGGGTGGTCATGCCGTGCCCCGCGCCGCGTTGCATGAGGCCTGGATGGACGCAAGCGTGCGCGCCAAGCCGTTGAGGTCCGATACGGCCGCCTGGTTGAGTGCCTTCGACGCCCCGCCGAGGCATTGGTTCAGGTTCGCGAGGCGCAGGAAGCGGTTGGTCAGGTCCTTCGAGGCCGCCGTCAGGTGCGACTGCTGCAGGTTGAGTTCGCGCTGCGTCGCTTGGAGGTGCCCGAACGCGATGTCGCGACCGGTGCGCGCCGCGTCCAGATTGTTCTTCGCGGTGCCCAGGCGCGCCGTCGCTGCCTCGCGAGCTTGCGAGGCGGCATGGAGTTGCCGGCTGGTGGTGTGGAGTTGCGCGCTTGTGGCGGCGAGGCGCGTGCCGGTCCGCTCGATGTCGCCCCGGACGCCCGCGAACGTCGCCCACGTGGCGCCGACCACGACCGCCATCACGACGAAGATCACCGAGAGGCGCACGACCGTCGGGCGATCGAAGCGCCGCGAAGCGCTGGTGGCACCCGGGAGAGCGTCGGTTGTGACAGCCACGCGCGACTTCGACGACAGCGCCACGCGGAAAAGTTCCTAACCCGACGCCAAGCGTTCCGTGAAGAACGCGACAACCCGGTCGAATGCGTCACGCGTCGGGTGGCCGGGCCGGTCGGCAAACTCCTCGGTGAGCACCGAGTGGGCGATTTTGCGGATGCCGTGCGGGTTGCCCGGCGAGGAATCGATCTCCACCGCGGTGAAGCGATCGCCCAGTTCGTCGCGCAGCCGCTGGAACCGGACTGCGGGGACCATACGGTCGTTGGTGAAGCGCAGGGCGAGCACGCACTGCCCGGCGACGGTTCGCTCGCGCACAAGTTCGAGGTCGGTCGGCGACAACCCGATATCGCGCGTGCGCGCCCAGCCGATCGCGAACGGGAGCGATGGTTGGCTGCAGACTGGCGCGACCATCGCTTCTTCGACGGCCATCGCGAGTGCGAAACCTCCGCTGAAGCACATGCCCACCGCGCCGACCCCCGGGCCACCTACTTCCGCGTGCAACGCGCGGGCCAGCGCGCGGAGCCATTCGATGATCGGCGATGTGCTGTTCATCGCCCAGGTCGAGAATTCGCGCGAAATGCACACTTGGGTAACCGACTTCATCGTGTAGCCGAGCGATACGGGTTTGCCGGGCGTGCCGACGAGCGATGGCACGAGCACCGTGAAGCCGGCGTCGACAACGCGGCGCGCGAAGTCGGCAACTGCCGGGGTGATGCCTGGCAGTTCGTGGATGATGATGACTCCCGGCCCGCTCCCGCTCCGGAACACTTCACGCGTAGCGGTGCCGTGCGTGAACGTGGAACAAGAGAAACCCGCGAGCGGCCCCACTTCGGTCGCGGTCACGCGCAAGAGGTTACGGCACCGGCTCGATCAGAAGCGCGCGAGCTCGGCGCGCAGCGGTTCAAGGCCCATACCGCCCAGGTTGAGTGCGTACATGTGGAACTGCTTCAGGTCGAAGTTGCTGCCGTGACGAGCGCGCGCGTCAGCGCGCGCTTGGAGCCAGACGCGTTCGCCGACCTTGTAACTGATCGCCTGGCCCGGCCAACCGAGGTAGCGGTCTACCTCCGAGCGCATGAAGTCGGGCGGGAACATCGAGCGTTCGATCACGAACGGCAACGCGAGTTCCGGCGTCCAACGTTCGCCGGGGTGGTAACGCTCGTGGGACGGGATCGGCAACTCAAGGTGCATACCGATGTCGACCACGACGCGCACTGCGCGCATCGCCTGCGCGCTCAACATGCCGAGCTCGAACGCCGGGTCGTCGAGGTAGCCGAGTTCGCCCATCAGCCGCTCGGCGTAGAGCGCCCAACCTTCGCCGTGGCCCGACACGAAGCCGTGGATGCGTTGGAACCGCGTGAGCTGATCGGCGAGGTAGCGAGTCTGGCCCACCTGCAAGTGATGGCCGGGCACCGCTTCGTGGTAACAGATCGACACTTCACGCCAGAGCGGGAAGCGGGTCTTGCCGAGCGTGGGATACCAGGTGCGACCGGGACGTGAGAAGTCTTCGCTCGGGCCCGTGTAGTACATCGCCGCCGCGCCACCCGGCGGTGCGATCATCGCCTCACAGCGGTGCAGTGGCGGCGCGATGTCGAACTGCTTGCCGTCGAGCTCGGCGATCGTGCGGTCGATGAGGCCCTGATTCCAGCGTTGGAACGCGTCGACACCGTCGATGATGCGCTCGGGTGCGTGTTCGAGGTGATCGATCACTTCGTTCAACGGCACGCCGGGCAGGATCCGTTCGCCGACCTCGCGCATCGCGTGCTCGATACGCGCGAGCTCTTCCCATCCCCACTCGTAGATCTCGGCGACGTCGGGTTCCATGCCGAGGAACGCACGCGCGAACAGCACGTAACGCTCCTCACCCACCGGGTCGCGCGTTGCCGCTTTCGGGGCGTAGTCCTCTCGCAGGAAACGCGCGAGACGCCCGTATGCCGCCGTCGCGGTTTGCGCAGCGTGCTCGAGGCGCGTTCCCAGCGGTGCGTCGTCGAACTCGAGCGCGCCGTACTTGTCGGCGAGGTCCATGAAGAACGGGGCGGGCCCTTCCACTTCGCCGCCCCACGTGGCTGCTTGTTGCGCGCAGGCCAGCGCTTGACGGCGGGCCGCGACGACGCCGCGCGACATCCCCTCGCGTAGCGTCAACTCGAACCCGGCGATCCCTTCGGGAACGTGTTCCATTCGCGTCGCCGCGGTTTCCCAGTCTTCTCGCGTGTCGAACGCCATGAGGTCGAAGCAGGCGCGGATCGACTGCACCGGGCTGCCGATGATGCGCAGATCGCGCCACCGTTCTCCGGCGGCGTATTGGTCGATACCGACCCGGAGACGTTCCGTCATCACGTCGGCAGCAATGCGGTCACGGTCGTCTGCTCGCGGCGCGGCGGCGAGCTCGGCCAGCGCACTGTTGGAGAGCATCACGCGAGCATCGATGCCGTCGGGGGAGTAGTCGGTCATTTCCGCGTCGTGGCCGGGTACGCCGGCGCCGGTCGCGCCCACCGGGTCGAGCGCTGCCCACGCATCGATGTAGCGGTCGGCGATCTCGTTGACGTCGGGCACCGTTACCTCCAGGGGTCGGGAGACCGGAGGTCGCGGCGGTACCGTGCCCCGTATGGCTCCCCAATTCATTATCACGATGCGCGATCTGCGCCGGGTGCATC
>JAODBJ010000189.1 GCA_025463905.1 Actinomycetes bacterium
GCCGCCGGCTTCACGATCAACGGCGTGCCGAGCAACAACCAATACGTCGAAGCGACCGGATCTATCGCGCATATTGCTGCGGCGTTCGGCGTGAACCTCGGCCAGTACCACGTGAAGGGCAAAGTGCTGCGCTCCGCGGACCGGAACCTCTCGGTGCCCGCGTCGCTCGCCGGCATCGTGAGCGGCGTGATCGGTGTGGATCAGGCGCTTTCGTTGCTCCACCCGCTCAACACCACCGGCAACAATGCTCCGGGCACCTCGCCGGCCGCGAGCGCCTCGCCGCGCAAGGGGATCCCGCTGCCCGGCGGGTTTCGCAACGCGCCGCCGTGCTCCGCGTACTGGGCGCAGGCGACGGCAACGATTCCGAACTACCCGCCCTACGGCACGAAGGTTCCCTACGCGCCCTGCGGATACAAGCCTCCGCAACTGCGCGCGGCGTACGGGTTCGACAGCGTCGTGAGCAAAGGCGTCGACGGCACCGGAACCACCGTTGCGATCGTCGACGCGTTCGCGTCACCGACGATCCTGGCCGACGCGCAGACGTACGCGAGCCGTAACGACCCGACGCATCCGCTGACCACGAAGCAGTTCAAGCAGTTGGTGTTCAAGCCGACCCACTCGCTCATCGGCCCGTGTGACGCGTCGGGTTGGTTCGGTGAGGAAACGCTCGACGTCGAAGCCGTGCACGCCATGGCACCGGGCGCCAACATCCTTTTCGTCGGCGGCTCCGACTGCACCAGCATCTCCCTCGACAAAGCGGTGAACGCGATCGTCGCTGATCACCTTGCGCAGATCGTGAGCAACAGCTACGGCGATCTCGGTGAAGACATCCCCGCTGACGAAGTCTCGGCGTTCACGAACATCGCGGTGCAGGCTGGGATGGAAGGCATCGGCCTCTACTTCTCGTCGGGCGACAACGGCGACGAGAGCACCACGCTGAAGTCCCCGTCGGCCGACTTCTCGGCATCGAGCCCGTGGGTCACCGCGGTCGGCGGCACGAGTATCGGCATCGGCGCCGACGGCCATCGCGTCCTCGAAACCGGTTGGGAAACCACGAAGAGCACGCTGAAGAAGAACGGCAAGTGGAAGCCGCCCACGCCGGACGCGTTCCTCTACGGCTCTGGCGGAGGTACGAGCCGGTTGTTCGCCGAGCCGGCCTACCAGGAAGGCGTGGTGCCCGACGCGCTCACTCGTGTGAACCAGGTGCCAGGGCGGCACGGCCGCGTCGTACCCGACGTCTCGCTCGACGGCGACCCGAACACGGGCATGCTCGTAGGTCAGACGCAGGTGTTCCCCGAAGGTACGAAGTACGACGAGTACCGCATCGGTGGTACGAGCCTCTCGTCGCCGCTGTTTGCCGGGATCATGGCGCTCGCCGACCAGAACAGCGGCGTCGCGCACGGATTCGTGAACCCGATGCTCTACGACAACGCCGGGACCGCGGCTTTCAACGACGTGACGCACGTCAAGGCGGCTGACGTCCGAGTCGATTACTTGAACGGTATCGACGCCACCAACGGCACCGTCGTGAGTATTCGCGGTTTCGACTTCCAGGGGCTCACGATCAAGACCACACCGGGTTACGACAACGTGACCGGCCTCGGCACGCCGAACGGGAAGTCGTTCCTCGCGCGGTTGTGAACACGCCCGCGCGAATTTGACGGTTTCTTGATACCGGCGTCCCGGTTGCTGACGGCGCCTTGACGAATCTGCTGCTTCCGTAGTGCGCGGCGCCGACCGGCGTCGGCACCGGAGGCGTCGGATTGCTCACCGAAGAACCAACCCAGGCCCCGCAGCCCGCGGAGGCCCCCGGCTCGACGCGCGCGCACCCGAACCGAATACAGCCGGCGCCGGCGCCGAACACCCCGGGCGTGCAGCTCCTACCGCCGACACGGCGGTACCGGTTGAAGAACAAAATGCTCGGCCCGCCGCTGCACACGGAGGCGCTCGAAGAAGAACGCCTCGGCCGGCCTACCGCGCTCGCGGTATTCGCGTCCGACAACCTGTCGTCGTCGGCGTACGCAACGGAAGAAATCCTCCGCGTGCTCGTGCCCATCGTCGGGCTCGCCGCGTTCGCGCTCGTCGTCCCGATCACGATCGCGATGCTCGTCGTCCTCGGGTTCTTGATCCTCTCCTACCGCCAGACGATCAAGGCCTACCCGACTGCCGGCGGCGCGTACATGGTGACGCGCGACAACTTCGGTTTGCTGCCCGCGCAGGTCGCAGGTGTCGCGCTGTTGACCGACTACGTGTTGACGGTGTCGGTTTCGGTCGCGGCCGGTACCGCCGCGCTCGCGTCGGCGTTCCCGATGTTCACCGCGTGGATCTTGCCGATCTCGGTGGTGTTCGTCGTGATCATCGCTTACGGCAACCTCCGCGGCGTGCGGGAATCGGGGAAGGTCTTCGCCGTCCCGACCTACTTCTTCATCGTGAACATGGTTGCGCTCCTCGGTTGGGGCCTCTACCAGATGACCCTCGGCCACCTGCCGAAGGCGCCGACGCACGCGCACGGTCTCATGCATTTCGGTGTCAGTGGCGGTGGATTGCTCTTGGGCGCCTCCGCGTATGTCGTCATGCACGCGTTCGCGTCAGGTGGTGCGGCCGTCACCGGCGTCGAGGCGATCTCCAACGGTGTGCCCGCGTTCAAAAAACCCGAGTGGAAGAACGCGCGTTCAACCCTCGTGGTCATGGGCACGCTGCTCGGCGCGATGTTCCTCGGCGTGTCGGTACTCGCGGCGCATATGCACGTAGGACCGTTCGACAAGGGCACCCCGACCGTGATCTCGCAGGTCGGCGACCTCGTGTACGGCAGCGGCGGGTTCGGTCGGGTTCTCTACTTCAGCTTGCAGGCAGGCACGATGCTCATCCTCGTGCTCGCCGCGAACACGAGCTTCGCCGACTTCCCGCGCCTCGCGTCGTTCCACGCCGGCGACCATTTCATGCCGCGGCAACTCACCAAACGCGGGCACCGACTCGTGTTCTCGAACGGCATCATCTTCCTTTCGATCGCCGCGATCGTGTTGTTGCTGGCGACCGATGCCAAGGTCGACCGACTCATCCCGCTCTACGCGATCGGCGTGTTCACGTCGTTCACGCTGTCGCAAGCGGGCATGGCGAAGCACCACATCCGCGAGAAGGAAGAGGGATGGCGCTGGGGCCTCTTCGTGAATGGCATGGGCGCGGTCCTTTCCTTCGTCGTCGACATCGTGATCGCGGTGACGAAGTTCGCGCACGGCGCCTGGGTCATCATCGTGCTCGTCCCGATCATGGTCTTCTTCCTGGTGCGGCTCGCAAAGCAGTACGAGCGAGAAGCAGTGGCACTCGAAATCGACGTGCCGAAAGCGGTCGTTGCGCCGGTGCGCAAACGACTCACCGTGATGGTGTTCATCGACACCTTCGACCTGGCGGTCGTGCGCGCGATGCAGTTCGGCCGCGCCCTGCGACCGGACGACCTGCGCGCGGTCCACTTCGTGATCGACCAGCAACACGCCGACGAACTGGCCGCCGAGTGGCGCAAGCACGGCATGGCAAACCTCGCGCTCGAATGCATCGAGTGCCCCGATCGGCGCATCACCCGCGCGGCAGTGGAAACCGTGGCCCACGAGCTCAGCAGCGGCGACGCGGAAGTGTGCGTGCTGTTGCCGGAACGCATGTACAACGGCGTGTGGCACCGGATCCTCCACGACCAGACCGCGGAGGCGCTCTCGCGCGAGATCTCGAAACTTCCCCACGCCAACGTCACGACGGTGCCGTTCCACTTCGACGACCGAGCCGGCGCGACAACAACCGCCGACGTAGATGCGAACGGGAGCAAGAGAAAGCACGGGAACGGGAACGGGAACGGGAAGAGCAAGCGCGCATCCACATCGGTGACCGCGCCGGCGTTGCACGACGACGGCACCACACCGATCGGCAGTGTCCATTGGCGCCAGCAAGTGCGCCTTTCCGGACGGGTCACTGCCGTGCGCGTCGAACCGCTCGCCGGGAACCCGAGCCTCGAGTACACGCTGTCCGACGGAACGGGCGGCATCTCCGTCGTGTTCTTCGGCCGCCGGGGCATCGGCGGCATCACGATCGGCACGACCATGACGGTCGAGGGCATGAGCATCGACCACCACGGCCGTCTCGCCATCGTGAACCCCGTCTACCAGATCAAGTAATGCGTGCGTCGATAGGGGACAAATAGTGTCCCCTATCGACGCACGCCCCTCGGGGTAGCATGCGAACGCGTGTTCGTACTCGACGAGCTGAACCCCGAGCAGCAAGCCGTCGCCACCTTCACCGGTGGCCCGCTGCGGGTGGTCGCGGGCGCGGGCACCGGGAAGACCACCGCGCTCACTGCCCGGGTCGCAACCCTGGTGGGCCGCGGCACCCGGGCCGAGCGCATCTTGCTTCTCACTTTTACGCGCCGCGCCGCCCGGCAGATGCTCACACGCGCCCAGTCGTTGCTCGAACGCGACGCACCGCGCGCTCGAGTCGTGGGCGGAACGTTCCACTCCGTCGCGCACCGCACTCTGCGGCGGCATGCCACCAAACTCGGTCTCGCCGAGGGCTTCTCGGTGCTCGACACGGCCGACGCCGCCGACGTGCTCGATCTCGTGCGCGAAGCGCACGGGTGGGCGCGCCAACGCGGCCGGCGCTTTCCCCGCAAGTCGACGCTGCTCGACCTCTACTCGCGCGCGGTGAACATGCAACAGCCGCTCTCGTCGGTCGTCGAGAGCGTCGCGCCGTGGTGTGCGGATCTCGTGGAGCCGATCGGTGAGATCTGCCGCGAGTACGTGGCGCGCAAACGCACGCTCGGGCTGCTCGATTTCGACGATCTGCTCTTGTGGTGGCGCGCCGCGCTTTCCGACGAGCAGCTCGGTAAGACCCTCGGCGCCGCGTTCGATCATGTGCTGGTCGATGAGTACCAGGACGTGAACGCGCTCCAGGTCGACGTCTTGCAGGCACTGCGAGCGAACGACGACCGCATCACGGTGGTGGGCGACGACTCGCAAGCGGTCTACGGCTTCCGCGCCGCGAGCCCGCGCCATCTCCTCGACTTCGCCGCCGCGTTCCCGGGCGCCGCGACCATCGTGCTGCACCGCAACTACCGCTCCACCCAGGCCATCTGCGACGTCGCGAACTCGATCGGCGCCGACGCACCGGAAGGTTTCGAGGCGCGCCTCGTCGCCGTACGCGGTGCCGGTGCGCCACCCGAACTCGTGTCGTGCCGCGACGAAGACGCGCAGGTGGCCGCGGTGTGCGATCGAGTGCTCGAACAACGCGAGCAAGGCGTGCGACTCCGCGACCAGGCGGTGCTCGTACGCGCCGCACACCACAGCGCGCTGTTGGAACTCGAGCTCTCGGCGCGGCGGGTGCCGTTCGTGAAGTACGGCGGCCTGCGGTTCCTCGAAGCCGCGCACGTGAAGGACCTCATCTGCCTGTTCCGCCTGGCCGACAACCGGCGCGACGAGCTGGCCTGGTTCCGCGTGCTGCAATTGCTCGACGGTGTCGGCCCGGCAACCGCGCGCCGGATGATCGACGCACTCGTGCTCGATCAACAAGGTGTGCTCGAGCGCTGGCCCGAAGCGCGGGCTTGCCTGCCTGCGACCGCACGCGAGCGCGCCGACGCGCTGCACGCCGCCCTGGTCGGTGTGCCGAACGAACCGGTGGTGGTGCACGCCGAACGGTTGCGCGCTGCGCTCGTTCCGCTCCTCGAGCAGCGCTACGACGACGCGCCGGCGCGTTGCAACGACCTCGACGCACTCGTGGAGGCGGCTCGCAACTCGCGGCACCTCTCCGATGTCGCAACCGAGTTGACGCTGGAAGGGCCGCATTCCACGGGCGACCTCGCGGGTCCTCCCTCGATCGACGAAGACTGGCTCGTGATCTCGACCGTGCATTCCGCGAAGGGTTTGGAGTGGGACGCGGTGCACGTGCTCAACGCAACCGATGGCAACTTCCCCTCCGACATGGCGCTCACCAACTCCGACGGACTCGAGGAGGAGCGCCGGCTCTTCTACGTCGCCACCACGCGCCCGCGCCGTGCGCTACACGTGTATGTACCGCTGCGGTTCCACGACCGGCCCCGCGGTCGCGACGACGCGCACACCTACGGCCAGCCGTCGCGCTTCTTGTCGGAACGGGTGACTGCGTGTTTCGACCGCACGGTTAGCGGCCCCGCAGAACCCGACGTTGCGGTGGCGTCGGGCGTTGCCGCGAACGCAGTCGACCTCGCCCTCGACGCGCTCTTCTCATAGCGCGGCCATACGCATTGGGCGGCGGGCTGCGCAGCGAGCGCGACCAACTACAAGCCGACTTGGTAGAGGATCGCTCGTTCCACCTCGCGTTGGTGGTCGCGGTCCACGACCTTTGCGCCGCTCGCCGTTCGCACGTAGAAGGAGTCGACCACCTCTTCACCGAGGGTCGCGACTTTCGCGCTGCGAATGTCGAGGTCCAGATCGGCGAGCGCGCGCGTGATGCGGTAGAGCACGCCGATGCGATCCGGCGCGTGCACTTCGATCACCGTCGCGCTCGCGGACGCGTGGTTGTCGATGCGCACCGATGGTTCACGGCCGAGCACCTGACTACGCATCGCCCGCCGATGTGACGCACGCCGTTGCGACATGCGGGCTTCGATCGCGAGGCGGCCGTCGAGCGCCTGTGTGATCTGCTCGGAGACCCGTTGCCAGTCGACCTCGACTTCGGACTCGACCCGAAAACGCGACGCGGCGGTACCGGCGTCGCTCGCCGCTTCGGCTGCGAGCACCGTGAGGCTGTTCAGGGCGAGCGTGCCCGCAACCCGGCTGAACATGCCCGGCCGATCCGGACCCACCACCGTGATCTCCGGCGGTTCGAAGCGCACCGTCGTGCGGCCGGCCGCCATGAGCGCGCGCACCTCGGCGTTCGGGAAGTCCTCGCGGCGCCCGCGCGCGGCACTGGTTTCACCGCGCAACACCGCCGCGACCCGTTCCACGAGTTCGTCAACCAGTTCGGCTTTCCATGCGCTCCACGCGGTGGGGCCGGTCGCGATCGAGTCGGCCTCGGTGAGCGCAGCGAGCAGTTCGAGCACGGCGAGCGAGCCAACTTGTTCCGCTACCGCGGTGATCACGTCAGCGTCGGCGAGGTCGCGCCGCGTCGCGACGTCGGGGAGCAGCAGATGGTTGCGCACCATCGCCATGAGGATCTCCACATCTTCGGGCGCGAATCCCATGCGCTCGCCGATGCGCGAGACGAGTCCGATGCCGACATCGGTGTGATCGCCGGGGTAGCCCTTCCCGATGTCGTGCAGCCACGCGCCGACGAGGAGGAGATCGGGACGAGCCACGCGCCGGGTGAGTTTCGCCGCTTGCGCCGCCGCCTCGCAGAGGTGCCGATCAACCGTGTAGACGTGCAGCGCGTTGCGCTGCGGGCGACTGCGCAGTGGCGTCCATTCGGGAAGGAGGCGTTCGAGGAGCCGCCGCTGGTCGAGCGATTCGAGCACCGGGATCGCGGCGTGGCCCGTAGCGAGTACCGCGACGAGTGCATCGCGCGCGGCCGCGGGCCAGGTGCCCTCGAGCAGCGGGGCCTCGGCCGCGAGTCGATCAAGTGACTGGCGATCAATAATCGCCTGCTCACGCGCAGCGACCGACGCCGCGCGCAACACGATCGTGGGGTCGTTCGCAATATCGACATCCGCCTGCACGGAAATGCTGCCGTCTCGCAACACCAGCCCGTCGTCGACTTCGCGGTCGCGGCGGAACACGCGACCTACCGGCCCGGCGAGCGACGACCGCACGCGGCGCCAAGCTTCGTCGCTCACCCACGCGACGGTGCGTGCCGACGCTGAGACGCGCGCCATCAGCGCTTCCGAGTTGGCCAGGCCGAGCGCGGTGGCGACGCCGTCTTGACGTTCGAGGAGGAGTTCGTCGGAAGGCTTGTTCACCAGTCGGTGGAGCGCGACGCGTGCGTCGAGCAACACGTCTTCGGCTTCGTGCAACGCTGACGCGTCGCCATTCTCTAGCACCGACCGCGCGTGCCCCGCCCACACCAGCGCGTGCACATCTCGCAGCCCGCCGCGTCCTTCCTTGATGTTCGGCTCGAGCAGGAACGCGACCTCCCCCGCCGCGACATGACGCGCTTGCACCCGCCGGTCGAGATCGGCGAGCCAGCGACCACCGCGTTTTCGCCATTGCGCCACTGCGCGCTCAGCCAGCCCGTCGCTCACACTCGGGTCGCCGGCGATCGGACGCAACGACAACGCCGACGTCGCGGTGTCGAGGTCGTTCGCCGCGAGCGTCAACGCTTCCTTCGCGGTGAACACGCCGTGCCCGAGCTTCAACCCGGCGTCCCATATGGGGTACCAGATGCGCGACGCGAGCGCGCCGACGTCTGGCCGCCCCGTATGGAGCAGCCAGACGTCGAGATCACTCCAGGGTGCGAGTTCTTTGCGCCCGTACCCGCCGGCCGCTACGAGGGCGAGCCCGCCGACATCACCGTCGGCGGCGTCCAAGAGCAGCGCGGCGAGCCATTCGTCGGTCGCCGCAGCGAGGGCATCACATGCCTTACGCCCCGACAACGTCGAGTCGGCGAGAACTCCCTGCCTGTGCTCGAGCAGCGCGAAGGGTGTCGTCAGATCGCGGCCTCGCCGGTTTCGCCAGTACGGACGCGCACCAACCGATCTAGGTCGACCGCCCATATCTTGCCGTCGCCGATCGACCCCGTGCGCGCGGCGTCGCCGATGATGTCGATGATCTTGTCGACGTCGGCGGTCTCGACGACCGCGTCGATCTTGACCTTGGGTACGAAGTCGATCTTGTACTCAGAACCTCGGAACGTTTCGGTCTTGCCACCTTGGCGCCCGTAGCCCTGCACTTCGCTGACCGTGAGTCCGAGAACTCCCGCGCCGCGAAGTGCTTCCTTCACTTCTTCGAGTTTGAACGGTTTGATAATGGCAGTGACCAGATGGACCACGATGCTCCTCCTCGGAGTACGTGTTCAGGCTTCGAGGTTTTCAAGGAGAAAACCTCGGCCCCGCAGCGTATGGATGACCAACCCGAGGCTCGTGAGCCGAGGGCGAAGCCGATGAATGTGGATGTCGATCGTGTGCAGGTCGCGCCCACCCTCGGGCCACGCCGCCACTGCAAGTTCCTTGCGAGCGACGGGTGACCCGAAGTGGGCAATCAACGACCGCACGATGTTCTCCTGGACCGGGCTGAGTGACACCCAGCCGAGCGCAGTGCGCAACACTCCGAACTCGTCGAGGTGCGGCACGCCGTCAGGGACTCGCTCTTCCATGAGTGGATCCCCGACGGAACTCGTGCTCGGCTCGGTCATACCGATGAGTCGACCGGTGCCCCACTCTTGGGCACTGGGAGGCCGCCCGCAGGCAACCCGGCCGGGGTCGAATAGGTCATCCCTTGTCCGAATTCCATGTGGTAGGCGGGCGTGCCGTGCTCGTGGATATCGAGCCCTTCGAGCTCACCCTCCTGCGATACCCGCAGGTTCCACGAACCCTTGATCGACCTGATGCCGAACATGATGACCAGCGCCACGCTCGTGACGATGATCACGCACGCCAAACTCCCGATGAACTGGGCCTTCAGCTGTGATGCACCGCCGCCGTAGAAGAGGCCCTTGACGAGGGTCGACTTATCGACGCCATCCGCGGTCGGGATGCCGTACTGCCCGGTGGCGAACAGCCCGAGACTGAGCGTGCCCCAGACTCCCGCGGCACCATGGACCGGCCAGGCGCCGATCGGGTCATCGATGCGAAGACGCTCGAGGAGATCGATCCCGAGCGGCACGACGATGCCGGCGACCGCGCCGATCATGAGTGCCCCAGCCGGCGACACCCAATAACACGGGCAGGTAATCGCGACGAGACCTCCGAGGAAGCCGTTCACCGAGATACCCAGGTCCCACTTCTTCGAGCGTGGATACACGAAGAACACGGCAACGAGGCCGGCGGAACACGCAGCGAGCGTGGTGTTGGTCGCGACCCGGCCGATGCCTTCCCAGTCCATCGCCGACAGTGTCGAACCGGGGTTGAACCCGTACCAACCGAACCACAGGATCACGCCACCAAGGGCGCCGATCGTGAGGTCGTGCGGTGGCATTGGGCCGCCACCGTCTCGCTTGAACTTCCGGCCGATGCGCGGGCCGAGTGCGATTGCGCCCGCGAGCGCGATGAACCCGCCGACGGTGTGGACCACCGTGGAACCGGCGAAGTCACGGAAGAAGGCGCCGTTGGTCCCCAACGCCTTGAACAGCGAACCACTGCCATTCTCGAGCCAACCTCCGGGACCCCACACCCAGTGCCCGAAGATCGGGTAGATGAGGCCCGACACGCAAGCGCTGTAGAGGATGTCGCCCTTGAATCCGGTACGGCCGACCATCGCGCCAGACGTGATCGTCGACGCGGTGTCGGCGAACGCGAACTGGAAGAGGAAGAACGCGAGGAAGGCGACGCCGGTCGAGCCATAGGACGCCGACATCCCGTGCAAGAAGAAGTACTGGTGCCCGATAAAGCCGTTGCCGGCCCCGAACTGGAACGCGAAACCGATCGCCCAGTAGAGGACACCACACAGGCATGTGTCGAAGACACATTCGAGCAGGATGTTGACGCTCTCACGCGACCGGGCGAAGCCGGCCTCGAGCGCCATGAACCCCGCCTGCATGAAGAACACCAAGAACGCCGTGACGAGTACCCACACGGTGTTGATCGGGCTCACAAAATCGTTGGCCTTGTGAGTGATCGTCGCCGTCTGTGCGCCCGCGGCGGTCTCGAAGAAGAACGTGAAAGCCTTCAGGATCCCGAGCAATCCGAGGATGCCCAGCATCTTCCCACCGAGCACCAGGCCGAATAATCGCCTGGTATCCCGGTCCCGCACCTTGCTGAGTATGTTTCGCATGGCGAGGAACGTACGAGGGGTCCGTTTCTCAACCGTTAGCCCGCCGTTGCAACATCGAGTCGAGTTTGTTTCCGATTGATGTCGCGGCGTTCAGCGCGAACCGTAACCCTGCCGCAACCGCCAGGTGATCTGCCAGTGCGGCCGCCGCGCAATAGTGTCTCGGCGTCGCGGGACCATCCGGCGGCTTCGAGGGAGAGCGGGATCATGCGCAGATGGTTGTCAATGTTCGCGGCCCTGGCCTTCGCCGGGATATTCGCCGCATGCGGGTCGAGTTCGAACAAATCGAGCTCGACGACAACCATCGGCGGCAACACGACCACCACGGCCGCGGCCGGCGCGGCTGCCTGTAGCGGGCCGGCCGACGCCTACGACAAGACCATCGGCAATATTTCCGACTTCAAGCCGGTCACGCCCGACACGCTCACGATCGTCACAAGCCTTCCGGGCCCCGGCTTCTGGGAAGGCAGCGACACCGACCCGACCAAGGTCAAGGCGGGCTACGAGTACGACATCGCCAAAGCGATCCAAGCGAAGTTGGGCCTGAGCAAGTTCGTGGTACGCAACGTCGGATTCGACGCCATCGTCGCCGGCACGGTCACGAAGTACGACCTCGCGCTGTCTCAGATCTCGATCACGTGTGATCGGGCCAAGGTCGTGAAGTTCACGATGCCCTACTTCCAGTCGAACCAGGGCGTCCTGGTGAAGAAGGGCGGCGGAATCTCGGTATCGAACCTCGCCGAAGCGAAGAAGATCCAATGGGGTGTGCAGACCGGCACGACCGCGATCGACCTGTTGAAGAAGATCGCGCCGGCCAAGTCGCCCCGCGTCTACCAACAGCTTCCCGACGCCTACACGGCGCTCTCGGCCGGACAGGTCGACGCGGTACTGATCGACACCGCAATCAACCTCGGCGAGGCCGCGCGCTCGAACGGACAGTTCGAGGTGGTCTCGCAGTTCGATCAGCCCGGCGGTCCCGATCAGTACGGTGCGATCCTGCCGAAGGACTCCACCAACACCGGCGCGATCAATGCCGTCTTCAAGCAACTCGAGGACTCCGGCCAGATCAAGCAACTCGCCACCAGGGACCTCACGGCCGACCCCGGCAACATCCCCGTCATCAAGGTGAGTTGACGTGGGGTCCACCGGCGTGGACGGATCAGGACTGACCGGCATTGCACCGCCCGGCGCGCGACCGCGCCGGGCGGCGCCGTTCCAGGGGAACCTGCTCGCGTCGTCGGTCACCGCCGCGGCCGCCGTCGTAATCGCCGGCCTCACGTGGTGGATGCTGTGGTACTTCGACCGGTCGCTTCAGGTCGCGCACGGCCAGCTCGTCGTCGCCCGCGTGATCGAGGTTGCGCTCGGCGTCACGGTCCTCGCGGTGCCGTGGTACGGGCTCCTTGCGCTCGCCGCGTCGCTACGCGGACGGCGCCTCGCCGCGCGCGAAGCATTCGCAGACGCACGGATGGCCATCGAGGACTCGCGCGACCACATCTGGGTGGTCGTGGGCATCGGCCTCACCGCGTTGATCGTCGCGTTCCTCGCGTTCCTGCTTGCAGGCAACAACGGCAGCGTGCGGCACGTGATGCTCGACTGGACGTACATGTGGCGTCGCACCCACACCGGTCTGCTGCGCGGCTTCTGGCTGAACATCAAGCTCTTCGTGGTCGCGGAAGTGCTCGTGCTCCCGTGGTCGCTCCTCGTCGCGATCGTGCGGATGCTCCCCGGACGCGCGTGCGCACCGGTTCGGATACTGGCGATCACGTACATCGACGTGTTCCGCGGCGTACCGGCAATCATCACGATCTACCTGATCGTGTTCGGGTTCTCCCTCGCGAAAGTGCCGGTCTTCAAGAGTTTGAGCCCCGACAATCAACTCTTCTGGCTCGGCATCCTCGCGCTCGTGCTCGTGTACGGCGCCTACGTCGCCGAGGTGTATCGCGCCGGCCTCGAGAGCATCCACTGGAGCCAGACCGCGGCCGCGCGTTCGCTCGGGCTGTCGCAGATGCAAACCCTGCGACACGTGGTGGTGCCGCAGGCGGTGCGGCGTATCGTCCCGCCGCTGCTCAACGACTTCGTCGCGCTCCAGAAAGACACGGCGCTCCTGTCAATCGTCGGGTTGCTGGAGATTCTCAACATCGCATCGCAGTACAAGAACCAGTTCTTCAACCTCTCGCCCGTCACCGGCGCCGCGATGTGCTTCCTCGTGATCACTATCCCCTTCACCCGTTTCGTCGACTACTTGATCAAACGGGATCGGGCTCGTACGCAGGCGCAATGACCGCATTTCTCGAGCTGCGCGACGTCCACAAGCGCTTCGGTCATCTCGAGGTGCTGCGCGGCATCGACCTCGACGTCGAGGAGCATCAAGTCGTGTGCCTGATCGGGCCTTCGGGATGCGGCAAATCCACGTTGCTGCGATGCGTGAATGCGCTCGAGACGATCGAAGGCGGTGAGATCCGTATCGACGGCGAACGGGTGTCGGGCCGGGGCGTGAACCTGAACGCGTTGCGCGCCGACGTGGGGATCGTGTTCCAAAGCTTCAACCTCTTCCCGCACATGAGCGTGGTGCAGAACGTCGCGCTGGCTCCGCACAAAGTGTTGAAGTTGTCGAAGAAAGAAGCGCTGCAACGCGCCGACACGCTGCTCGCGCGCATCGGCCTGCTCGAAAAGCGCGACGACTACCCCGACCGCTTGTCGGGCGGCCAACAGCAACGTGTTGCGATCGTCCGCGCGCTCGCGATGCAACCTCGCGTGTTGTTGCTCGACGAGGTCACGAGCGCGCTCGATCCCGAACTGGTGGCGGAAGTGCTCACCTTGGTGAGCGAGTTGGCGCTGGAGAGCATGACGATGCTCATCGCGACGCACGAGATGGGCTTCGCCAAGCAGGTCGCGAACAAGGTCGCATTTCTCTACGCGGGGAAGATCGAGGAAGAGGGCCCGTCGGAACAGATCTTCAGCGACCCGCAACGCGAACGGACCCGCAACTTCTTGCGCAGCATCATCGAAGCCAAGCGACTCTAATTTCGGCTTGGATGACGGTGCCCCCACTCGTTTTGATCGCAGAAACAGGCCGCTTTCGGTGCTTTTCTGAGATCAAAACGAGTGGGGGGTGGCGTGGCGTCAGGAAGGCCAGTCGGCGGCGTCGGTGGGTGGCGTGCGATCGGCGTCGGCGCGGGCCGCGGGACGCGAGCCGGCGCGCAGGTCGTCGGCATCGAACAACTTGTGCAACACCGAACGGTCGGAGCGACGGCGGACGCGATAGCGCGTCACACCACCACCTTCGACGACATCTTCCACCTCGAACCCGTCGACCCAGCGCCGCCCGAACCGGCATCGCACATAGGTGCCCGGCATGACGTGAAGATCGTCGACATGACCATTCCCCCCGCCGACGTTCTCCTCGGTGGGAAGATCAATCGTGTCGGAGTACGGCGAGGCCGGCGCCGCGCCATAGACCGTGCCGCCGATCACCCGATCGCTCGGCTCGATCTCATGTGGGTCGCC
>JAODBJ010000172.1 GCA_025463905.1 Actinomycetes bacterium
GCATCATCCTCGAACGGGCCAATGCTGAGCTCGCCGGCGTCTAGGTCGGTACCGCCTCGATGACGTGGGCAGTCATGCTCCCCTTCACCGCGCCGGTACCGAGTCGTGCCTCCATCTGCTGCGCGACCACTGCGGTGGTGGAGGACAGATCGCCACGGGCCTCGATCGCGGGGCGGAGAGGTGTGCCCGTGCAGTAGCCGGCGGCGAGGTCGGCGGCAGAGGCGGCATGGCCTTCGAGCGTCACGGTCTCGACGCGCACGGCGTCGAGACCGCCGGCGCGGAGATCGGCGACGACGATGTCGGCGTCCGCATAACCGTGCGGGACCGAGACCATGAACGTGGGCGGGTCTTCAGGGAACGCGCGCTCGAGCCCCGCGACGAGCGCGGCCTGGAAGTCGTGCGTCTCGAGGGTGCCCCACGTGCTCAGGAGCAGCGCTCCGTCGGGAGTGAGCACTCGTCGCGCCTCTGCGAACGCCGCCGCCTTGTCCGGGAAGAACATCACACCGAATTGGCAGGTAATGAGGTCGAACTCGCCGGCGGCGAAAGGAAGTTCCATTGCATCGGCCTGCCGCCACGTCGCGCCCGGCGCTCGGCGGCGGCCGACGTCGACCATCGCCGGGTTCAAGTCGGTGGCCGTCACGCGCGCGGAGTCAACCGTGGCGAGGAGTTCGCGCGTCAACACTCCGGTGCCAGCGGCGAGCTCCAGCACTCGCGGTGGCGCGTGCGCGGACACTCGGCGAGCGAGATCGCGGGCGAAGGGGCGGAACACGGTTGGTGTCAGCCATCGCTCGTAGGCCTCGGCCATCGAGTCGACCCAGACGCGTTCGGTTTCATTCGCCAATGAGGCGACGCTACGCACCTCGCGAGACTTCCGCACTCAGGTCTCGCTTCGCGCGGCCTTCGATGCGATCGTTGCGGCGACGGCCGCTTCGGCCAGCTTCGGGTTCGCCATTTCGGGATATGGCCATACGGCGCTGACGTTGATCTCGCACAGGATGTACGTGTCCTCGCCCGCGGTGGTCTTGGGGCCGTACAGGAAGTCGGCGTCCCAGATGGCGGGCATCGAAGCCGCGTCCAGATCGAGAAGGCCTTTCATCTGGGGAACCCATTCGGCTTCCATGTTCGTTTTCAGCGCCCGGTAGGCAGGCGTCGACGGCGGCTCCATGACGCGCTCGCGCGTCGCGGCAGCGTCGGTTTCTGGCGTAGCCGGGAGTAGGCCCTTGGGCCACTGGTGACAGAACCCGACGACCTCGTCCTGGACGAGGTAGCAACGGATCATGCCTTCGGAGAGTCGGCCTTGGAACGCCTGGTCGATGATGCGGCCCGAGTTCGAGAAGTACTGGGCGCACGAGTCCATGAATGGACCGAGCGACATCTCGTCGACGCTGCCGTCACGCTGATCGGCGCGTTGCACGCGTACGCGAGAGTGCTGTGTCGGCGTTTCCGTGCTTGCGCTCGAGCCCGCCGCGCGCTTGACCAGTTCGACCTTCCATACGCCTTGGCCGCCGTTGCCGCGATGTTGTTTGAGGACGCGCACGTGGTCTGCCGCGAGCCGCGCCGGGAACTGATCGCGTAAGTCGGCTGCGGTTTCGTAGAGGTGCGTGTCGGTGCCCCACCCCAGGTTCTTGGTGCGCACCAGAACCTCTTTCGTGCCCATCCGAAGGATCGTGTCGGGATGCGCGCTCACCCAAATGCCTTGGGCGGCTGCCTCTCGCAGCAGTGCGTCGAGGTTCGTGCGGTCCCGTCCGTCTTGGATCGGGTTCACCCACACCAAGACACCGTCGAGCTGCAACAGTTCTTCTCGTACTTCTTCAATCGCGTCGTCGGAATACACCAGCGGCTGCGCGTCGACGTCCAGTTGGGCGAGGCGGTCGAACAGCGGGGGTAGCAGCGTGTCGCCTCTCGTCGGCGCCGCCCCGGCCCGTCGCTCGCCGCGCCAGAGCAGCCCCATCCTGGCGACACCGGCGGCACCCTTCGCCGAGGATTGCTCGTCGGTTGGCGCGGGCGGCGTCACGGGGAACGCTGCTCGGGGGTTCGGAACGCGGTGTGATGCTCGAGGAGACGCTGCAGCAGCGCGTTGAGTTGGCGGCGCTCGGAAACGTTCAGTGGCGCGAGCAGCACCTGTTGCGCGGCATCGACGCGTTTGTCGAGCCGGCGCAGTGCCCGCTTGCCTCCGGCGGTGATGGTGACTGAGTTGCGGCGACGGTCGCTGTCGTCGGGCGTCCGGGCGACGAGACCGCCGCGCTCGAGGTCGTTCAGGAGGGCAACGATGTCGCTTCGGTCGAGCCCGAGCCGCCGGCCGAGTGCGGCCTGGCTGATGGGACCGAACTCATCCAAACCGGCGAGCACCGCGTAGTCGGTACGGGCGTTGGCAGTGCCGAGATGGTCGAGCACGAGCCGGTAGGAGCGGGCGGAAACCTGCGAGAGCAGCCAGGTCGATCGGTGCCATAACCGTTCGGGAGGCGCAACCGCCCGGACACTCGGCTCGCGTGCCACAACTGCACTCTACCCATAGTTGCCTCTACCAACGCAGTGTTGGCAATACCAACGAATTGGGTAACGTGAGCGTCCAACGACGAACGGAGCCGGTCGTCGATCTCGCCGACTACGTACTGCCGCTACTCGACGAACCGCGACCCGCGGCCATGGGACCGCACTACACGCATCCGCACACCCATCGTTGGGCGGCAACGATCGCGTCCTTCGACGGCTTCGTCTTCGTCACTCCCGAGTACAACCACTCGACCTCGGCAGCCCTGAAGAACGCCATCGATTTCCTGTTCGTCGAGTGGAACAACAAGGCCGCCGGTTTCGTCAGCTACGGCGTCGGGCCCGGTGGAACGCGGGCGGTGGAACACCTCCGCCTCGTCATGGGGGAGCTCGCCGTCGCCGACGTGCGTTGCCAGGTGGCGCTTTCGTTGTTCACCGACTTCAACGACGAGGGCCAACCTTCGCCCGCGGCGTACCAACACGATGTGCTCAACCGGATGCTCGGCGAGGTGACGGCATGGTCTGCGGCGCTCGCCACCCTGCGAGCGACGAAGTCCGCGGCGTGATCCCGACACTGCCCGGAGTGGGCGAGTCTGGATGCCTACGCCGAGGCACTCGCCCACGGCCCTGATGGCGTCGCACAGACCGACCTGCCTGCGTGGCGGACCGTACGGGAGTTCCCGGGTATCCGCCGCAATACGGCCTCCCGCTGCATCCTGCACGGCGCCGCGACGCAACCCGGCGCGACATAGGCGACGGCCGGCCCGTTTTGGGGGTCGATTGCGGCGCGCTGCTGTGGGAGCCTTGCCGTCTAGCAGGGGGAGGCGGCATCGGGATGAGCGACGTCGTCGTTCCGAACGCGCTGCACGAGGAGCTGTCGCGCGTCGCGACGGGTCATCCCGCGGACCCGCTGAAGCAGCCGCCGCGGCGGCGGCCGTCGGGCGCGCCGGCCCCACTTCCCCATCATCTCCGCACAACCGGGTTGGGTTGGTTGATCGCGTTGGTAGGGGTGCTCGCCGCCACCCGCGTCCTGTTCCACGATGGCCTGCATGGCGCGGCCATCGGGGCCACTGTCATCGACGACACCATCGTGCGGTGGGTCAGCAACGCCCACGCGCCCGGTCTCTATGAGACAGCACGCGTGCTGACGGCCGTCAGCTCGTATTGGGTGATTCAGATCCTCTCGTGGGCACTGCCGGTCGTGCTGCTCGCATTGCGGCGGTGGCGACACCTGCTCATCACTGCGATCGTCGTGCAGCTTGCGCAAGTCGTGTTCGCGATCGTGCAGGACACCAGCGCTCGGCCCCGGCCGTTCGGCGTGGCGCTGCGTGCTGGTTGGGGCGGCTGGGCATTGCCGTCCGAGCAGATCTTTGCGACGACAGGCCTGCTCGTCATTGTCCTGTACGCACTCGTGCCCGAAGGTCGTTGGCGCAACGTCGGCAAGTGGGCCCTCGCCGGTGTGATCTCGCTCGTGGCGCTGGCGCGCGTGCACCTCGGCGTCGACGCACC
Source organism: Actinomycetes bacterium (assembly GCA_025463905.1). Taxonomy (GTDB): domain Bacteria; phylum Actinomycetota; class Acidimicrobiia; order IMCC26256; family PALSA-610; genus JAODBJ01. Next base: position 4,000 of record JAODBJ010000172.1, read on the forward strand.
GACCGACATCTTCGTGGCCATCGCGATCGGGGTCGCCTTCCCCGTGGTCGCGTTTCGGATGTTCGTGCCCAACGAGTTCTTTCCCGTCGCCTATCGCCGGGGACGAGCCGCGCACCTCGATGTGGGAGGCGTCCGGGGTGTGGCCATCCGCACGGCACTCGAAGAACAGCTTGGGCTCGTCGTCAACGAGATCCGCCCGATCGGATTGAGCGGCTCGGCCGGGTCGACGCCGCTGCGCCTCACAACGGAGGGCACCCCGGAGCTCTACCTGTTCGGCAAGCTCTATTCCAAGACGCACCTCCGGTCAGACCGCTGGTACAAGATCGGCCGCGAGTTGCTCTACGGACGGCTCGAGGACGAGAAACCGTTCAACTCGGTGCGCCATCTCGTCCAGCAGGAGGACTACGCCCTACGCCTCGTGCGCGACGCGGGCGTGCCCAGCGCGAGACCCTTTGGCCTCGTCGAGCTCACGCCTGAGCGCGAGTACCTGCTGGTTACTGAGTTCTTCGACGGCGCCGTCGAACTGAGCGAGGCCTTCGTCGACGACTCGCTCATTGACGACGGGCTGCGGATCATCAGGCTGCTTTGGAACGCGGGACTCGCACATCGTGACATCAAGCCCGCGAACCTGATGGTGCGCGACGGCAAGCTTCTCCTCATCGACGTCGCCTTCACCGAGGTGCGTCCGACGCCTTGGCGTCAGGCTGTCGATCTGGCCAACATGATGCTCTGCCTTGGGCTGGGCTCGAGCGCCCACCAGGTGTACGAACGGGCGCGGCGGCACTTCACCGTGCAGGAGATCTCAGAGGGCTTCGCCGCCGCGCGCGGCCTGGCCCTCCCTTCACAGCTCCGTCGAGCACTACGCGCCGAAGGTCGCGATCTTCACGGCGAGTTCCTAGGTCTGCTTCCCGAGCCACCTCGGCCGATCAAGGTCCAACGCTGGACGCCTCGTCGACTCCTGGTGTGGTGCGCGCTCGCGGTCGTAGTCCTCCTGCTGGGCTTCAACTACACGCAGGTGTTCGGCAACGCGGACGCGACCCGCACGCCGCTCCACGTCCACAACATCGACTGTGGCGCGACCACGGACCTCGAACCTCTCTTGATCGAGGCGCAATCAGTGCAGACAGCCGCCTTCGTGCCCTGCGTCAGGTCGCTGCCGGTCGGCTGGTCGGTGCGAACGGTGTACGCGAACAGCGGACGTGGCGGTTTCACCCTCGACCACGACCGGGCCGGTCAGCGTGCGCTGGTTGTCACGCTCACGAAGCGGTGCGACATCCGCGGTGCCCGGGAGGGAACGGCCGACATCAATGGCGCCCGTCGCTTCAACCGCGGACCGGGGCCCGGCCTCGGCCGCGTCGACCAAACGTGGTACGAGGTCTTCCCCGGCGGTTGCGTGACGACCCAACTCAGGTCCCACAATCCGCGCGCTGAAGTGTCGCGGGAGGCGCCGGCGATCGTGGGCTACCTCACGCGGGCCGAGCTGGCGCGTGACCTGACCGAGCGGTCGAACGGCCGCTTACACCTCGATCCACGCTGAGACCGGCGACGCCCCGATCGCTCCCGGTTCGGCGCGACCCGGGTCGTCTTGGTCCAGATCAATATGCGCTTGCGGGTTGTCGTCGCGGCCGGGTGGCGCGACGCTCGTCAGAGCAACACGGACCGCCGAGGGAGGAACCATGGCCGAGAGCTTCACGACGAACACGGCCGGGATTCCGGTCGAGAGCGACGACCATTCGCTGACCGTTGGTAACGACGGGCCGATCCTGCTGCAGGACGCCTATCTCATCGAGAAGATGGCGCAGTTCAACCGCGAACGCGTGCCGGAGCGTCAGCCGCACGCCAAGGGCGCGGGCGCGTTCGGGCGGTTCGACGTGACCCACGACGTCAGCGCCTACACCAAGGCCGACCTCTTCCAGCCCGGTCGGAGCACCGAGATGCTGGCCCGGTTCTCGACGGTGGCCGGCGAGCGCGGAAGCCCGGACACATGGCGTGATCCTCGTGGCTTCGCGCTGAAGTTCTACACAACGCAGGGTAATTACGACATGGTCGGCAACAACACGCCGGTCTTCTTCATGCGAGACCCACTGAAGTTCCAGGACTTCATCCGCTCACAGAAGCGCCGCGCCGACAACGACATGCGCGATAACGACATGCAGTGGGACTTCTGGACGTTGTCGCCGGAGTCGGCGCACCAAGTGACGTGGTTGTTGGGCGATCGCGGTATCCCGCGCACGTGGCGAAACATGGACGGCTTCTCCAGCCACACCTACATGTGGGTCAATGCCGACGGCGAACGGTTCTGGGTTCGCTATCACTTCAAGACCGACCAGGGGATCGAGTTCTTCACCCAAGCCGAGGCCGACCAGATGGCCGGGAGTGACGGCGACTATCACCGGCGCGACCTCTGGGCGGCGATCGAGCGCGGCGAGAACCCGAGCTGGTCGCTCAAGATGCAGATCATGCCGTTCGACGAGGCGAAGACGTACCGCTTCAATCCTTTCGACCTCACGAAGGTCATCTCCCAGAAGGACTACCCGCTCATCGACGTCGGCACGATGACGTTGGATCGCAACCCGACCGACTACCACACGGAGATCGAGCTGGCCGCGTTCGAAGTGAGCAACCTCGTGCCCGGCATCGGGCCTAGTCCCGACAAGATGCTGCTGGGCCGGATGTTCTCGTACGCCGACGCCCACCGCGCTCGCATCGGTGCCAACTACAACGAGCTCCCGGTCAACACGCCGCACGCGGCGCCGGTGCACAGCTACGCGAAGGACGGGCCCATGCGGCACCACAACCCCGGCGACCCGGTGTATGCGCCCAACTCGAAGGACGGTCCGCACGCGGACACGGCACGCTTCGGCGAGCCCGCGGGCTGGCATGCCGACGGTGACATGCAGCGCGCCGCGTACACCCTTCACGCCGAGGACGACGACTGGGGCCAGCCCGGCACGCTGGTTCGTGACGTGATGGACGACGCGGCTCGCGATCGGCTCGTCGACAACATCGTCACGCATCTCTGCAACGGGGTGAGCGAGCCGGTATTGCAGCGCGCGTTCGACTACATGAAGCACGTCGACGAGAACGTCGGCAACCGGATCCAGGCCGGTGTGCGCGCCAGGCAGGGCGAGCGCGAACAGCAGCCCGCTGACGTCACCGAAGCGAGCCGCCGCGTCAAGGCGCGTGCCTGAACGCACGCACGTCGAGCCGCAACGAAGCGAATCGCTCGACTCGACGCCTTGTATGTTCGGTGAGTGCCGAGAAGTGCCGAGCCGGCTCGCCGCCGGATCCTGGATGCGGCACTGCGTCTGTTTGCCACGAACGGAATCAGCGCAACGAGTATGCGCGAGATTCGTATCGCCGCCGAGCAACGCAACGTCGGTGCTCTCACCTACCACTTCGGTGACCTGGACGGACTCCTGCGTGCGTTGCTCGAGCGCGAGCTTCCGCTGCTCGTTGAGCGCCGTCGGACCTTGTTGGCGGAGGCGATCGACGGCGACGCGTGGTCCGTAGCGGCGGTGTTCGTGCTGCCCTTCGCAGAGATGGCGACCGGCAGCGAGCACGAACGGTATGTCGTGCAGTTCCTGAGCGAACTCCACGACGACGTCTCATTTTCGATCGAGGACATCTTCGAGTTGATCGGTGACACCGGAGCGGCCGACGCGTACCAGCTCCTGCGCGCGCAGATCGCAGATGTGACCGACGAGGTGCTCGCGGAGCGAGTGCGCGTCGGCACCAACAGCTACCTACACGCCGCCGCGATCTGGGCTCGGGGCCGAAGGCGCGCCCACCTCGTGAGCGACGCACTCTTCAGGGAGAACCTGGTCGACATGTTTCTCGGGTCGATGGTTGTCAGGTAGTAATACATCTGCTTTACTAAACCTCCGACACCACGGAGGCGACGGATGCGGCGGCAACTCGAGCAGTGGTTGAGCCGCGAACTCGGACAGACCGTCGAGGTCGCTGACCTGAGGCGCACGTCGTTCGGCTTCTCGCGCGAGAACTGGGTCTTCACCGCCACCTGGTCGGGCGAATCGCGTGATCTCATCGCTCGCCGCGATCCGGTCGGCAGCGTGCTCGATACCGACCGTCGCGTTGAAGCCGCGGTGTTGGACGCCGTCGCCCGGACCGACGTGCCCTCCCCGATCGTGCGGTGGGCCGACCCGGAGGGCCGGTGGCTCGGCCGCCCCGCGCTGGTGATGGATCTCGCGCGTGGTGAGTGCGACAGCTTCGTGCTCAACGGTGAACGTTCACTGGAGCGGCGGGTGGCGATCGCCCATCGGCTCTACGACCAGTTGGCATCCATCCATCTCCTCGATTGGGAGAACCTCGGCCTCGGCGTCGAACTCGAAGATCCCGGGTCGGAGGCTGCGCTGGCCGCGGTTGACCACTGGGAGTCGGAGCTGCGGCGCGTGCAACTGGACCCGGAGCCGGAGCTCACCTACGTGTTGGCGTGGCTGCGCGCCGAGGCCCCGACGAACGCGCGCACCACGTTGGTGCACGGTGATTTCAAGGCCGGCAACGTCCTCCTTCTGGATGACGACGTGACGGTTGTCCTCGACTGGGAGACCGCGCACTTGGGTGACCCACATGAGGATCTCGGCTGGGTGACGAACCCGCTCCGCGCCGGCGAACATCGCATCGCAGGAAGTTGGGAGCCGCAGGACCTCCTCGACCGCTGGAGTGAGTCGACGGGATGGACCGTCGATCAGTCGTCGGTCCACTGGTGGCGCGTGCTCGCCAACGTGAAGTTGTCGGTCATTGTCTTGACCGGCTCGATGGCGTTCGTCGACGACCGCCTTGATCGCATCCATCAGACCCCGGTGCCGTTGTACCGGATGCTCCTCGACCAGATCGGAGCCTGATGCGACCCACCGTTTCAGAGCAGCTGGCGGGTATTCGTCGCATCCTCGCGGAGATCGTGTTGCCTCAGATCACCGATGCGTACGCCGCCGAGGTCACGTCCGGTCTCTTGGGAACGCTCGACCTTCTCAGTGCCTCCTGGGTCGACGTTCCGCGGTTCCTGCGGTGGGATTGCGAGCGCGCTTCGGCCGTCTTGGAGTCTGTCGGTATCTCCCCACCGAACCCGCCCGACGATCCATTGGATCTCGTCGCGCTGGAGCTTCACCACCGCGAAGTCAGAGGCGAGCTCGAACGCGCCATGCCAGTGCTCCTCGAATGCGAAACCGCGCGCGTACAACTCGTCGAGCTGTTTCGCGAGCGCGCGGATCGCTTCCCGCTTTCGGTTTGGCGCGCGGGAGGACTCGATGCTCACACCACTCGATGATTCGCCCTGGCACCAGTTGCCGACAACCTTCGATCACGTCGGCACCAGTGACGTCAGGTTCTTCGACCGGATGTGGTTCGCAGGCTCGGGCCGCGCCGGCAACGGAGCGCTTCAGTTCACGATGGGCGTCTATCAGAACATGAATGTCGTCGACGGCGGGTTCGTGGTCATCGTCGACGGCAAACAACACAACCTTCGAGTGTCTCGCCAGCTTCGTCCCGAGTACCGCACGACGTGCGGGCCCCTCGCCATTAATGTCGTCGAGGCGTATCGACGCATCCAACTACGCGTCGCGCCGAACGCGCTCGGGGTCGAGGGCGAGTTGGAGTGGACGGCAACGCTCCCGGCCCAGGAGGAACGTCACCACTACAAGCGAGCGTTGGGCCGCGTGCTCGAGGACTACAGCCGCTACGACCAGACCGGCGAGCTATCGGGGTGGCTGCGCATCGACGACACGCGCATCGACCTCGACTCGTGGTGGGCGTGCCGCGACCATTCGTGGGGAGTACGCGAGCACGTCGGCATTCCCGAGCCATTTACCGGCGAGCGACCCGCGATGGATGCCGGCCCCGTGTTCGCCTTCCTGTTCTATTCGACGGATGCCCACGGCGGGCATGTGCAGCTGAGCCGG
>JAODBJ010000193.1 GCA_025463905.1 Actinomycetes bacterium
TGCATTTCCACGGGCAGATGTCGACGCAGCCTTCGCAGAGGATGCATTCGGCTTGGTCGATGTGGAGGAACTGTTTCGGTTTCACGGCCGACGTCAACCACTTCGGGTCGACCTCTTGCAGCGTGTAATCGGTCGCGAACTCCGGCATCGGCGGGTTCGCATCAGTACGTGCCATCGATCGCCCACTCGCGGTTGCCGGACGCGACGATTTTACACTGTCCGCGTGGGGGAAATATCGGCGGTTGTTCCGCGCCGCTTGAGCGCCGCCACCGCGCCTACTTGTTTTGATCTCAGAAAGCGGCCGTTTTCGGTGTGCTTCTGAGATCAAAACGAGTGGAGGCTCCTCTACGATGTGGCCGCCGATGAGTGCCTGCCGATGATCGCCGCGATTCCGAGCCCGCCCTGGAACTCGATCTCGCTTGGGCCGTTCCGCCTGCACCTCTACGGGTTGATGCTCGCGCTCGGTGTGCTCGCGGCGTACAAGATCGCTGAGATCCGCTACGCGAAACAAGGGCGCGATCCTGCAGATATCGGACGCATCTCCGTCGTGGTGGTGGTGTCGGGCGTCATCGGCGCTCGCGTGTACCACTTGTTCACTGGCTACAAATGGCACCAGGACGGCCTGCTCAACTCGCTCGCGATCTGGAAGGGCGGCCTGTCGATCTGGGGCGCGGTGGCGGGCGGTGTGATCGGGCTCGTGTTCATGGCGCGGCGGCTGCACCTCGACACCTTCGCCGTGCTCGACGCCTGCGGGCCGGCGGTGGTCGTCGCGCAGGCGATCGGCCGTTGGGGCAACTACTTCAACCAGGAACTGTTCGGGAAGCCGACCTCCCTTCCGTGGGGCCTCGAGATCGACCCGGCGCATCGGCCCGCCAACTACCTCACCGTGCGCACGTTCCAACCCACGTTTTTGTATGAGTCGCTCTGGTGCCTGCTCGTGTTCGGTGCGATCGTGTGGGCCGAGCGGCGGTTCCGGTTCCGTAAGGGCCAGGCGTTCGCGCTCTACGTCGCGATGTACACCTTTGGGCGCGTCTTCTTCGAGTGGATGCGGGTCGATCCGGCCTCGCGCATCTTCGGTATTCGGTTCAACCTGCTGCTCTCCGCGGTGCTGTGTGTGGCGTTCAGCGCGTGGTTTGTGATCCTCGGCCGTCGCCCCGAATCAGAGTTGGCGATCGCGCCTTCGCTCGCGCCACCGGAAGCGGAATCGGAATCGGAACGCGCGGCCGACGGCCAGGTGTGACGTTCCGGCCGGATGTGAAAAGCGCGCAACGTAACGACGCTGGGGGTCGCGCCGTCCCATAGCCTCTTCGTGCCGTCTGCTGCCGCGACGCGACGCAACCGCACGAGGAGTTCCGTGACTACCACTTTGCCCCCCACCATCACGACGGCTGCCCGCGCCATCGACGCGTCGAAGGTCTACGGCGAGGGTGAGGCAGCGGTGCGCGCGCTCGACCACATCACGGTCGAGTTCGAGGCCGGCAAGTACAGCGCGATCATGGGTCCGTCGGGTTCTGGCAAGTCAACGTTGCTGCATTGCCTGGCCGGCCTCGATCGAGTCACGTCGGGACAGGTGTTCCTCGGCGACCTCGAGATCGCGTCGATGCACGAGAAAGAACTTACGAAGGTGCGGCGCGACCGCATCGGCTTCGTGTTCCAGGCGTTCAACCTCATCCCCACGTTGAACGCGCTGGAGAACATCACGCTGCCGATGTCGCTCGCCGGCCGCAAACCCGATCAGCAGTGGCTCGACACCGTCATCGACACCGTCGGCCTGCGCGACCGTTTGAAGCACCGGCCGTCGGAATTGTCGGGTGGTCAGCAACAGCGCGTCGCGGTGGCGCGGGCGCTCGCGAGCCGGCCGCAGATCATCTTTGCCGACGAGCCCACTGGCAACGTCGACTCGCGCGCCGGCGCGGAGATCCTCGGCTTCATGCAACGCGCGGTACGCGACTTCGGCCAGACGATCGTGATGGTGACCCACGACCCGATCGCCGCGTCGTATTCCGACCGGGTGGTGATCCTTGCCGACGGCAAGATCGTCGACGAGATCATTGAGCCCACCACCGACGCGGTGCTCGACAAGATGCGCGCGTTGGGGGCCTGATCGCGCATGTGGAGGGTCACGATCAAGTACCTCGCCGCGCGCAAGCTGCGGCTGCTCCTCACGGGCATCGCGGTGACGCTCGGCGTCGCGTTCATGGCGGGCACGCTCACGCTCACCGACACGGTGCAACGCACGTTCGACGACCTGTTCGCCAACGTGAACCGGGGCACCGACGCGGTCGTGCGTTCGAAAGCGGCGTTGAAGTCGTCGCAATTCGGTGACTCGCGTCCGCCCGTGCCCGAAAGCCTGCTCGGGCAGGTACGGGCGGTTCCGGGTGTGGCGGCCGCGGAGGGCAACGTCAACGTTCCCTACGCGCAGCTCGTCGACTCGAAGGGCAAGGCGATCGGCAACCCCGGGCAAGGCGCGCCGTCGTTCGGGTTCGTGTGGTCGAACAACTCCAAGCTGAACCCGTTCCGGCTCCAGCCCGGCAGCAATCCGCCGCGGAGCGACGACCAGATCGTCATCGACAAGAAGTCGGCCGACAAAGGCCATCTGCACGTTGGTCAACGCACGATCGTGTTGAGCCAGCAGCCATCGAAGAAGTACACGATCGTCGGCATCGCGAAGTTCGGCACCGTCGACAGCCCGGCCGGCGCGTCGGTGGTGCTCTACACGACGCGTGAGGCGCAGCGCGCGGCGGCTCTGCCGGGCAAATTCACCGACATCTCCGTCGTTGCTGCGCACGGCCTCAGCCAGGACCAGGTCAAGGCCAACCTTCAGCGCGCGCTGTCGAGCGACCCGAAGATCGAGGTCATCACCGGTAAGCAACTGACGAAAGAGAATCAGGACAACATCAAGAAGGCGCTTGGTTTCTTCCGCACCGCGCTCCTGGTGTTCGCCGCGGTGTCGTTGCTCGTCGGGATCTTCATCATCTACAACACGTTCTCGATCATCGTGGCGCAACGTTCGCGCGAGATGGCGTTGTTACGCGCGGTCGGAGCGAGCCGGCGGCAGGTGCTGACGTCGATCGTCGGTGAGTCATTCGCGATCGGTCTCATCGCGTCCGCGATCGGTCTCGTGCTCGGCATCGCGCTGTCGACGGGCTTGAAGCAGTTGCTGAACGTCCTCGGCTTCGACATCCCGGGCGGATCGGTCGTGGTGAAGCCGGCCACGGTGATCATCTCGATGTTGATCGGCACGATCGTCACGCTGCTCTCGGCAGTGTTGCCGGCGCGGCGCGCCGCAACCATCCCGCCGATCGCCGCGATGCGGGAAGTGTCGTTCGAGACGACGGGCCACAGCGCGCGCCGGTCGCTCATCGGCGCGCTCATCGTCGGTGTCGGTGCCGCCATCCTCGCGTTCGGTCTCTTCACGTCGCCGAAGAACGCCATCTCCTACGTGGGGTTCGGAGCGTTACTCGTCTTCATCGGTGTGTTCGTGCTCGGCCCCGTTATCGCCCAGCCCGCAGCGCGCATTCTGGGTGCGCCGCTGCCGAGGCTGAAGGGCATGACCGGAGTACTTGCGCGCGAAAACGCGATCCGCAGCCCCAAGCGAACTGCGCGCACAGCCGCGGCGCTGATGATCGGCGTCGCGCTCGTGGGCTTCATCACGATCTTCGCGGCGTCGGCTAAGAAGTCGTTCGCCGCGGCGATCACCGATCAGATCAAGGTCGACTACATCATCACCACGGGTCGCAACTTCGGCGGATCGGGTCTGAGCCCCGCACTGGCGGAGCGGATCGCGAAGCTCCCGGCAATCGAAGCCGTCACGCCTATTCGCATCGGTCCCGCGTCCGTGAACGGCACCGTCACCGGAGTCGCCACAGTAAAGCCGACCGCGGCGGCGACGATGTTCGACTTCAACTTCACGCGCGGCTCGATCGCCAGCCTCACCAGCAACGGTGTGGCCGTCTCGAAGAGCTACGCCGACAAGCACCATCTTTCGCTCGGCGACCCGCTGCCGGTGAAGTTCTCCTCGGGCCGCACCGTGCCCCTGAAGGTCGAGGGCATCTACAAGCGCACCGAACTGGCGGGGACCTTCCTCGTGTCGCTCGACAACTACGCCAAGAACGAGAGCCAACAGTTCCAGCTCGACTTCCAAGTCTTCGCGAAGCTGAAGCCGGGTGTGAGCGCCGCGGAAGGCAGTAAGGAAATCACTCCGCTGCTGAAGCACTACCCGACCGCGAAGCTGCAGGACCAAGCGCAATACAAGAACGAGCAGGTGTCGAGCATCAACCAGGTCTTGAACCTGGTGTACGCGCTGCTGTTCCTGGCGATCCTCATTGCATTGATCGGCATCGCCAACACGCTCGCCCTGTCGATCTACGAACGAACCCGCGAGCTCGGGCTCTTGCGCGCGGTCGGAATGACGCGAAGTCAGGTGCGCTCCAGCGTGCGGTGGGAAGCGGCGATCATCGCGTTGTTCGGCACGGTGCTCGGGTTGGCCATCGCGCTGTCGTTCGGCTTCTCGGTGTTCTTGGCCCTGAAGAACGAAGGTTTCTCGAAGTTCAGTGCCGCGCCGGGTCAGCTGCTCGTGATCGTGATTCTGTCTGCGATCGCCGGCGTAGTGGCCGCCATATTTCCGGCGCGTCGAGCGGCGAAGCTCGACATCCTGAAGGCGATCGCGACCGAGTAACGGTTAGTCGCCGAGTCGTGCGTCTTTTTCGCGCACGGTCTCGGCCATCGCGGCCTGGTACTGCTCCATCTTCTCGCGCCAGACGTCGTCGGACGCGCCGAGGATGCGCACTGCGAGCAGGCCGGCGTTGCGCGCGTTGCCGACCGCCACCGTTGCGACCGGGATGCCGGCCGGCATCTGCACGATCGACAGCAGCGAGTCGAGGCCGTCGAAATGCTCGAGCGGCACGGGCACGCCGATCACGGGCAATGGCGTGCACGACGCGGTCATGCCGGGAAGATGAGCAGCGCCGCCGGCGCCGGCGACGATCACGCGCAACCCGCGTAATGCAGCGGTGCGCGCGTATTCGATCATCACGTCGGGTGTGCGGTGCGCGGAGATGATCCGCACTTCGGACGGCACGCCGAACTCGTCGAGAACGTCGATCGCGGCCTGCATAACCGGCAGATCCGAGTCGCTCCCCATGATGACGCCGACGACCGGTTGGGGCACGACGACGACCCTATACGGTGAAGGCGTGGCGAGAGAGCGGTTGGTGGTCATCGGAGGCGATGCGGCCGGGATGAGCGCGGCGTCGGGGGCGCGCCGCCGTAAAACGGTCGACGAGCTCGAGATCGTGGCCTTCGAGCGAGGCAACTACACGTCGTACGCGGCGTGCGGCTTGCCGTATTTCGTCGCCGACGTCGTCGACGCGATCGACGACTTGATCGCGCGGCACCCCGACGAGTTTCGCGACAACCAGGACATCGACGTGCACATGCGCCACGAGGTGGTGAGCATCGACCTCGATCGTCGCCGCGTCACCGTGCGAGACCTCGAAGCCAATGCCGAGCGCGACGAGCCGTTCGACCAACTCGTGATCGCGACGGGCGCGGTCCCACGACGGCCCGCGCTCGAGCGCAGCGACGCCGCCGGCATTTTCGGCATCCAAACGGTCACCGACGGCGCAGCCCTCCGCGACTACATCGTGGAGCAGAAACCCAAGAATGCGGTTGTGGTCGGCGGCGGCTACATCGGCCTCGAGATGGCCGAGGCGATGAAGCGCCGAGGTCTTGCGGTCACGATCGTCGACTCCGGCCCTCAGGTGATGTCGACACTCGACCCGGATATGGGCGCGATGGTCGGCGACGCAATCCGGGGGCTCGGATGCGAGGTACACACCGGCACCCGTGTGCAGGCGTTCGAAACCGACAGCGACAGCCACGTGAAGGCGGTGGTGAGCGACCAGGGCACGTACGCCGCTGACCTCGTTGTGCTCGGGCTCGGAGTGCTTCCCGATGTCGCGCTCGCCCAAGCCGCCGGCATCACGATCGGCATCACTGGCGCCATCGCCACTGATCGCCGCATGGCCACCAACGTTGCCGGTGTGTGGTCGGCGGGCGATTGCGTGGAGACGTACCACCGTGTCGCGCGACGTCCCGTGAACATCGCGCTCGGCACCCACGCCAACAAACAAGGTCGGGCGATCGGCGTGAACGCAACCGGCGGTCATCTCACGTTCCCGGGCGTAATCGGTACCGCGGTGACGAAGATCTGCGAGCTTGAAGTCGCGCGTACCGGCCTCACCGAACGGGAAGCGACTGCCGCGGGCTTCGAATACGTCACCGCGACGATCGAGAGCACGACCAGAGCGTCCTACTACCCGGGGGCGAGCCCGATCACGGTGAAGGTGCTCGCCGAGCGGGGCACTGGTCGCCTGATCGGTGCGCAGATCATCGGACGCGAAGGTGCTGCGAAACGGGTCGACGTAATGGCCGCCGCGATCTGGAACGAGATGACGGCCGAAGAGTTCGCGTCGCTCGACCTCGGCTACGCACCACCGTTTTCACCGGTATGGGACCCCACGCTCATCGCTGCCCGCAGGGTCGACGCGGCCGCTGCGGTTAGTGCGGATGACGCGCGCGCTCGCTCTCTTCCTTGAGATCGTTCTCGTACATCATCGCCACCAGTTCTTCGAAGCTCACCTTCGGCACCCAGCCGAGCTTCTCGCGCGCCTTCGTTGCATCGCCGATGAGGAGGTTCACCTCGGAAGGGCGGTAGAAGCGCGGGTCTTGCTTGACGAAGCGCGTCCAGTCGTCGTAGCCCGCCAGACGGAACGCAACGTCGAGCAATTCGCGGATCGAGTGCGTCTCACCCGTCGAGATCACGTAGTCGTCGGGCTCGTCCTGCTGGAGCATCATCCACATGGCCTTGACGTAGTCGCCCGCGTAACCCCAGTCGCGCTTGGGGTCGAGGTCGCCGAGGGTGATGTTGTTCTGCAAGCCCAGCTTGATGCGCGCCACCGAGTTGGTGACCTTGCGGGTAACGAACTCGAGGCCGCGACGCGGTCCTTCGTGGTTGAACAAGATGCCGCTACTCGCGTGGATGCCGTAGGCCTCGCGGTAGTTGAGCGTTGTGTAGTGGCCGAACACCTTCGCGACGCCGTACGGCGAACGCGGGTGGAACGGGGTCTGCTCGGTCTGGGGCGTCTCACGGACCTTGCCGAACATCTCCGACGACGACGCTTGGTAGAAGCGGATCGGGTTGTTCTGCGTACCGCCGACGATGCGCACCGCCTCGAGCATCCGCAACACGCCGAGGCCGGTGATCTCGGCCGTGAGTTCCGCTTGCTTGAACGACAGCTGCACGAAGCTGATCGCGCCGAGGTTGTAAACCTCGTCGGGTTGCACCTGCTCGACGATCCCGATCAACGACGAAAGGTCGCGCAGGTCGCCGTCGACGAGTTCGAGCGCGGGGTTCTCCGCCGCGACCATTGCGGACTTCGGGTTGTTCTGCCCGCGAATGAGGCCGAACACCTGGTAGCCCTGGGTGGTCAGGAACTCGGCGAGATGGCGCCCGTCTTGGCCGGTGACGCCGGTGATCAGTGCACGCTTCATCCAACACCTTTCAGCGTGGTCATGGTCGTAGTCATCGTGGTCGTCGGGGAGAATGTGCCGGTCATGATCGCCGGTCCCATTCCGGATCGAGCTGGTGCAGGAATTCGTTACAGCGGTTTGCTTCGTCGGCTTCACCGATGGCTTCCGCCGTCGCCCGGAGTCCTTCGAGCGCGCGCAGGAACCCTCGATTGGTCTCGTACCGCCAGCGAACGTAGCCCGAGCCGCGCCAGCCTGCCTGGCGCAGACCGTCGAGGCCACGGTGGTACCCCACTCGGAAGCACGCGTACGCCTCGATGTCGTCGCGCGCGAACTCGCCGAGGCGTGCCCATCCGTCGAGGAAACGGGGCCAGCGCGTCACGACGTCGGCGATCGCGTCGCGCCGCGATTCGATCGGCTGGGCGAGAGCACCGGCCAGCGCGTTCAACGCGTCGGCGGGCTCGGGGGGGAGCGTCGTTTCGGGTACGCCGCCCTGGTGCAGTGAGACGTTGGTCATCGAATCGGGAATGCTAGGGGGGACACCGCCACGATCACGGCACGCAGGGAGACCCGCGGGAAGGCGCCGGTATCCTCGGATCGTGACCCAGTCCGACGTGATCGACGAGGCCGAAGACAACCAGGCCGGCGAAAACAAGGCCGAAGACGCCGAGTCCGAAACGCCGAAACCGCCCACGCGGTTGCTTCTCGTTCGCCACGCCGTCACCGCGCACACCGGGCCGCTGCTCTCCGGGCGGATGCCCGGCATCGATCTGTCCGACAAGGGTGTGGAGCAGGCCGAAGCCACCGCGTCGCGTATCGCCGCGCTGCCCGTCGACGCGATCTACGCGAGCCCGATCGAGCGCACCACGCAAACCGCGCAGCGAATCGCGGCGCACCACCAACTCGTTGTGGAACCGTTGCCGGGAGTGATCGAAGCCGACTACGGCGACTGGACCGGTCAGAAGCTCGTCGATCTGGCGAAGACGCCCGAGTGGAGCGTCGTGCAGATCACGCCGTCACGCGCCCGTTTCCCGAACGGTGAGTCACTCCTCGAGATGCAGACTCGGACCGTCGCCGCGATCGAAGTAGTGGTCCGTCGGCACCCGAATCAAACCGTCGTGGTCGTCAGCCACGCAGACCCGATCAAGGCCGCGATCGCGTACTTCACCGGCATGCACCTCGATCTGTTCCAACGCCTTCACGTATCACCCGCGTCGGTGACTGTGCTCGACTTCTACTCGCACGGGGCGATGCTCGTGAAGAGCAACGACACCGGTGGCCTCGAAGAACTGTTGCCTGCACCCCCGGCCGCGGAAGCAGAGCCGACGGATGGGTGACCTCTTCGAGTTCGACCCGGTCGACACGATCGGCGCGGGCGCGTTCGGGCGTCCCGGCGAGCGCGTGTTCCTGATCCAGGCGCGCAAGGGCGAAGCCGTGTTGTCCGTGCTCGTGGAGAAGGAACAGATCGCGCTGCTCGCCGCCGAGGCGTCGCAGTTCCTCGACCGACTCGCCCAAGAGTTTCCTGAAGACGCGATGCCACCGATGCTCGCACCCGGTACGGGCATTGTCGCCGAGGCCGAGCCGTTGTTCCGGGCCCGTCTCATCGGGCTCGGCTTCGATCCCGACCGCGGACTCGTGCTGCTCGAACTCCGCGAAGACGCACCGGAAGAAGAAGAGGAAACGCCACCCGAACCGGACGAGACGGAAGGGCGCATCGCGCGCCTCTACGCAACGCGCGAGCAACTGCGCGCAATGGTCGAGAACGGTGCGCACGCAGTCGCGTCGGGCCGGCCCCGTTGTCCGTTGTGCGACTTCCCGATGGATCCCGACGGGCACATCTGCCCGCGTTGGAACTAGTGGCGGACGCAGCGGGCGGCCAAGGCTGGCCGCGCCAGGCCGACGTTCCCGACGACGTCGCGCGTGAGATCTTGCGACGCGGCGAGCCGGACGTGCTCGGCCGGATGCCGTGGTCGTCGAACGCGACGTATCTCGTGAACCTCACCGCGCCCGACGGCAGCCTGCTCGCGGTATACAAACCCCAGCGCGGTGAACGGCCGTTGTGGGACTTTCCGCGCGGCACGCTGGCCCTGCGCGAGGTCGCCGCGTACGAGATGTCCGAGGCGCTCAGCTGGCAGTTCGTGCCCGACACCGTGATGCGCGACGGACCGGCCGGACCCGGAATGATGCAACGCTTCGTGGAGCACGATCCCGACGAGCATTACTTCACGCTGCTCGAATCACACCCCGACGAATTCCAGCGGATGGCCGCATTCGACGTCGTGATCAACAACACCGATCGCAAGGGCGGACACTGCCTGATCGACAGCGACGGGCATATCTGGGGCGTCGATCACGGGGTGTCGTTCCACGCTCAGTGGAAGGTTCGCACCGTGATTTGGGACTTCGCGAACGAACCGATCTCGCCGGCAACACGCGAGGCACTTACCGAAGCGTTGGCCCGTATGCGCGGCGACGTCGGGAAGCGGATGCACGAACTGCTCGATCGCTTCGAGGTCGACGCAGTCCGCGCCCGCATCGAACACCTTCTCGCGAGCGGCGTGTTGCCCGAAGCCGATCCCGGCTACCACTCGTACCCCTGGCCCCTCGTCTGAGGCGTGCGTCGATTGGGTAATTTATTTGTCCCATATCGACGCACGCTCCCGCGGGCTAGATGAGTTCGAGTTCGGCGCCGAGGTAACGCTCGCGGCACAGCGTTCGCTGCAACTTGCCTGACGACGTCTTGGGCAGCGTTCCGGGTCGTACCAGCACGACTTCTTCAGCGGGCACGCCTACCGCCGCCCGAACTCGGTTCGCGACCGCGTCGCGTACCGCGTGTTCCTCGTCGGTTTTCGCCTCGAGCACCACCACCAAGGCTTCTTTGCCTTTGCGGCCCTCGGTACCGAACGCGATCACATTGCCGGCGCGCACACCGTCGATGTCCGCAACCGCGCGCTCGACGTCCTGCGGGTACACGTTCCGACCGCCGAGGATGATGAGGTCCTTGATGCGGCCGCACACCACGAGTTCACCGTCGACGGTGTACGCGAGGTCGCCGGTGCGTAACCAACCGTCGTGGAATACCGCGGCGGTCGCGTGGGCGTTCTTGTAATACCCGGGCGTGACGGATGTGCCGCGGATCTCGAGCTCACCCACTTCGCGGTCGCGCATCACGCCGCCCGTCGCGGCGTCGCAGATCCGGATCTCGATGCCGGGAATCGCGCGACCGAGGCGCGCGAGGTGGCGCGCGTTGGCGTCGGCGTCGGTAACCGGCGCCGCGTACGAGTCGGTTTCGAGCACCCGGCGGTCGACCGTATCAACGCGCAAGCCCATCCCGGGTTCCACGAAGGTCACTGCAAGCGTTGCCTCGGCCATGCCGAACGCGGGGAACACCGAGCTCGCCTTCACGCCATGGCGCGCACCCGCGTCGACGAACGACGCGACCGCGTTGGGATCGATGGGTTCGGCGCCGTTGAGCGCGATACGCCACGCCGAAAGGTCAAGCGTGTCCATCCGACGCAAGGCGCGCGCGGCAAGCGCGTACGCGAAGTTCGGTCCGGCGGTCGCGGTGCCGCGGTACTCCGCCATCCATTCCATCCAGCGCGCCGGCGCGGCGAGAAAATCTTGCGGCGCCGCCAGCGCAAGATCCATGCCCGTGGTCATGGGCGTGGCAAGGAGACCGATCAGGCCCATGTCGTGGTAGAGCGGCAGCCACGACACGCCGACATCGCGGCGCGGATCCAGTTCGGCGGCTTCGAGGATCGAGTCGATGTTGGCGGCGACGCACCGGTGCGGCAGCATCACGCCCTTCGGATCGGACGTCGACCCACTCGTGTACTGCAGGATCGCGAGGGCCTCAGGATCGTCGGCCGGCCGGTCGTACGTGTCTGCGAGGTCGACCGCGCCGTCGTCGCTAACGCCGGGCACGAGTTCGTCGAGCAGCACGATCGGCGGGTCGGCAGGCTGCGGGTCGAGGAACGCCGCGAGTTGGCGGTCGACGAGCACGAGCGCGGCATCGGATGCGCGGATCCGGGCGCGCGTCTGGTGCACGAAGTCCTCAATCGACGCGAGCCGCATGGGCAGCGGCAGCATCACGGTCGCCGCGCCGCAGAGCCAGGTGGCCTGGATCGCGGTGACGAGGGACCTCGTGGTGGGGCCGAGGATCGCAACGTTGGCGCGTGGTGCAATGCCGAGGCGCTGTAGCGCGGCCGCCATCGCGCGGGCGTCGTGATGCAACTCGCGCCACGCGACGCGCTCGGCACCGTTGGCGCCGGCGGACCCGAGGAACGTGATGGCACCTTCGGTCGAGGCGGCTGCTTCGAGGCGCGGGAGGAGGGAAGACGGTGTGGTCGTCACGTGCCGTTCGACCGGCGAGGCGGCCGCGGCGTTACATCTTCGTCAGGGATTGGCCGCGGCGGCAGGGTCCTGGAAGAACCTCGAACGGGGAAGGACCAGGTCGGCACCGTCGAGGCGCGCGCGACTCGCGGCGTCCTCGTCGACGTGTGGTCCGAAGGCCACAATCCGTGCATCCGGAAATTGTTCGCGCACCGCGCGAACGTGCCCCGCGTGGCGCGCGAGGTCGACGATCACGACATCGGCGCCTGCCACCTCCGCGACCGAACGCGCGAATCGCACGCCGGGCAGCGCGGCCGTGACGCGGCTGCGGTCCATCAGGTCGTCAACCAGCGCGATCACGGCATTGGCCATAACCGGCACGGTACTGCTCGGTTTAAGGAGTCAGGCCGTAACGGGAACGCGCTGGGCGACCACGACCAACGCTTGCGGCTGCGCGGCGTCGTCGCGTACGAGTCCGCGGTGCACGACCACGCGTTGGTGCCCACCGCCGGGTTCGGACACCTCGCACTCGTCACTGCGGTACTCGAGGTCGCCGGCATGCAACCGGTCGACGTCCTCGGCGAAGGTGCCGGTCTCGTAACCGTCGAGTAACACCGACATGTCGCCGTGCGTGAGCTGGCGGGTGGCGTCGTTCGCGAGAACGTGACCGTGCAGGTCGTCGACGACTTCGGCGAAACCGTCGTTCCGCAACTGGTTGATGTCACCGGTCGTGTGGATGTCGCGCAGCGATTGTTCGACGCGTTCCACGAGCTCGCGCCGGCGCCGCCATCCGGCGGTATATGCAGCGGTTCGAGCGAGCGCGAGCCGCAACGCGTCCGCCATTGCTTCGCAAAACGTGAGCTCGTCGGCACCGTACGGCGCGCCGGGAGTCGCGCGAGTCATCACCACTGCACCGGCGACGTCGCCGTCGACGACGATGGGTGCGATCACCAGGCTGTGTATGCCGATGACGTCCAGCAACTGACGGTGCTGCGCGTCGATGGAAGCGCGGAGCCGGTCCTGGGGAACGTGTGAGAGAAGCAGCGATCGTCTCGTCTCGCGTACCTGACCGAGCCAGGTCGTCGGGCTGTCGGGCCCGAACGCGTGGACGAGGGCTGACGCCGCGGCGCGCCGTTGAGGGTCCGCGTCGTGCGCGGCGACGGGCGCGAAGCCGGACGGCGTACCCAGTACGACGACTGCGGTGTCGCCAACGATCTCGGCGCTCACGCGTGCGACGGTGTCGAACGCCGCGCGAGCACTGGTGGTTGTCGATGCGACAACCGCCTTCACCTCATCAAGTGCGGGTTGGCGGCCCTCGGGGACGCTCGACGCAAACGGCATGTTTCTGGGGGTTGCGGCGCCGGCACGGAGGGCATCACGTTCGGCGCCATAGCGCTCAATTGCCGCTTCGCTGATCTCGTACGTGCCGCCGATCTTCACTGCGGCGAGCGCCCCGGAGCGCACCAGCTTGTACGCCGTCTGGTAGTGCACGGAAAGTCTCGCGGCCGCGGTTTTGAGGTTCATACGCTTGGATCCAGGCGTCGACGGTGCTCTCGAACTCTTTTCGGTCGGCATCGCGGCTCCGCCATGGCGCAGGCGTGTCTTGACGCGGGCCTTTTCCTGGGGACCGCACAACCGGCGACGCACCACAGGCGACGTCCTAGCGGTCGGGGCTGAGGTCCACCAGGCCGGAGCGAGCGGCCATCACGACCGCTTCGAGCTTGGTACGGGCGCCGAGTTTGTTCAGCACGTTCCGCACGTGGTTGCGCACCGTGTGCTGGCTGAGGAGCAAATGCTGTTGGATCTCGTCGGTCGAGCGACCCTGGGCAAGGAGGTCGAGCACTTCGCGCTCGCGCGCAGTGAGCGACGAAGTGCCGCTTGCATCAGCGCGACCACGGCGCGCGACCGAGGCGAGCAGATTGGCGGGGAACACCGCCGCGCCGTGGGTGGCAGCTCGGATCGCATTGGCCAGCTCGGTGATGCTGCGTTCCTTCGACACGAAGCCGGCGCACCCGGCGTCGAGCGCCTCCGCGAGCACGGCTTCGCTGGCCTCGTGACCAGTGACGAGGAGCACGCAGGCCTCCGGGTCGCGGGCGCGAATCTCGGTCGTCGCTTGCGTCCCGGTGATGTCGGGAAGGCCGTAGTCCATGATCACGCAGTCGAAGCCGGCCTCGGCATAGGTCGCGATTGCTTCCGCGCCGGTGCGCACCCACGCGCCGACGTGCATGTCGTTCTCGGCATCGAGCATCGCCCGCAAACCGGAGGCGACCATGTCGTGGTCCTCTACGAGGAGCACGCGCATCGTTCCTTCCGGCAGTGAAGCGGTTCCCACTTCTCCGTCCACTATTCGGAGTGTAGAACGGCGGGCAACGACCGGGATGGCCGCCAACGTCCTATTTCTTGCCAGAAGCATCGTGCCGCGATGCAGTTGTCGTCAGCACGACGGTCGCAAACAGGGCGGCAACGACGGACGCGAGGAGAATGGCGAGCTTCGCGTCGGTGAGATATTGCCGGTTCGCGTCGAACGCGAGGCTGGCCACGAAGAGCGCGACCGTGAACCCGATCCCGGCGACCGCGGCGCCGCCGGCGAGATCGCGCCGGGTCATGCGATCGGGCAGTCGCCCCAAGTGCAGCCGCTCGCCGAGTGTGGTCGCGCCGAACACGCCGAGAAACTTCCCGACGACCAGCCCAACCAGAACGCCCCATGCAACGGCACTGGTGGCGGCGTGGTGCAACGATTCGGCGGTCACCCGGATGCCGGCATTCGCGAGTGCGAACAGCGGCACCACCATGAAGCTCGCCACGGGGTCCAATCGGTGCTCGAGCTGGAGCGCAGGGCGCGTGGCGCGCGACGTGTGGGTGGGCGTGAGCAGCCCGAGCGCCACTCCCGCGATCGTCGGGTGCACGCCCGACTCGTGAACGCATACCCAGAGCACGATCGCGGGCAAGACGTAGATAATCGGACGCGTCGCAAATCGGCGTAGCAACACGATGATCGCGACGACTCCGAGTGCACCGGCGAGCCACGCCACATTGAAGTCGCGGGCATAGAAGATCGCGATCACCACGATCGCGCCGATGTCGTCGACGACTGCGAGCGTGAGCACGAAGAGCTTGAGCGGGGTCGACGCTCGTGCACCCAGGAGTGCGAGAACGCCGACGGCGAACGCGATGTCGGTTGCCATCGGTATGCCCCAACCGCGTTGCGCGCTGCTGCCGGCGGTCCATGCGAGGTACAACAGCGCGGGGACAACCATGCCGCCGAGCGCGGCGAGCGCGGGAAGCGCCGCGACGCGGCGGTCGCGTAACTCGCCGTCGACCAGTTCGCGCTTGATCTCGAGGCCGACCACGAAGAAGAACAGCGCCATGAGCGCTTCGTTCACCCAGTGTTGGAGATCGAGGCGAAGTGATACGTCGCCGAGGCCGACGGTTAGGTGCGTGGCCCACAACGAGTTGTAACTGTGCGGGGCGAGGTTTGCCCATACGAGTGCCGCGATCGTCGCAACGACAAGGGCGACACCGCCCGCGGCTTCGGTGCGCAGCGGAACCTGCGCTAGGGCGTGTCGGCCGGCTTGGGCGGCAACATGCGCGGCGCGTCGATCGCGAACTCGGGCCAGCGCTTGCGCGACTTCGCCGACAGCTTGTGCATCAGCGCGATCGCTTCAGGGTCGTCGTCGCCGGGGCGAGTCTCGATCCACCCGTCGGCCGCCATGCGCTCGAGGAGTTCGCGACCTTCGTCGGTGCGCACGATCGTGAGCGTCCAGTCGTTGTACTTGCCGATTCCGCCCGTGGAGATGTCGGCGTGCTCCGCGGCGAAGTCGGGGCAGAGCTTGCAGCCTTCGCGCGTCCACTGGTGGCACTCCTTGAGTGGCACC
Organism: Actinomycetes bacterium; assembly: GCA_025463905.1. Classification (GTDB taxonomy): domain Bacteria; phylum Actinomycetota; class Acidimicrobiia; order IMCC26256; family PALSA-610; genus JAODBJ01. The sequence goes on from JAODBJ010000193.1 coordinate 15,738, forward strand.
TCGACGTAACGGTCGTCGTGGGTCCACACCTGGAGGCGGCCTTTGATGTTCATCTTCTTGATGACCGCGCGCGGGAGGCCGTACTTCGGTTCGAGCAACTCGTCGAAGATCGCGTCGTCGAAGGTCTTCGAGCAGAGCAACCCGATATTCAACGCCATGCGGCGCGCGACCTTGCCGGCCTTTCGTTGCTTCATCGCCGGCGGCACCGACGACTGGCACGACATGCCGACGAGTGCGACGCGCTCGTCGTCTTTCGTGAGGTCGCGGTAGGCCAGGGTGTTGGCCGAGTACGTATAACGGCTACCTGCGCTCGCGATCACTTCTTCGCGTGTGCGCGCAATGCCGGGGATCGCCTTCCACGTGCTGCCATCGCCTTCGAGATACGAAACGAGCGCAGCGTCGATCATGTCGTGCTCGAGCGCGTACACGAGGATCGCCGAGACGAGGCCGCCGTCTTGGCCGCCCTCGAGTAATTCCGGATCGCTCGCGCGGGCAAGGAACACGTCCTTGAAAACCCCCGACACTTCGTCGGCGCGCCGCACCCGGCCAAACATGAATTCATCGATCTCCGGCTCCCACGCGCGGAAGCGTGGGCAGGCTCGCGTGCAAGAGGTGCAGGCCTTGTCGCCGTGGCTGCAGTCGCGAGGGCCGCCGTAGTCCTCGATCTGGATGGGCTTGTACACGCCGTTGAGGTCGTCGTAGTCGAGGACATCGTGCGGGCACGCGATCACGCATCCCGCGCAGCCGGTGCACAGGCCGCTCGTGACCACCTCGTCGTAGAGGTGCTTCCACGAGTACGACCAGCGTTCCTTCTTCTCGCTTGCGCCTTCGGCGAGATCGGTCATCCGGGCAGGTTACCGACGGCGGGCCTTGGTGGCTCTATGTAACCTGTCCCGATGGCGAAGATCTCGGACATCCTCGCCGGTGGGCCGAGCTACTCCTTCGAGTTCTTTCCGCCGAAGACGCCTGCTGCAGAAGCGCAGCTCGAGGAGACGTTGCGCGAGCTGCGGCCGCTGTCGCCCACGTACGTGTCGGTCACCTATGGCGCGGGTGGAACAACCCGCGAACGCACGCACGATCTCGTCGTCCACATCAATCGCGAGCTCGGCCTCACTGCCATGGCGCACCTCACGTGTGCCGCGCACTTGGAGAGCGAGCTCGCCGGCATCGTGACGCGTTATCGCGACGCCGGAGTGGAAAACATCCTGGCGTTGCGCGGCGACCCGCCCAAAGACGTAGACCTTCCGCCAACCGAGCTCGAGCACGCCTCCGATCTCGTGTCGCTCGTGCGTGGGATCGGCGGCTTCTCGATTGGCGTGGCGGTGCACCCGGAGGGCCACCCGGCATCCACCGAAAAAGCGGCCGACCGAGCCAACCAAGCGGAGAAGCTCGCGTTGGCCGACTTCGGCGTGTCGCAGTTCTTCTTCGAACCGCAGGTGTGGTTCGACTTTGTCGACGATCTCGCCGCGCTCGGTGTGACCACGCCCGTCATCCCGGGGATCATGCCGGTCACGAACGTCAAGTCGGCGAAACGCATGGCTGAGTTGTCGGGCGCGGACTTCCCGGTGTGGCTCGAAGATCGTTTGCGGGCAGTGGAAGACGACCCCGAGGCGATGCACCGCGTCGGTGTGGAGGCGTCGGCGTCGCTCTGCCGCGAACTCGTGGCGGGCGGGGTGACGAGCTTCCACTTCTACACGCTGAACCGCAGCACTGCGACGCGAGAGATCTACGCCGAACTCGGCTTGAACAGCGCGTCGGGCTAAAACTCTGCGCGACACGGCCCCGCTCGAAAGCGGGGCCGTGCGTCGTGCGGAGGGAGTGGGATTTGAACCCACGGTGGGTTGCCCCACAATGGTTTTCGAGACCATCCGATTCGGCCGCTCTCGCACCCCTCCGGGAGAAGATTCTAGGCGCGCGGCGTCTTATCGGCGGCTGTCGAAGAACCTTTGCAGGAGCGCGGCCGCTTCGTCCGATCGCACGCCCGGCACCACATCGGCAGTGTGGTTGAGGCGGGGGTCGGCGGCGAGGTTGTAGAGGCTGCCGGAAGCGCCGGCGCGGGGATCGGCCGCGCCGAACACGATCAGTGGCACGCGGGCCGCCCACGCCGCGCCCGCGCACATCGGGCACGGTTCGAGTGTGACCACGAGTGCGTGTTCATGAAGACGCCAGGAACCTGTCGCGCCCGACGCGTCGCGCAGCGCGAGTATTTCGGCGTGCGCGGTTGGATCGTTGCGCAGCTCCCGCTCGTTGTGCCGCGTGGCCACGACGCGATTTGTTGGGAGGTGCACGACGACTGCGCCGACGGGAACGTCGTCGTGCTCGAGCGCGTCACGTGCCGCGTCGAGCGCGATACCCATCCACGCGTCGAACTCCGCGCCGGTGTGTCGCATCGGTCGCACAGTACGTCGGCGGTGGCGCAGGCAACGCGAGGGTGTGACACTGCGGGTTTCCGTTGGCGATTGCAGGAGTGTCATGCGCCGATTCCTCGTGGTTGCGATCCTCCCTGCACTCCTCTTCCTCGCCGGCTGCACGCGGTACGGCGCCACGCTGGCCCGGCCCGAAGACCCGGTCGTGATGACCGGTGCGCAGGTACCGGCGTTGCTCGGCCTCGCACCCGATCATGTCGTGGGCTTCGCGTGGGACGGTAACGCGTGGCATCAAGTGCCGGTACAGGTCGACGAACGCGACCTCGTGAACCCCGCGACGATCCTGCACCGCGCGAGCCCGGCGCATCTGGCGAACGGTTCCGACTTCACGTTCCTCGCGTACACCCGACCGCAGACGGCGCTGTCGAGCCAGGGGTACTCGTGGGCGCCGACCTACACGCCGCTCGACTCCGACCCGACCCTCGACGGGAATGACGAAGTAACTCTGCTTGCCAACGACACGGGCGTCGCCGTAGCGGACGGCACGCCGCCTCCGCCGGGCGTCGACGCCACCAAGCGCGCTGCGGTCCACGTGAGCGATCCGATTGCGTCCGGGCAGGACGGCTACGTCTACCTCTTCGCCGCCACGACGGCGACCCCGAGCGGTGGCGGCACCAGCGGTGTGCAATACACGTTCTCGCTCGACTCGGGCGACTATCGCGCGACGTACCACATGGGCACGGGCGCGATCTCTCCGAACAACACCGCCGCGGCGAATCCTGAGCACTCGTCGGTGACGACACCGAACTATTCGCTGTCGTTCTCCGACCGTTGGCTCAACAACGGGTTGCGAATCACGACCGGAGGTTCCGACGCTGCGAATCTGCTCGAGCGGGGCCGATACCAGTTCGCGGTTGGCGTATGCGGTCGCAGCGAAGACACGTTCGACTACACCGTGCCGGCGAGCCCGTACGAGGGTGCGTTCATCGCGAACGTGACCGGCCCGGTCCGCGCCCTGCGGTCGTACATCGGCGCGAACAGCGGCACGTACACGGCGGAGACCGACGTGTTCTACCCGCAACGCGAAGACGCCATCGTCAACCTGCGCGTGCATCCAATTCCCGGTGTGATGGGCTTCGACGATCTCGCGACCGGCGTATCGGGGCTGCATTATTCCGACGAGCAAAAGCCCGCCGGCGTCACCATCGACGGTACGAACGACACGTTGCCGAGCGGTGTCCCCACCTGGCAAATGGTGTCGTCGTCGGCGCACGGTTCGTTCGTGACTGTCCGTTCGATCAGCACCAACATTTCAGGTCTCACGCTGAGCCGGTACTACCTCGACCAGAACCCCGCGTCGCCTACTCCCTGCACCGGCGACGCGGCGGCATGGGGCCAGAACGGCATCCAGATCACGTCCGCGATCGCGTGCACCGACCCGACGATGTCGGCGTGCTCGAACACGCTCACCTCGACCCGTTTGCGGTACTTCGAAGGCCCGAGCACGACGGCCAAGACCGCGGCGAGCCTGCGCGACCACGCCCTCAATCCCTTGGTCGTGGCCGTGTCGTAGCTTAAGTTTGCGCCGATGACGAGCGCAGCGCAGGTCGTTGTACCGAGTTCGCCCCTCACCGCGGCGCCATCGGTGGCACCGCCGGTCCCGATGGGCCCGCCGTCTCGACCCGACCTCCAGGTCGTGCCACTCAAGGGCCTACCGATCGTCGGGCTCATCGTCATCGGCCTCGTCGTGTCATTGGCCGGCAACTGGAACTGGGCGCTCGACTGGTTTCACGTCGTCGGCGGGAGCCTGTGGACGGCCATCGATCTGTTCGTCGGGCTCATCCTCGGCCCGATCATCGGCCGCCTTTCGTTGCCGGCGCGGGCGGAGTTCACCGCGCGCTTCATGCCGAAAATGGTGATCATCATGCCGACCGTCGTGATGATGACGCTCGCCGCCGGTTTCCAGTACGCACTGAAGATCGGCAATCTCGAGGCGGCTAACCCGAACCATAAATGGCTCATCGCTTCGTTCATCGTCGTCGGGGTGATGGCGGTGATCGCGCTCGGTGTGCTCGAACCCGCGAACATCGCGGTGCTCTTCGAGATGAAGAAACCCCATCCCGACGGCGAAGTGATCGGCACGCTGATGCGTCGCTTCATCTTGACCGCGGGTGTGACCGGCCTGATGCAGGTGGCGACGCTCGTCATCATGACGAGAGTGGCGACGCTGTGAACGTCAACTATCCGGTTCCCGTTGTCGGTGCGGTCGCGTTACCGCGCGTCGAGCAGAAGTTCCCTCCCGTCGTGCCGATCGCGTGCGCCTCGCTCACGTGCGTCGTTGCCGGCGGCATCGTCATGGCTTCCTACGTGCCGCGCCGGCCGCCACTGGCCGCGCCCATCGCACTGCTGGCGCTGGGCGTGATCCTTTCGTTGGTCGACGTCGTGATCCTCGCTCGCCTGCGCGGCTTCGCGTGGCGAACGTTCTTCCGCGTCGCCAAATGGGCCTTGCTCGCCTATGTGATTTCGGCGGGCATGATCGAGTTCGCGTTCGTGCGCAACCACACGCGCGGCGCTCCGCTGGCGGTCGTGACGTTGATGCTGGTCGTCTTCGCGCTCGACGTGCCGCTGAACATCGCGTTCACGGTCGCGCGCTACGACTCGACCTGACACGCCTTTCCGAGCGCACCGACGTCGTGCGTTGCCGCACAGTCGGTGCGCCCGGATGGGCGTTCGCGGAGCGAGATGCTCCAAGCCCGGGGCGGGCTACTTCACCTTGATTTTCCCGGTCGCCGTGTTGTTGAGCGGGATGCCGAGCAGGTTGGCGGAGATCTGCACGGTCACCTTCTGGCCTCCGTGCAGCCCGGGCGGCACCGTGAACCCACCGGAGATGGTCGGCGGCGTGAACACACCGTTGCTGTAGACGGCGGGCGTCGCCACGATGTCGTTGTCGGCACTGACCACTGTCTTGCCGTGCTTCAAAGTGACGGTGATCGTCGGCGGCGTGCTGCCACTACCACTGAGTTCACCCTGGAGCTTGTTCAACGTCGAGATCCACCAGTACGTGGTGGCGCCGGGCGCGTCACCAATCGATATGTGCTGTCCCGGCGTTGCCTTCCGCGTCGACAGCACCATCGTCGGTGCCGGCGGGAAGAGCGGGGCGCCCTTGTACTCGTACGCCGCGCTGGCCGCACCGACGGTCTTGAAGCTCAAGAGATCGATCGTCGCGAACGCGCAACCGATGAGGCCGGAGTTGTACTGCACCTTCGTCGGCGGGCAGGGCGTGTTCGGGTCGAGCGGTTGCGTCGATGGCACCGTGTACGTGAACGCGAGGCCGCCCGACAGGTCGGATAGGTGCGTCGTCGCGGTCTGCAGGTCGAGTTCCTGCAGCGCGGCGAGCAATGCGTTGAGCGCGCCGAGCGACACGATGTTGCCGCTGAGGAGCGGTTCCGCGGCCGGGTCGACCGCCAACGCCAGGCTCGTGCCGACGGTGAGGTACGGGTGCAACGGCGCGAGGCCGGTGCAAACCACGTCGATAGTCGAACCCGGCTCCACGCCGAGCGCAATCGGCAATGTCCCGCCGTTGAATGTGCAGGCAGGGCCGGCGGCGGCCGCCGGCGCTGCGGTCGCGATCCCAAAACTTGCGCAACTCAACATGAAGGCCGACGCGACAAGCATCGGCTTCCTCAAACGTCCCCCCATTTGGGCTCCTTGAATCAGCCTTCGGCATTTTGGACGGTTTGCCCGGCGCCTGTTACCCACGAGTAGCTGAGCCCAAACCACCCTGTCGGCGCAAGCCCCGCCTAGCTTGCACGCCATGTCCTGGGCGCGCGGCGACCTCGTTGTGCACCGCGAGATCGCGTGGGGGCGGCCGTGGGTCGCCATCCCGGAATTCGTCGTAGAAGACACCGACGATCTCCTCCTCACGTTCATCGCGCCCGGCGCCCGCTTCGGGTACCTCGACGGTCCGTGGCCCACCGAGAACGGCCTCCACCCGTGGTATCCGAAGCCCCACTGGGAGGGTCACGGCGTGCTCATCGCGCAGCGACCCGGCGACCCGTACGCGGTGTGGCATTTCTGGGAAGGCGGCCATCGTCGCTTCGCGTCGTGGTACCTGAACTTGCAGGAACCGTTGCGCCGCAGCGCGATCGGTTACGACACGCAGGACTACGAACTCGACATCGTCGTGCAACCCGACGGTCAGTGGTTGTTCAAAGACGACGAGAAGATGGAAGCGCGGATCGCGCAGGGCCGCTATTCAGTCGACGAAGTCGTCTCGATCCGCGAGGTCGGCCGGCAACTCGGCGACATGCTCGACGCGAAGGCCACGTGGTGGGATCCGGCCCTCGCAACGTGGGAACCCGATCCGGCGTGGATCGCACCGCAGCTGCCGAGTGGTTGGGAAACGGCGCCGCCGGCGATCGCGAAAACCTGAGGCGTCCAGGCGCCGGAGCGGTCACCATTCTTTGATGAAGAACGGCGGCACCCATCGCCTGCAATGGCCGGACATACCCGTGGAAGTCTGCAGCGGCATCGCGCGTGCGCTCGGGAGTCCGGTGATCGATGCGGCCGGTCAGTCGGGCGGCTACGGCCCAGGGCTTGTCGCGCGCTGCGTGCTGGCGAACGGGCGTCGTGTGTTCATCAAAGCGGTGTCGCCGTTACAAAACCCGGACTCGGTATTGATGATGCGGCGCGAGGCCGAGGTCACGCAGTCGCTGCCCGACGACGCGCCGGCGCCGGCGTTACTGCATGTCCTCGACGACGGGTTCTGGGTTGTGCTCGTGTTCGAAGACATCGAAGGTGCACTGCCCACGATCCCGTGGGACGCGCAGCAACTCGCGCGTGTCGTCGAAGCGATGAATCACCTCAGTCGATTACCAACCTGGTCGGCGTTACCGACAGTGGTGGAGCGTTACGGCGAGATGCTTTCCGGCTGGCGGATCCTCGCTGCCGCGGGGCCGGCTGCCGTCAACGAGCCTTGGTGTCGTGACCATCTCGAGGAGCTGGCCGCGCTGGAAGCGCAGTGGGAAGACGCAGCAGCGGGCGATCATCTCGTTCACGGTGACGTACGAAGCGACAACGTGTTGTTCTCGAACGACGGGCGCGTGGTCTTCGTCGACTGGTCGACGTCGTGTATCGGCGCACCGTGGTTCGACCTGGTCGCCATGTTGCCGTCGATCGAACTCGAGGGCGGTGGCGCGCCCGAGTCCGTCTTGCGTTTGGCTGAGTCAGAGCTGGATCCGCAAGTGCTCGTTCCCGTCGTGGCTGCGATTGCCGGTTACTTCGTCGAGCGCGGCCGCCTGCCCGACCCGCCCGGCTTACCGACCCTGCGCGACTTCCAGCGCGCCCAAGCGCGCGTCACCGTCGATTGGCTTCGCCGCCTGTGGCCAACCGCCGCTCATTGACGCGCCGAGACGCGAACCGCGACGACGTCAGCGAGGCCGTTGTCTTCCACGTGTGCGAGCCAGAGTCCCGTCATCCGGGTCGGCGCACCGCTCGCGCGTTCGCTGTGAAAATCGACGACAGGGACGGGGTCAACGCATCGTGCGCCATCAAGACGCGAGCAGAGCGCCGCGGTGGCGTTTCGAAAGACCCAGGTGGCAGTTATCTGCACCACGCCGCGGCCATGGTGGATCGCGTCGATCGGCGTATATACGGGCTCACCGGCGCGGGGCAGCAAGTGCTCGATCACCGGAAGCACGAATCGAGTTGTGCCGTCACAACTCGCGCCGACTCGCGCCGCGCCCGGTGTGCCGAGTGGCGCGCCCGGTCGTAAGGCAGTAACGCGAATGCGGTTAGGCGGCTCGCCGAGGCTTGTGTACGCGTACGTGGCCAGCCCGACCGGCGCGGGACCGTCGAGCTTGCGACCGGCTACGTCGTACTTGCTGCCGTCGATCAGTGCCTCGAAGTCGTTTGCGGAGGGGCACCACGCGACCAACCCGCCAACACCGAACGGACGGTGCGTACCGCGTGCGACCACCACCTGCGGACCGAGCGTTCGATCGTTGACGACGAAGACCGGCGTTCCGTCGTCAAGCCACGTCGCGATGGCTTTCCCGATCGCCGGCACCGGCAAGTCGCTACCGATGCCTCCCGCGCGCTCAACCGCGATCTGCGTCGGTTGATGGTTTGCTCGCGTGACCAGAATCGCGCCAGTGAGTGTCGCGAGCGTAAGTAATGCCGACGTCAGGGCGAACAGTCGTCGGGCTCGGACACGGCGGCGCAGCTGCTGGGGCGGGCGCGGTTCCGCTCGCAACGAGGCCTCGAGATGGTGGACGGCGTCAGCGAGTGCTTCGTCGACCTTCATTCCGTTGGCCCTTCTTCTCCGAGAACATCTGCGAGCGATCGGCGAGCGCGCATGAGATGCGTGCGCACCGTGTTTTCACTGCAATCGAGGATGAGACCGATGTCTGGGGCGGTGCGGCCGTCGAGCGCGGTGAGCAGGAGGACGTCGCGTTGGCGCGCCGGGAGGCAACGCAGCGCGCACCACACGCGATCGTCGGAGTCGTCGATCGCAAGTTGCTCCGGCCGCTCCCGTCCGAGCCGCGCAACGAGGCGAAGCTCAGTGGTCCGCCGGCGCCACGCCGAAACGCTGTTGTGGAGCAGCACCCGGCGCAACCAAAGGTCCGGGCGATCGAATGCGCTGATTCGGCGCCACCGTCGCAGCAGCGCCACGAACGCGTCTTGCGCGAGTTCCTCCGCCACATCGCGCCGTCCACAAAGCACATACGCCAACCGGACCGCGCGTTGGTACTCGCGTGCGTAGAACTCGTCGAAGGAGGCCTGCGGCTCGTCTGCGGCAGTCGCAGACAGCGAGTCCGCTTCCAGGCCGCGCCCCGCATCGACTGTCACGAACTACCTACACGCACGACCCAACAGAATCATTGACGCGCCGACCGTTCAGCTGATTCGGTCAAGCTCCGCGACGTCGCGCAGGATTGCTTCATCTCCCGGTCGGCCGTACCACCAGGAATGGCGTATGCGGCCGGGCTCGGGCATCGACAGCTCGACCTTCATCGGGAACGGCGAGCCCTCGGCGCCGAGCTCGAACGTGCCGGGATCGGTCTCTCGCAGGATGGCGACCGACGCGGCGTGGTCGTGGCCGATCACCATCACTGTGCCGCCGTCATGAGTTCGCGCGACCAGCGTGTGTTCGATGTGGCCGCGAATCCGCTCGGGCATCGTGGCGTTGAAGACCTCGTAGTCGAGGGTGACCCCGGCTCCACCAGGCAGCGGAGTCACGACGATGCGCGCAACTCCTCGGAGGTCTGAGTCCGGGACGCTGTCGAGACCGAGATATACGCCGGGGTGCGCCAGCAAGTCATCCACGATCGCCATGAGCAGACGATACGACCTCACGTATCGACGCGCGTAGGCCGTGCGTGACCTAGGTGCGCCGGGCGGCGACGTCGTGCGCCAAGACTCCCGTCGCCGCCGTATCGATGTCGGTGGCGGGCACATCAGTGAGAATGCGGCTGCGCTCCGGCGTCGCGTAGATCGTGAGGAGCTGTACCGGGTCTGACCCGACGTCGTACGCGAGCCGATCGATGCGCAGGAGCGCGGAGCCGATGTCGACGCGGAGCAGTCGGGCTCTTACCGGATCGGCGATTTCCGCGGTGACTTCCTGCAGAACGCGCCCGAGGACGACTCCGTTCTGCTCCAGGAGTTCGTAGAGCGCGTGCCGGCGAAGGTTTGCTTCTGTCAACGGCTCCGAGAAACGCATGGGCACCCATGCTTCGGTGACCATGAGCGGTTCCCGGTCATTGCTGCGGACCCGAAGGATGTACATCGCCGCACTGGCCGCGTCGAGATTCAGAGCCTCAGCAACTCGGACCGGAGCAACCCGAGACTCGAGTTCAACGACTTCGACGGTCGTTTCGAGCTGCGTCCGCTGCAGCGCGCCTTTTACGGATTGTGGATGCGGTCGTGCGGGCTCGGATGTTCCTTCCGCGACGAAGGTGCCGAGACCGTGCCGCCGAACGACGTAGCGGCCGTCGCTCAAGTCTTGGAGCGCCCGCCGGACCGTGATGCGGGAGACGTCGTAGAGGTCGCCGAGCGCCTGCTCGCTGGGCAGCGCTGCGCCGGGCGCCAAGCCGCCGCGGGCGATCTGGTCTCGTAGCACCAGGTACAGCTGTCGGTGGAGCGGCATGCCGGAAGCGGTCAAGGCAGCCATCGGGCCATGTTATTCGGCCGGATTGACAGTTGTCTGGTTGTTATAAGAACATGATCTCAATGAGCTCCGACGTCGTGCCCTCCGCGCCTCCATCCTTTCGACAGCTCCTCGACTCGGCCGGCCTGATCGTCGCTCCTGGGGCGTACGACGCGATCACGGCCCGCTTGGTCGAGCAGGCCGGCTTCCCCCTCGTATATATGACGGGCGCAGGTACCGCCGCGGCTCGGGGCTACCCCGACTACGGGCTCTTGACCATGACCGAGATGGTGGAGAACGCCGCGGTTCTCGCCCGGTCCGTAGCCGTCCCCGTCCTCGCCGACGCCGACACCGGCTTCGGGAACGAGCTCAACGTCACCCGCACGGTGCGTGAGTACGAGACGCGAGGTGTCGCGGGGATCCATCTGGAAGACCAGGTGTCGCCGAAGCGGTGTGGGCACCTCGATGGCAAGCAGGTGATCGACCGCGCTCGGTTTACGTCGCTCGTCGCCGCGGCCGTCGAGGCGCGCGCGTCGAGCGATTTCGTCGTTGTGGCCCGGACCGACGCGGTGGCCACCGAGGGTCTCGACGAGGCGATCGACCGTGCGAACGCGGCGCTCGATGTCGGGGCCGACGTTGCGTTCGTCGAGGCCCTCACCACGATCGACGAAGTCGCCGCGGTGCCGACCCGCGTCCACGGACCGTGCCTGCTCAACATCGTGCCCGGAGGGAAGACGCCGGTGAACGACCTGACCGACGTCGCGTCGATGGGCTACCGGATTGCGTTGTGTCCGGGATTATTGCTCGGCGCCACCGTGATGGTCGGCGACATCGTTCTCAAGGAACTCGCCGAGACCAACCGACACCCGTCGAGCGGCAAGGGATCCGTCGGCGACTTCTTCGCCCGGTTCGGTGGCGCCGAGTGGGACGACATACGCCGGCGCTTCGCGGACGACGAGTCCGCGGCGGCGCGCCCATGAGCGCGTCGACGCTGTTCGACAAGATCTGGGACGCGCACGTCGTCCGCGAGCTCGATGACGGATGGTCGTTGCTGCACATCGACCGTCACCTGCTCCACGATCTGTCGGGACCGCCGGCCATGGTCGAGCTGCGCAAGCGGGGTCTCGAGGTTCACGATCCGGACCTCGTGTTCGCCACGCCCGATCACCTCGTGTCGAGCGCGGCGAATCGCACGATCGACTCGAACGAATTCGGTGGAGCGATGTGGTCGGCGTTGCGCGACGAGGCGGAACGGTCGGGCATCCGGATGTTCGACCTCGGAACCGTTGGCCAAGGCATCGTGCACGTGACCGGTCCCGAGGAAGGCATCGTGCTCCCCGGCCTCACCGTGATCTGCGGCGACAGTCATACCTGCACGAACGGCGCGCTCGGTGCACTGGCGTTCGGCGTCGGCACCTCGCAGAGCACGCAAGCTTTGGCGACGCAGGTCTTGGCGCAGGCGCGACCGCGGCAACTGCGTATCAGCATCGACGGGACGTTGGCCGCGCACGTCACGGCGAAAGACGTTGCGCTCGCGTTGATCGGCCGATTCGGTGCGTCGGCCGGCGCGGGATTCGCAATCGAATATGCGGGCCCTGTCGTGGAGGCGATGGAGATGGACGCACGCCTCACGCTTTGCAATCTCACCGTCGAGCTCGGCGCCAAGTTCGGGCTTGTCGCTCCTGACTCCACAACGGTGGCGTGGGTTCGGGGGCGTCGGTTCGCGCCAGCCGGCGCCGAATGGCAACGCGCGATCGACGCATGGGCCAAGCTCGTGACCGATCCCGACGCAGTGTTCGACCGCGACGAGGTTGTCGACGCGACCACGATCGGGCCGTTCGTCACGTGGGGGACCAGCCCCGAGCACGCGATCGCGATCGACGACGTCGTACCTGATCCGGCCGGCGCCTCCGACACCCGGCAACGAGAGAGTTGGCAGGCGGCTCTCGACTACATGGGTCTGCGCGCCGGCGAACCCATTGCGGGCACGCCGGTCGACTGGGTGTTCATCGGGTCGTGCGCGAACTCCCGACTGTCCGACCTGCGCGCGGCCGCACGCGTGGTGGAGGGCCGCGCGGTCGCGTCCGGCGTCAGCGCGTGGGTGGTTCCCGGTTCTGAAGTGGTGCGACGCGACGCCGAAGCGGAAGGTCTCGATGCGGTGTTTCGCGCGGCCGGTTTCGAGTGGCGGTTGCCAGGTTGTTCGATGTGCGTCGCCGCCAATGGAGAACGTGTACCGCCGGGCGCCCGGTGCGTGTCGACCTCGAATCGCAACTTCGTCGGACGACAAGGCCCCGGCGCTCGCACCCATCTGGCTAGCCCGGTCACGGCCGCCGCGGCGGCGATTGCAGGCCGGCTTGTCGACGTGAGGTGCGCATGAGTCGAGAACCGTTTCGCACTGTCACGGGTGCCGCGGCCCCGCTGCTCCGACCGAACCTCGACACTGACGTCATCATCCGCATCGATCGGATGGTGAGCACCCGGCCGGCCGCCCTCGCGCCGTTCGCGTTCGAAGCGATCCGCTACTGCGCCGACGGTTCCGACAACCCAGACTTCGCGCTCAACCACGATCGTTTCCGCGGCGCGCCGATCCTTATCGGAGGACCGAACTTCGGTTGCGGTTCCTCTCGAGAGCCAGCAGTGTGGGCGATCATGGGCCTCGGCATCCGCTGCATTGTGGCGCCGAGCTTCGGCGACATCTTCCGGGCCAACTGTCATCAAAACGGCCTGCTGCCGATCGTGCTCGAGGAGACCGACGTCGCCGACCTCGCCGCGGTGGCCGCGAGCGGCGCTCCGGTAACCGTCGACCTCCAGGCCCAACGCGTCACCGCGAGCGAGCGCGTCTGGTGTTTCACCATTGGCGCCAACCAAAGGGTCGCGCTGCTCGACGGGCTCGACGACCTCGACCTCGCGCTGCGCGATCTGGACGGCATTCGGACGTGGGAACACGCCGATCGCGAACTGCGACCGTGGGCGTGGATCACGACCCGGCCAGGCAAGCGCTCCACCGCATGACCGGGAAGCCGTCCGCACCTCACGGGCCAACTGGGCAACTGGCGACATGGGCTGCTGCGCTCGAGTTGGACAACGTTCCCGTGCCAATTCGCGAGCGAGCAAAACACCTTCTTCTCGACGGCATCGGTTGCGCACTCATCGGGGCTCAGCTTCCGTGGTCGCGAACCGCGGTTGAGGCCGTGCTCGACTTCGAGGGCACCGGCAGCGCTCCGATCGTCGGATGGGGCACGTCGACGAGCGCACCCGCGGCGGCGCTGTTGAACAGCACATTGATTCAAGGTTTCGAGCTCGACGACTTCCATCCGCTCGCACCGCTGCACAGCAACGCACTCGTGATCCCCGCACTGCTGGCGGCCGCGTCGAACGCGCGGGACGTCGATGGCGCGGGCTTGCTCGTAGCGGCGGTCGCCGGCTTCGAGGTGGGCCCGCGCGTGGGTCTCGCACTCAACGGATCCGAAATGTTGTCGCGCGGCTGGCATTCGGGGCCGGTGTTCGGCACGCACGCCAGCGCGGCCGCGGTCGGCAACCTCGTCGGTCTTGACGCGGCGCAGATGGAGGACGCACTCGGGCTCGCGGCCACCCAGTCGGGCGGCCTCATGGCCGCGCAGTTCGGCGCGATGAGCAAGCGCATGCAACACGGCTTCGCCGCGCGGAATGGTCTGTACGCAGCGTTGCTCGCGCGGCGTGGCTATACCGGGATCAAACAGGTGTACGAGCAGCCGTATGGCGGTTTCCTCTCGACGTTCGGCGAGGGTCACGACCCCGACGCGAGCCAGATCACGGCCGAGCTCGGCGAACGGTGGGAGACGGAACGCATCGTGATCAAGCCATACGCGGCGATGGGCGGGATCCACGCCGCACTCGACGCGCTGTTCGACATCTCGGCGCAACGTGCTCTGGTTGCTGATGAGATTGACCACATCGACGTCGAGCTGTCGCACGCCGTCTTCCACCACGGTTGGTGGAAGCCCGAACGACCGCTCACGCCGACCGCGGCGCAGATGCATGTCGGCTATGCGTTAGCGGTGGGTCTCCTCGACGGCGCCGCGCTCATCGACCAATACGCGCCGTCGCGCATCGACGCGAACGACGTGTGGGCGCTGCTGCCGCGAATCGAGGCCCACCACAACGAAGCCTTTGACGCGCACGGAGCAAGGGGCCGCGGGCAGACTCGGCTGAAGATCCGGTTCACCGACGGGACCTCGCTCGAGTCGTCTCACTTCGCGGCGAAGTCTGCGCTCGCGCCACTCGCCAACGACGAAGTCGTAGCGAAATATCGACAGCTCACGGCCGGAGTTCTCGACCCCGACCGCCAGGCGCGCATCGAACGACTGGTGCTTTCGCTCGACGACTTGCCCGACCTATCTGGACTCGTCGAAGGCCTCGCGGCACCGGTCGCATCCCCGTTCGACCCGTAGGGGAACCTCGTCAATTTCATGGCGGAGCGGAGTGCCGGCTGGCGCTTTCAAACCCCCGAGACGTCTACGCGGCTTGTCTCTACGGCCGGTTGTCGAGGGCGGTGACGAGGGCCTTGGGAGCTACGTGACGATAGGCGTCCTCGACGATGGCAGCGACCTCAACCCAGTCGACCTTGTGCGTCCCGGAGGTATCGAGATACACGCCAATCCACCGTGCGAAGACGCCACGCGCCGACGTTGGCGGCGCGAAAAAGCGAGCCGGCTCGGCACTCACGAGCTCCTCTTGCACGCCGGGAGGAACTGGACACCACAACGAGATCCGACCATCACCGTTGTGATCATCGTGGAAGTAGCACAACGGTCGCTTGTCACGAACGAAGAAACACGGCTCACCATGACTCGTGCGTTCGTTCACCGCGGGGAGCGCGAGCGCAATCCGGCGCACGCGATTGAGTTCACGAGTGGTCATGACGGCGACTGGACAAGTGCATCCCTTGGCTATGACGACCGATTGCCTTGTGCCTGCAGGTGGAGGGCGAACTTGTCGAACGCCATTGTCCATCCCGCTGCACCCGGGGAGTCGGTGGGGATGCCGGCATGGGTCATGACCATCTGCGTGCGGCCACCCACATCTTGTAGCTCGACTCGGACCTCAGTCGTCGTCGGATGCCCTTCGGGCATGCCCATCTCTGCGGGCGACGCGACGTTGCCATGCTCGTCGGACATGGACTCGGTGTACACAAGGCGCTCGTTCTCGACGACCTCCCGGTACTCGCCGGTGAACCACATCTGCATCGGACCGTTCGGAAACTGCATTTCCATACAGACCAGACGGGTGCCGCCCACGCGAACGTCCATCTTTGCGACGGGGATGGTGGCGCCGTCGGGGCCGTACCAGGCCTTGAAGTGTTCTGGGTCGGTCCACATCTTCCAGATGAGATCCACCGGGGCATCGAAGTTCCGTTCGATCACGACCGCGTCGCGGGAACCGTCGTTATCAGTCATCGTGCTCGTGCGTCCTTTGTTGGCGTCGAACTTGTGTGAGGTAGTTGTCCATCTGGTCGAAGCGGGCCTCCCAGACCGGCCGGTATTGCTCGGCCCAGGTCGAGACCTCGTGCAGCGGTGCGGCATCGAGTGCGCACGGTCGGTACTGCGCACGTTGACCCCGCACGACCAAACCGGCGCGTTCCAACACCTTGATGTGCTTCGAGATCGCCGGGAGTGTCATCTCGAACGGCTCGGCGAGTTCATTGACGGTCGCCGAACCTTCTGCGAGACGGGCCAAGATCGCTCGCCGCGTCGAGTTGGCGAGTGCGCCGAAGGTCTCGTTCAGTCGCTGGTCGTCGATCGCCGTCGTCATCGGACCCCCGTACTTTCCTAACTGGCTAATTTACCTATCGGTAAAGTAACGAGGTCGATGACGCCTGTCAATCGCGCGTCGAGAACCCAGCTGGTCGCCGCGGTCGCGACCGGATTCTCTGTGCAGTCCGCTCACCAAGTCATCTGGCCGGCTACTTGTCTGGTCGCCGCGTTGAGGCGGTTCCAGACATTGATGTTCGCGATGGCCAAGATCAGGGTCGCGAGCGCCGCTTCGTCGAAGTGCTGTGCGGCCTCGTCGTAGATCTCGTCTGGCACCGGATCTGCCCGGTCGCTCAGCCGCGTGACGGCCTCGGTCAGGGCGAGCGCGGCACGTTCGGTGTCCGTGAAATACGGCGCTTCCCGCCATGCGGCCAAGGTGAAGAGACGCTCGTCGGTTTCGCCGGCTTTCTTGGCGGCACGAGAGTGGCCATCGAGGCAGACGCTGCAACCATTGATCTGGCTTGCCCGGAGGTGGACGAGTTCCAGCGTCCGTTCGGGCACGCAACCGTTGCCTACGGCCTTCCCGAGCGCTTGAAGCGCGTCCATGGCGTTGGGAACGACAAATGCTGGGTGATTCATTCGGGCTTGCATCGTGTCTCCTTGTCACATCACACGGGTTTCGATGGTCATTGCCCTAACGACGAACGAGGAGCGCCGAGATCGACACCGCTCAGCGGATCCTCCGACAGCTGTTGTGACATCGTGTGGCCGTGGCAGGGATATCGAGGACTCTCGAAGACATCGACGAACGAGCAGTGCCGTCTCGGGAACGGGCATGGTTCGCGAGCGGGAATCGAGAGGTCGGATGATGCAGGGCGGGAAGACTTCGCGGCTCGTCGCTCTCTGCTTCGATGCGAACGATCCCCTCGGTCTCGCGCGCTTTTGGGCCGAGGCTCTGCACTGGCAGATCGACGACGCGACCCATGATGAGATCGGTCTCGTGCCGACGGATGGCACGAGATTCGGGGTCCTTTTCCTGCCGGTCCCGGAGCAGAAGGCGGGCAGGAACCGTCTCCATCTGGATCTGACGAGCACGTCCATCGATGACCAGCAGGAATCGGTCGCGAGGTTGCTCGAGCTTGGTGCCCGCCACATCGACATCGGTCAGCGCCCAGACGAAGGTCATGTCGTGCTCGCCGACCCGGAAGGCAACGAGTTCTGCATCATCGAGCCGGAAAACAACTTCCTCGCCGACTGCGGGCGTTTCGGATCGA
>JAODBJ010000215.1 GCA_025463905.1 Actinomycetes bacterium
AGCTGGCCGGTGCGTTCTCGCTCGTGCTGATGGACGAAGCGCATCTCTTCGGCGTGCGCGACCCGCACGGTTTCCGGCCCCTCGTGCTCGGCAAGGTCGAGGGCGGCTGGGTGCTGTCGAGCGAAACTTGCGGCCTCGACATTGTCGGCGCCCACTACGTGCGCGACGTCGAGCCGGGCGAGATGGTCGCCATCGACGCCACCGGCGTGCGCTCGATCCGATACGCCGAAGCCGAACCGAAGCTGTGCCTCTTCGAGTTCGTCTACATCGCCCGCCCCGATACACAGCTCTACGGCCAGAGTGTGCACTCCGCCCGTCAGCGCATGGGCGAGGAGCTCGCGCGCCAGGCGCCAGCGGTCGCCGACATCGTGATGCCGGTACCGGAATCGGGTGTGCCGGCCGCGCAAGGCTTCGCGCGGGTGTCGGGCATCCCGTACGGCGACGGCTTCGTGAAGAACCGCTACGTGGGGCGCACGTTCATCCAACCCAACCAGGCACAGCGCGGCGCCGGCGTGCGCACGAAGCTCAATCCGTTGCGCGACAACATCAAGGGCAAGCGACTCGTCGTGGTCGAAGACTCGATCGTGCGCGGCACCACCACCCGCCAGATCATCGGCTTGTTACGCGAGGCCGGCGCCACCGAAGTGCACTTCCGGGTCGCGTCGCCGCCGTACCGCTGGCCGTGCTTCTACGGGCTCGACACCGGCAAGCGCTCCGATCTGCTCGCAGCCGACATGTCGGTCGGCGAGATCGAGAACTACCTCGGTGTCGATTCGCTCCACTACCTCGACCTCGACCGGCTCGTCGCGGCCACCGGGAAACCAGTCGAATCGTTCTGCACCGCGTGTTTCACCGGGGAGTACCCCGTGGAAGTGCCGCTCGCCGACACCAAGCACGCGCTCGAACTCGAAGACACGTTGCACATTCCCGGCACGGTGTCGTCCTAGGCCGGAATGAGTAATGAGTAGCGGTCGCGTAGTGGCCCAATGAGTAGAGACTCGGACGAGCCGCTGTCGTACGCGACCGCGGGCGTCGACATCAGCGCGGGTGAGAAAGCAGTCGAGCTCATCAAGGCGCACGTCCGCTCGACGTTCCGACCTGAAGTGGTGGGTGACATCGGTGGGTTCGGTGGCTTGTTCGCCGTCGACTGGAAGCGTTACCAGGACCCGTTGCTGGTCGCGTCCACCGACGGCGTCGGTACGAAGTCGCTCATCGCCCGCTTGACGGGTCGCCGCTCGACGATCGGTATCGACTGCGTCGCGATGTCGGTCGACGACATCGCCGCGCAGGGCGCCGAGCCGCTGTTCTTCCTCGACTACGTGTCGATCGGCAAAGTCGTGCCCGAAGAGATCGACGACATCGTCGCGGGCGTCGCCGAAGGGTGCCGCCAAGCGGGCTGCGCGTTGCTCGGGGGCGAGATGTCGGAACACCCGGGCGTGATGGAGTTGGGTGAGTTCGACCTCGTCGGGTTCGCGGTGGGCGTCGTCGACCGCGCGCACGTACTGCCGCGCGGCGTGCGCGCCGGCGACCGCGTCATCGGATTCGGCCATCCCGGCCTGCGTTGCAACGGCTATTCGCTCGCGCGCGCCGCGCTTTTGGAACGTGCCGGGCGCGACCTCAACGACCCGGCGTGGGACGGCGCGCACCACAGCCTGGGCGCGGAATTGATGGCGCCGAGCGTGATCTACGCGCCGGCCATGCTGCGCCTGCGTGACCACGCCGAGGTGCACGCGTTCGCCCACATCACCGGCGGCGGCCTCCCCGGCAACCTCGCGCGCGTGCTGCCCGACCACTGCGACGCGATCGTGCGCCGCGGACGGTGGGAAGAGCCCCGCATCTTCAGCGAGATCCAGCGCGCGGGCGGGGTGAGCGACGAAGAAATGGAACACGTGTTCAACCTCGGTGTCGGCATGACGGCAGTGGTCGCCGCCGACGACGCGTTGCACGCCGTCGACACCATTCGCGCCGCCAAGCAGGACGCCTGGGTGATCGGCGAGATCGTCGAAGGCCACGGTCGCGTGCACGTCGAACACGAACGTTGATCACGTTGTTCGGGCGTCGCGCCGCGGCATTCGTGCTCGGCGCGACGGTTTTGCTCGTCGCGTGCGCAGGAAACGGGGGACCTTCCGCCCCCGCGGAGCCGAACGTCGCGCGCGCCGCGACCACCACCACGTCTCCCGTGTCGCTCGCGCTGCGGCTGTGCAACGGCAAGAAACCGAAACGCATTGGCACGATCAAGGACCCGGCGATCGTCGAGGCGTCGGGAGTCGTGCAAAGCCGGCGTCATCCCGGCGTGCTCTGGGTGCACAACGACTCCGGCGACACCGCGCGCGTCTTCGCGATCACGAAGAAGGGCGTCGCACTGCGCCAGTACACGCTCACGGGAGCCGGCGCGGTCGACTGGGAAGACATCGCGATCTCCGCCGGCTCCAACGGCGCGCCCGACACCCTCTACCTCGGTGACATCGGCGACAACAACAGTGTGCGCAACAACATCAACGTGTACGCGATCCCCGAGCCCGACCCCGCGCACGACACCAGTGCCGCCGCACCGCAAGTCGAACCGTTGCTGTACCCCGACGGCGCGCACAACGCGGAAGCGATGTTCGTCGATCCCGCGTCGCGCGATCTGTTCATCGTGACCAAGGAGTTTTCCGGCGACTCGCGCGTCTACCGCAAGCAGGGCGGCTTGCTGTCGGGTCAGCCCACGCTCAGCCTCGTGGCCAACCTCAGTCTTGGCGGCGGCGAACTGGTGACCGCGGGCGACATCTCACCCGACGGTTCCGCGATCGTGTTGCGCACCTACGGCGCCGTCTTCGTGTGGTCACGCAAACCGGGCGAAGACATCGCGACGGCGTTCACGCGCCCGCCGTGTCATGCACCGTCGCCGGCCGAACAACAGGGCGAGGCGATCAGCATCGACCCCAACGGTCTCGGCTACGTGACGACCAGCGAAGGCGTCCACGCGCCCATTCGGCACGTCAACGCCGGCTGAGTAGACCTGAGCGCGTTCGGTCTACGCGAACCAGTGCGCCTGGAGCCACGTCCACTGGCCGCACGCCGGGCACGTCATGCGCCGGTTGAACTGCAAACCGGGCAACGGCAACCACACGCCGATCGGCAGGTTCAACAACACGAAGTCGAGGTAGTTCACGCGCGTTTGCGCGTCGCAGGTCGCGCACTCCAACACGAGCGTCGCCCCGCGCTTCGGCGTCGGTTGGAGGTTGTCGGCGTCGTCGTGAACGTCGTTGGTAAACGGCGGGGCGCCGTGCGAGAACAGCGCCGCCTTCCCGGAAGGATCACGTTCGCGTCGGGGGCGCGACACGTCGCGCAAGTTGCCGCGTGCATTGCCGCTCATTGCACGACCTCCTGTGGCGCGTCCAGCGAAACATCAGCGTGCAACGTCGCAGCGATCGCGCGGTAGGCCGCGGCACCGGCGGATGTCGGCGCGTGGTCGAGGATCGAACGACCGCGTCCGGGTGCTTCCGCGAAGCGCACGGTCTTCGGTACCGGTGGTTGCAACACGGTGATGTTGAACCGGCCCGGAACGTCGTCGAGTACTTCGTGCGCGTGCTTCACGCGTGCATCGAACATCGTGGCGATCACGCCGCGCACCGAAAGCGCGGGATTGGTGAACTCGCGAACATCCTCGACCGTGTCGAGCAGTTGCGCGACACCACGATGGCTGAGCGCTTCGCATTGCAGCGGAATAAGCACGTGGTCGGACGCCGTGAGACCGTTCACGGTGAGCACACCGAGCGACGGCGGACAGTCGAGCAACACCGTGTCGAAGTCGTCGCGCACCGCAGCGAGCGCACGCGCGAGGGAGTGCTCGCGGCCGGTGCGCGTGAGCAGGTGCACTTCCGAACCGGCGAGCTCGATGTTCGCGGGCAGAATCGACATGCCGCCGGCCGTGACGATCGCGTCGGCGCACTTGGCTCGGCCGAGCAACACGTCGTGCAACGTGGGCGACAACGAGTCCGGTTCGAGGCCTACCGCGAACGTGAGGCACGCCTGCGGGTCCAGGTCGACCAGCAGCACCTGTTCGCCCAGTTCGGCCAGCGCCGCGCCCACCGTCTGTACCGTGGTGGTCTTGGCGACGCCGCCCTTTTGGTTCGCGACCGCGAACACGCGCGCCATCGACGGGAGTCTACGGACGCCCGTCGAACTGGCGGAAGGGCGTGAAATTTCTGTGACCTATTTGTCCCAGTAGCACGATGGTGGCGTAGTATGGCCAAGGCGGACGCGTCCGACGGCAGGGTCGGCAACGCGTAAGCAGCACGTTTGAGAGTCCTTTTTATCCGGATACAACGCACTCTCTGAACAAGGCAGACTCCCTGACAACGCAATTCGTACTGAAGCGTGGGTACGGAACTTCGTACTCTGGACCGGCCCGGCGGGGCGACGGGGCGGGCGGCACAAACGGTGAACACCGAGCGACCACCCGAGGAGCACAATGACCAAGGCGGAAGACCCCATGCAGCCCCATGAGGACGATGCCCTGCTGACCCCCTCCGAAGTCGCGGCGATGTTCCGCGTCAACCCGAAGACCGTCACTCGATGGGCACGGGCTGGGAAGATCTCCGCGATCCGGACGCTCGGGGGCCATCGGCGCTTCCGGGCCAGCGAAATCCGCCAGTTCCTCGAGCAGGTCGAAGACGCCGACCGCCTCTGAGGCGGTGGGCGGCCGCTCAACGCGAGCGGTCGCCGTGGGGATCCACTTGTGGGGAGTGGGCTGCGAGCGATCGCAGTCGTCGTGGCCGGGACCGGCGTCGATCCGGTGACCCCACGCTTTTCAGGCGTGTGCTCTGCCAACTGAGCTACCCGGCCATACGGGCCTGACACCCGAGCGGTCCTGACGGGATTTGAACCCGCGGCCTCCGCCTTGACAGGGCGGCGTGCACTCCAAACTGCACCACAGGACCGAGTAAAAACCGTCCGGCGAGCCGGGCCGGTACGTGCCCCCAGGGGAGTTCGAATCCCCGTTACCGCCTTGAAAGGGCGGCGTCCTAGGCCACTAGACGATGGGGGCTCGTGCTCCCTTGGGAGGTGCGCCAGCCTAGCAAGGCGAGCACGGCACCGTTCCGGCCTGCGCGCGGCACCGTTCCACTCGAGCGCGACCTCGATCTGTACCTTTGCCGAGATGCGCTCCCTCGGGTCGGCGCTGCTCGTTGCGCTGCTCTTTGCATTGTTCGGGGCGCTCACGGCGTGCAGCGGAAGCGGGAACAAGGCGGCGAGCCATCCGAATGCACGCGTGGCGTGCGTCCTGTTGCGTTCGCTCGACAAAGACGGCCAGTTGGTCGCGGGAGCCGACGTCAAGGATCCTGCCGCTTTCAACGGCGCGATGAGCACGGCGGTGAAGCGCTATGCCGCGACGCTCGACGAACTGCGACCCGTCGTCCCGCGCAACCTGCAGCCGAACGTCGATCGCCTGCACGCCGCGGTCGAGCAGTATCGCTTCGGCGACGGGATCGATGATCACGCTGCGCTCAGCACGTACCGCACGCGCGCGTGTCGTTGAACGCGATCCCCGACGTGTCCGCAGGTGGCTAGCGTTCCGCCGAGCACACGCTGAACGGGGGATATGCAATGTCGGACGCGGAACTCGACCCGGGCCGCCCGTGGCGTCGGGAGCTCGACTCGATCGGGCCGGCGCTCGAACGGTGGGCGTCGAACGAACTCGGCGCCGCGGTCACCGTGTCGAACGTGTATGCGCCCGACAACGGGATGTCGAGCGAGACCGTGTTGTTCGACCTGGCCTCGCCGGTCTCCAACGGGGTCGAGCGGTACGCCGCCCGGCTGGCGCCGCTTCCCGAGCTCTATCCCGTGTTCCCCGAGTACGAGCTCGAAATGCAGGCCCGCTGCATGCGGCTCGTGCGGGAACGCACCGACGTGCCCGCCCCCGACGTCCGATGGGTCGAACTCGACACCCAGTGGCTCGGTTCGCCCTTCCTCGTGATGCGGCGCATCGATGGCATCTCGCCTCCCGACATGCCGCCGTACGTGTTCGAAGGTTGGTTGCTCGAAGCGACCGACGAACAGCGCGCGTCACTCCAGCACGGTGCGGTGAGCACCGTGGCGCGTCTGCACGAAATCACGCCCGACAACGCCGATCTTTCCTTCCTCGCGCATCCCGAACACGGTGCGACGCCGATGCGGCAACAACTCGGCTACCAGCATTGGTATTACGAATGGGCCCGTGAAGGCGTGACATTTCCGCTGATCGAGCGCACGTTCGCCTGGCTCGAAGCCCACATGCCCGCCGAGCGGGAGCCCGTACTCAACTGGGGTGATGCTCGCATCGGCAACATGTTGTTCGCCGACTTCGAGCCGGTAGGCGTACTCGACTGGGAAATGGCAACGGTCGGGCCGCGCGAGGTCGATGTCGCCTGGATGGTGTTCCTGCACCGGTTTTTCCAAGATCTCGCCCAGCGTTTCGAGATCTCGGGCCTCCCCGAATTCATGGACCGCGACGAGGTCGCGACGCTGTACGAGAAGATGAGCGGCCATTCGCTCGACGCGCTCGATTGGTTCGAGGTGTACGCGGCGCTGCGCTTCGCCATCGTTTCGATCCGCACCTCAACGCGTGGCATCGCGTACGGGACGATGGAGAAACCCGACGAGCCCGACGACATGGTGATGTTCCGGGGCATGCTCGAACGCATGCTCGACGGCCGTCCGTAGCGCGCAATTCACTGCGTTTTGTAACGGCCTGCGCGCGCTACGGCACTCTTCGAACAGGATGTCCGGCGGCTTCGCGCGGTCTCGGTGAACAATGGATTTGACGGCCGCTTAAAGGTTGCGCTGCGCTTCAGGGTCGGCTTGTATTGCGACCTATCCCCGTACAGTTCGGGGAATGTTGTCCGTTGGGGGAGGCGTCACAGGTGAGAATTCGTCGAGGAGCGTTCGCGCTCGCGGTGGGAACGGCGGCGGTTGCAGCAGGGGCCATGTTCGTGATCCCTACCGCGTCAGCGGTACCCACGATCAACGTCGTAGCAGGACAATCGATCCAGACCGCGATCAACGCGGCCGTGACCGGGACCCACATCAACGTCGGTCCCGGTGACTACAACGAAGCGTTGTACTTGAACAAGAACAAGATCGTCATCACGGCGGACCATGCGAACCTGTTGCCCCCGCCGTCTTACCCGTCCACGCCGTGCAGCAGCGGTGGCGCGCCGCAGACGGTGGGCATCTGCGTCGACGGTGCGAGCAACACCCTTGACGCCATCCGGAACTTCACGATCGAAGGCTTCTCCGGTGGCGGCATCGTCGTGAACAACGCCAAGAACACCGACATCTCGGGCAATGTGATTAACGGCTCGGGCCCGATCGCGATCGCAG
Source organism: Actinomycetes bacterium (assembly GCA_025463905.1). Taxonomy (GTDB): domain Bacteria; phylum Actinomycetota; class Acidimicrobiia; order IMCC26256; family PALSA-610; genus JAODBJ01. Next base: position 7,345 of record JAODBJ010000215.1, read on the forward strand.
AGAACAATGCTGCGGGCGTCAACATCCAGGCCAACGTCGTGTTCGGTTCGTCCGAGGCTGGGATCTCAGTCGCCGGCGCACAGTTGCCTGTCGCATTGGTCAAGAACAACATCGCCTTCGATGATGGTTACGGCGTACTCGTACGTGACTCTGCGAGTGGCGGCAACATCATCCAGAACGTCGTGACCCGTAACTGTGTCGGGGTCGCGCTTCTGCGCACCGGCCCGACGCCCACGACGAACTGGACCGTGCAGAAGAACGATGCAGTCGGGGACCAGAATGCGTGCCCGGCCGACAACACCAACGGCACCGGCATCCTGATCGGCGGCGCCGACAACACGAACGTGGTCAATAACACGGCAACCCGTAACCAGGCGGCCGGTCCGCCTGTCGCCACCTCCGGCGGCATCGTGCTGGTCAGCACGGCCGGCAGTGGCGGTGCCGACCCGGTGAACGTGAAGGTTGCCAACAACATCGCGTTCAACAACCAGGTGGGCGACATCGTCTACGACGGCACGGGTACTGGCAACGACGTGAAGACCAATAACCGTTGCAAGACCTCGAGCCCCGACCCGCTCATCTGCAAGAACCAGCACGCGTAAACCGAGCGCATAGATAACTGGGGGAAGCGGGCGGTCGACAGACCGCCCGCTTTCTCATTGGCGTGCAGTTAGGAGTCGGCATCGTAGGAGCATTCGACGACGTAGCCGTCGGGATCCTCGATCTTCGTACCGACGTAACGCGCTTCGTCGAACCACTCGACCTCGGTCGCCTTTGCATCGATGAGGCGCCGCCGCACAGCTCGAGCTTCGTCGGGCGAGTTGAGCGCGAAACCGAAATGCACACGACCGGCGACATCGCGCGGCAGCGGTTCGCCTTCGATCAGGGCGAGCATGAACCCGTCGGCGCTCGACAAGCGCACGCCCCACTCCTCGCGCGTGGGCTCGGCGCTCAGGCCGACGACGTCGAGGTAGAAGCGGGCCGAGGCGCCGGCGTCCCTGACCTGCAGCGCCAAGTGACGGATCAACATGGCGCGCATTGTGCCCCGCTTCGCCGCCGGCTGCCGGCGGCGCGTAGAACATGTCAAGCGCGCAGCTGAACGGGAGACGACATGCCGGCGTCGGGATATGCGTGGCCGGCGTCGGTCGGTGACGGCGACACGTTCACGATTCATGCCTCGGCCACGGATCGCGTCGACATCGAAGTCGCGCGAGTGGGAGCGGCGCGCGACGTCGTTTGGCGCGCGACCGACGTCGAGGTCGGTGACCATGCGGTCCCGTCCGACGCCATCGCCCGCGGATGCGACTGGCCTTCGTGCGCGGCGGTCACGGTGGACGGCTGGCGCTCGGGCTACTACGAGATTGTCATCACGGCTGCCGGCGAACCGCGTCATGCGGCGTCGACGTCGGCGTTCGTCGTCGTTCGCCCACGCGCCGACACGACAAACCGAGTGTTGGTCGCGTTGTCGACGAACACGTGGTACGCCTACAACGACGTTGGTGGCGGCAACTGCTACACCGGCGAAGCGATCGTGTCGGCACGGCGGCCGCTCGGTCGGGGATTGCTCGACCGCGACGCCGGCCCCGGTGATCGGCTGGCCGCCGCGACCGGACCCGACCCGACGATGTCGGCGTACCGCCGCCATGCACGCGAACAATCCCTCTCGCTCGTGTGTGGGTCCGCGGGCTGGTGGAACTGGGAGCGCGTGTTCGTCGAGTGGGCCGAACGCGAAGGCTGGGCTATCGACACCGTCACGAACCTCGATCTCGAACGGCACCCGGAGATCGTCGGGCGCTACCCACTCGTCTGCTCCGTCGGTCACGACGAGTATTGGACCGCGGGTATGCGCGACACGACAGAGCGGTACATCGCGGGCGGCGGCAACATGGCGTTCCTGTCGGGCAACACGTGTTACTGGCAGGTGCGCTTCGAAGACGACGACGCCACGATGATCGCCTACAAGCAACGGTTCGAGCGCGACCCCGTGTACGGCACCACGCGCGAACCCGAGATCACATCGATATGGTCGGACCGGTTGATCGGACGCCCGGAAAACCTCCTCACGGGCGTGAGTTTTGTGTACGGCGGTTACGCGCGTATCGGCCGGCGATCGCCGAGTGGTCCCGGCGGTTACATCGTGCATCGCCCCGACCATTGGTTGTTCGAAGGGACGGGCCTGGTCTACGGCGATGTGCTCGGCGCGAGTTCCACCGTTGTCGGCTACGAATGCGACGGCTGCGAGCTCTCGTACGTCGACGGTCTTCCAGTGCCCACCGGGACTGACGCCACGCCGCGCGACTTCGTCATCGCCGGCAGCGCGCCCGCCCAGGGGTTTGACCGCGCAACCGCGTTGCTCCCACTTCCCGAAGGCGACGTGGGCGAGATCGAGTTCAACGCGCTACGGGCGTTCGGCGAGGTCACGCCCGCCTCGATGGCACGCGCGTCGCATGGCAACGCGATCTTGGGTTCGTACGTGTCGTCCGGCGGTGGAACGGTCGTGACCGCGGGGTGCACCGACTGGACGTACGGACTGCGCGCGAACGACGCGCAGGTCGAACAGGTCACCCGCAACATCCTCACGCGCCTCGCGGGTGCACCCGAGAACGGCGCGTAGCGGCACGGAGACGTCCCCGCGGGGACGTTGGTGTC
>JAODBJ010000217.1 GCA_025463905.1 Actinomycetes bacterium
GGTGCCACCGCCGCGCTCGCGCCGGACGCGCTGCCACGCGCGCCGATGGGCCGCCCCGTCGACGCACCGTTCACCATCGCGTTCGAGTGCTCCGGGCACGCGTCGGCGGCCGAGGCCGCGCTCGACCAACTCGACTACGCCGGCACATTGGTGTTCGTCGGCACCGGCCGTGACGCGCCACGCGTCAACCACAATCGCGTCATCGTGCTCGAACTGACGTTGATCGGCGCATACAACTACGACGCCGACGGGTTCGCACCCGCGCTCGATCTGCTGGCGTCGGATGCGCTGCCGCTCGATTTACTGATCGAACCAGTGGACGTACCTCTTGGTGGCGTCCTTGATGCGATGCATCGCCTCGCGGCGGGCGAGCTTCCCGGCAAGGTGATGGTCAGACCGGAGGATCGACATGGGTGACCGTCCGACGCTGAATCACGTCGCGATCACGATGGCACCGTCGGTGCTCGACGAACGCGGTCGATCCGACGTGCTCGCGTTCTACGGTGACGTATTCGGCTGGACCGAGGGCGACAACACGGGCGAGAGCGGGAACCCGCTGATCCTCTACACCGGCGCGTTCGGTCAGTTCGTCTACCTGCTGCCGGCCGACCCACCCTTGCACGCGCCGGCGCTCGACCACTTCGGCTTCCAAGTGGGCACGCTCGACGAACTGCACGCGATCGTGGAGCGCGCGAAGTCATGGCTGCCTCGCGACGAGCGCGTGCGCGTCATCGACGTGCACGCGCGCATCACGGCCGGCCCGACGCACGACTACACCACCACCAGCGCGTACATCGGCTTCGTCTTGCCACTCATGGTCGAACTCCAACACCTCGAGAAGAAGCCTCGGGGCAACGACGCACCCTCCGTCGTTTCTTCGTAGGGCGCATGCGATCGGCCACAGAACGTTGCAACGGGTCGTAGCGACGCGCGGCGGCGCTTCGAACCGTCGTGCCGATCATGGCTTGACGCGCCGCAGCAGTACACCGCTGGCCGCGCTGGCGGCCAGACCGAGGGCGCCCACGGTGAGCAGTACGACGCGCGGCGAGGTTGCGTCGAGCAGCACTCCGCCGAGCGAGACCGACAACGCGCCGGCGATACTCACCGCGCCGTACACGTTGGCGAACACGCGCCCGAGCATCGATGGTTCGACCGTTCGTTGCAGCATCGTTTGCAGGTTGGTTTCGAGCACCGCGATGCCCACGCCGCGGACGAGCTGGAACCCCACCGCGACCGCGATTGCCGGTGCGATGCCGGTGAGCCCGTTGCCGATTCCCACCACCGCGCATCCGGCGACGAACCCTGCCGCCGGCGCGATCGGACGGATCAGCCTCAGTATCACCAGGTACCCGAGCACCAGCCCGAGCGCGGTCGCGGCGTACAGCGTGCCGAGACCCGCGGAGCCGGCACCGAAATGTCGGGCGAGGAACGGCATTGCAACATCGTCGGCGCCAGTGAAGCCGATGAAGAAGAACCCCAACGCGACCGCGCGCGCCACGGGATGACGAACGATGTAACGGACGCCTTCACGAACTTGCGTGGCGAACCCTTCGCGCTCCTCCTCGCCCGTCGCGTCGGGCCGCAAACTCGGGAGCCGTAGGAGCAACGGCACACTGATGAAGAAGGTCGCGGCGTCGGCCGCCAAGCCGGCGCGCACACCGGCAATCGCGACGAGTACACCGCCGAGCAACGGTCCGAGCACCTGCGCGCCTTCGCGTAGTGCGCCGTACCATGCGTTGGCGCGCACAAGGCCCTCGTCGGGGACGAGTGACGGCACCGCGCTGCGAGTCGCCGGATCCGCAATCCTCGCCGCCGTCGACTTCAGGCCGACCAGCGTGAGCAGAAGCGGCAGGGTCGGTAACCAGGCGAGGATCAATACCGTGAGGAGACCCTGGGCTACCTCGCAGGCGGCGATCACCAGCCGTCGGTCGAAGCGGTCGGACACGACGCCGCTGATGGGGCTGAGCAACGACGGCAATGCTTCGAACAGAAGCAGCAGACCGATCGCTTTGCCCGTGCCGACGCTGCGCTGCACGTACACGACCAACGCGAGCGTGCCAACACCGTCGCCCACGAGCGACAGCGCACGCGCCGCGAGCAGCGCTGTGAACGGTGACGATCGCGACCCGATGGCGGTCATGATCCCACGGGAACCCGTGCCAAGAGCGGGAGCGAGACGGCGCGATGATGGAGACCGTGCTTCGTCTCATCGCCGCCGGGTGCTCGTGCCGCCACGGGGTGCACCACGCCATTTCGTACGCGGTGATGTGGGGCGGGGGTGCAGTCGTCGTGGCCGGCACCGTCGTCGCGGGGCTGCGCGAGCGCCGCATCCGGCACCGCCGGCGCGACGACGCCGAGTCACCCCTCGGGTGACAACCCTCGCACCACGGTGGCGATGATCAGCTCGAGGAACTTCTCGTCGCTCGGCGTGCGCGACAAGAGAGTGCGGGCGAGCAACGGCCCGATCAACAGGTCGGCGGCGTCATCGAGGTCGACGTCGGCTCGGAGCTGACCACGGAGCTGCGCAAGCTCGAGGACCGTTCGCAGCGGCTGCTTGCGTTCGGCCGTGAGCCGCTTGTGGAGTTGCGCGTACTCGGGGTCGCGCTGCGAGGCCGCCAGCAGGTCGGGGATGATCCGGCCGAACCGGCTTTGAAGCTCCGTGTCCCGTACACCGTGAAAGCATTCGCGTAGGTCCGCGTGAAGGTCGCCGGTGTTCGGCGTGGGCATGGGGTCGTGCATCGACCCGATCGCGTCGACCACCAAGTCGGGTTTGCCGGGCCAGTGGCGGTAGATCGTGGTCTTCGCCACGCCGGAGCGGTGCGCAACCTGCTCGATACTCAGGGCTGCGAGGCCGTCCTCGTCGAGGATGTCGATCGTCGCTGCCAGCACCGCGGTTCGCACCCGTTCTGCGCGCTCCCCCACGATCCGAGCATATCGCAACGACGACGTGTCGAGTTCACTAGCTGGAAACTCAGCGTTTCTTAAGATTCCGGAATACCGGGGCCGATGAAGTCCTTGGAACGCTACGATTCCGTAGCGTTCCAAGGTCGGAGGCCGTTCGTGACCGTGCAATCACTCCTCGCCGGGCTCAGCCCTGAGGCAACCAGCGAGGCGACCCCGGCCGGCCACCCTCGGCGCTGGTCGATCCTGGCGGTGCTGTGCACCAGCTTGCTCGTCGTGATCGTGGGGAACAGCTCCCTCAACGTGGCGCTGCCGTCGATCGCCCGGGACCTGGGCGCGTCGAACTCGGCACTCCAATGGATCGTCGACGCCTACTCGCTCGTGTTCGCCGGCATGCTCTTCACCGCCGGCTCGTTCGGCGACCGCTACGGACGCAAAGGCGCGTTGCAGTTCGGCATGGTCGTGTTCCTCGCCGGCGCGCTCCTGGCCTCCACCGCGCACTCCGCGGGGCTGGTCATCTTCTGCCGCGCCATGATGGGTTTCGGTGCCGCGTTCGTGATGCCGGCGACGTTGTCGATCATCGTCAACGTCTTCCCTCCCCACGAGCGTTCGCGCGCCATCGCGCTGTGGACCGGCGTCGCCGGCGCGGGTGGCGCCTTCGGTCCGGTGGCGAGCGGCTTCCTGCTCAACCACTTCGGCTGGGGTTCGGTGTTCCTGGTAAACGTCCCGATCATCGCGGTCGCGCTCCTGGCCGGGTTCGTCTTGGTACCCACCTCACGCGACCCGGGTGAGCAACGTCTCGACGCCTTGGGTGCGATCCTCTCGATCGCGGCGATCTCCGGATTGGTCTACGCGATCATCGAAGCGCCTACCCACGGATGGTTGAGCGCCGAGACCCTCCTGGTGGCGGCCGCGTCGTTCGTCGCACTGGGCGCGTTCATCGCCTGGGAAAAGCGCACCGCCAAGCCCATGCTCGATCTGCATTGGTTCGAGCACGCGGGCTTCAGCATCGGAAGCCTGGGCATGACGCTCACGTTCTTCGCGCTCTACGGGATGATGTTCCTGCTGACGCAGTACCTCCAGCTCGTGTCCGGTTACTCGGCGCTCGGTGCCGCGATCCACCTGCTCCCAATCGCGCTGGTGATGATCCTGGTGTCGCCATTCACGCCGCGCATCGTCGAACGGATCGGCGCGAACCGCACCGTCGGCGGCGGCCTGCTCGTCGTCGCGACGGGAGCGTTCATCTTGAGCCGCGCGCAAGTTGGTTCGTCGTACACGTTCCTGCTGATCGCGATGGTGGTGATGGTCGGCGGTATGTCGCTGGCGATGTCGCCGCTCACCAACGCGATCATGTCGGGCATCCCGCGGGAACGCGCGGGAGCCGGCTCGGCCATGAACGACACAACTCGCGAGCTCGGGGGCGCGCTCGGCGTCGCCGTGCTCGGCAGCGTCGTCACGTCGCACTACGCGCACGCACTCGCGCCTGCGCTCGGTGGGTTACCGGCCAACGCCGCCAGCGCGGCGACCTCGTCGCTCAGTGGTGCGATTGGCGTCGCGCAGAAGCTCGGCCCGGCCGGCACACCGTTGATTCACGCCGCACAGAACGCGTTCGTCGGCGGCATGAGCATGGCGCTCGTGATCGGTGCGACGGTGATCGCCATCGCGTCGGTGCTCGCGTTCAAGCTCCTACCCACCGAGATCATCGAGCCCGACGTAGCGTCCGACCCCGAACCCGCCCTCGTCTTCGAACCCGTCACCGTCGCCTGACGACCCGAGGGGCGTGCCCCCTAGGTCTCGAGGAGGGAGTGGTGGCCGCGGAGGATGTTGTCGAGTTGTAACGACACGGCGTCGAGACTGTCGAACGCTTCGCGGCGCTGCATCTCTCCCACGCCCGACATGTAGTCGGGGCCGGCCCACACCAGGCGCGGTCGTAGCTGACGCCACGGGTGCACGACATGACAGAACGTGACGAGGCGGCGGCGCGATTCGTCGTCCATCGCGTCGATCTGCAAGCCGACGCGCCACGTGCCGTCGGGCGCTCGACGGCACGAACGGGCGTGGCCGTCGACGGTGATGAAGTCGAACCGCGCGTCGACGCCCGGCACGGCGGTGGTGAGCCTCAGCATCGTCCCCGGCTCTATTGCATCGTCGACGGTCACACCGAGGCCGGCGACCGACGCATCGGTGACGGTTGCAGTGATCGTGGAGCCCGACGGATCGCCGAGCGCGGCCGGCAGCCGGCACGGGAACCGGAACTGCACGCGACGTTGGCGCCGCCGCCCGACGTTGCGCACCGTTTGTACGACCCGGGCGAGTTCCCACACCGCGAGTGCAATGGCGAACGGTCCGGCGATGCCGGGCAACACACGCAGCGCGACGATGTGCGCGTCACCCAGAATGCGCCAGACGAGCGCGGCCCCCAATAGGAGCGAGAGCCCGAGCACGAGGCGGAGGCGTCGTACTGCCGGCCACCCACCGGTGTCGGTGCCTTCCTTCGGCGTGACCTTGAACTTCGTGCGCGACGGAAACAGTGCGCAGCGCAATGCACGGGCGAAGATCTCCGCGGTCACGAGTGTGTAGTGCGACGATTCCCTGAGCCGCATGTGCCCGCGGCACAACGCCACCGTGGCGGTGATCGCAAACACCGTTGAAGGCACCCACAGTGCGAACAGTTCGAACACGCCGACACGCGCCGGGAGCACACCGAGACCGAGTACGGCGCCGAGCAACGCGATCATCGTGAGACGCACGAACCCGCTGCCGTACGCGAACAGGCTCGAGAAGTACGCGATGCGTTGCCGCCAGTCGAGGCCGCTCGCGCGTCGCAGCGGTGATTCGGGCAGGCGGAACACGGCGAGGTTGCCGCGCGCCCAACGGTCGCGCTGTAGGAGGTAGCCGTCGAGGTCGAC
>JAODBJ010000223.1 GCA_025463905.1 Actinomycetes bacterium
AGGCATCGAAGGGCGTTCGAAAATGACCAAGGCGGAGTTGGAGCGCGCGGTCGGTCGCTGACCGACGGTTTGGGCGGGTTCAATACCGCCCGACGTTCACTTCGCGTACGTCGTCCAGCCCTGCGAGATCGCCGGCCAAGGTCATCAGTCGATCTGCATCGTTGACCACGAACCGCACTGCGATCTCGAGCTGCTCTTCGTTTTCACCCGTACCGATCTCGATGTTCGTGGGCTTGTCGGGCAACGAGCGCAGGAGATCAACGACGCGAGACGGATCGCCGTCGCGATCGAGCAAAATCGTGACGCGGCCGGTGCGTCGTGCACTCACATACGCGACCAATCGACGCAAGGGAAATCGTGCCATGAGCGCGAGGGACGCGAGCACGGTGCCGGCCACTGCCGGAAGCCAGAAACCGACACCGGCCGACAGACCGACCGCGCCGGCGACCCACAGCGATGCTGCCGTGGTGAGTCCGGTCACGGTTCCCGCGTGTTTGAGGATCGCGCCGCCACCCACGAAGCCGATCCCCGCGGCGACGTATGACGCGACGCGCGTCACGTCGACACGAAAGATCGAGTTGCTCGTCTGGGTCTGAAAGTGATCCCACGCTCCCACCGAGATCACGCCGAACACCGCGGCGCCGAGCGCGAGCATCATGTGCGTGCGAATGCCCGCGTCTTGCCCGTCGGTCTCACGCTCGAAGCCGATCGCGCCACCGACGAGCACTGCCAGCGCGAGTCGCCCCACGATGTCCCAATTCGACAGGTGCGCCACGCACGTGCCTCCTTGTTGCTCCTCGTTCACTTTCCGTTTCCCTGCACTCCGAAACCCGGCTCGGTTCGGGGGCGGATTCGACTGGGTAACACGAATTCGACACTCGGAGGAGTTTCTATGAAGAAACGACGCGCGTGGTCGCTGAAGGGCAAAACAAAGCAAGTGGTGGGCGACGCGACCGGCGATCGTCGCGTCGAAGCGGAAGGCGTCCTCGAATCGAGGTTGGGGCACGAGCCCGCAAGCGACGAGCTGTCGCGGGCCGAGCACGACATGCGCGCCGCGCACGGCGACATTGCCGACGATGACGACGGCTGACCGACCGACTGCCGGCATCCGGCCGGGTTATGGGACTTATGCGACCGCGCGGGTGCATAACTGCAACAACGCGGGTGGGTTCAGCTGCGAGCGAGTTCCGCCAGTTTGTTGACCGTCCTCCAGTTGCGCACGGTGGTTGGGATCTTGAGCTTCCGGTCGAGGTACGCGGGGAGCTTGGTCTGCCCCATACCGTTGGGGAGGAACAGATAGAGCTCGGTGCCGCGTACTGCGAATTCTTCGGGGAGAAACCGCTCGTTGTCGGATTCGAGTTGCGCGACCGCCGTCTTCGACGGCGCACGTGTCATGAACCCGACGTGGAGCGTTCTCGGGTCACCGTGGGGAAACGGATTCGCCTTCACCACCTTCGCGAGTGCTGAGGCAGTGCGCAGCACGACCGTGATGTCGAGGCCGAACGTCTCTGCGATAGCCGCCTCAACCTGCGTGTTCGTCAACGAGGTTCCGCTCGTGAAGACGACGTTGCCGCTCTGGATATAGGTCTGCACGTCGGCACAGCCGAGCTGCTCAAAGATCGAGCGCAGCTCCGCCATCGGCACCTTGTTCTTGCCCCCGACGTTGATGCCTCGGAGCAACCCCACATATGCCGGCACTGCAAAACCTCCTGTCGGGCAAGATGCGTCGGTGCGCCGCATCAACGACAACGAGCGCCGAGCCCGGCTCGGCGTCCGCCATCATCTCGCGGCGACGGCTCGCGTCGCCGATGTCGTTCGACTGGCCGGTGACCTGGTCGGGTTGCACGGTACCGACCCGGCCTCGGTCTTCTTGTCGACCGCGGCGCGGCTGAAGAACCGAGCGAGCACGGTTCCCGCCTTGGAGCGCGCCCTGTACGACGACCACATGCTCGTGCGCACGCTCGGCATGCGACGGACGATGTTCGTAGTACCCGTCGACCTCGTTCCGATCGTCCAGGCCGCGTGCACCGACGCTCTGGTGCCCGGCGAACGCAAACGCTTGGTGCAGATGATCGAAGCCGCCGGCATCGCGCCCGACGGCGCGCGATGGCTGAAGAAAGTGGAGACCGCAACGGTCGCCGAACTCGACGCGCGCGGCGAAGCGACGGGCGCCGAGTTGTCGAAGCGCGTGCCCGGACTCGGTGAGCAGATGTCGGTCGGTGAGGGCAAGACCTGGGCCGGCACCGTCGGTATGTCGACGCGCGTGTTGTTCCTGCTGTCGACGGAGCAGCGCGTCGTGCGAGGGCGGCCGAAGGGATCGTGGACGAGCAGCCAATACCGGTGGTCGCCGATGGACGCGTGGCTGCCGGACGGGACACCCAAGATGCCCGCCGATGCGGCGCGGACCGAACTCGTGCGCCGGTGGTTGACGACATTCGCGCCGGCGACGACGGCCGACATCAAGTGGTGGACGGGCTGGACCGTCGCGCAGACGAAGCGCGCGTTGGCGGCCGTCGACGCGGTCGAGGTCGCGCTGGAGAACGGGAGCGGTTGGGTGCTACCGGACGACGATCGTCCTTGCCGCGCGCCGAAACCGTGGGTGGCGTTGCTGCCCGGCCTTGATCCCACCACGATGGGCTGGCGCGATCGCGGGTGGTACCTCGGCGATCATGGCCCGGCCCTGTTCGACCGCAGCGGCAACGCCGGGCCGACGGTATGGGTCGACGGACGGATCGTCGGCGGTTGGGCGCAACGCCGCAGCGGCGAGGTCGTATACGAGTTGCTCGAGGACGTCGGTCGCGAATTGATTGTCACGATCGAGGACGCGGCCGGACAGTTGGAGGGATGGCTCGGCGCCGTACGCGTCACGTCGCGCTTCCCGACACCGTTACAGAAGAAGCTGACGAACTGACGCCGCGCGCCAGTTACGCGACGCCCCCGCCCTCGTGAAGCACCGAACGCAACTCCGCGGTCAACGCCTCGACCGCGTCGGGCCGGCCGTGGAGGGCCGCGGGCGTGCTCTGGAAGTGCGCGATCCGCCAGCCGTCGTTGATCGCGACGGCGACGAGAGCCTGCACGGCATTCACTTCGGGCTTGATGTCGGACGCCCCGGGCGGGACCATGCCGGCGACGCTCCGCAGCAACGCGGCGCCGGAGCCGAGCGGCCGGATCTCACGCACCTTCGCGACGTAACTCGCGGGCTGATGGTCGGCAAAGATCCCCGCGAGATGCTCAATGATGGAGGCACGCGACTCGACCTCGGTGCCGTCGAAGCCCACCATCATTCCGTCGTCCGTGAACAACTCACCGAATCGAACGGCGTCCTTCATATTCCAACTGTTCAGAAGTTCGCGATAGAGCGTTTGGACGTCGGTCGGATCGGCCACACCGCAAATGCTACGACGCGCCCTCAGGTTCGGGTCTTGGAACGCGATCCGGACTCCGCGGTGGCCGGTTCGGTCGGGAAGAACAACGACTCGATCCGGTCGTCGAACACTTCGGCGATCTTGAACGCCAGGGGCAGGCTCGGGTCGTAGCGGCCGGTTTCGATGGCGTTGACGGTCTGGCGTGACACATCGAGACGATCGGCGAGATCCGATTGGCTCCAACCCCGCGCCGCTCGCAACTCCCGCAGGCGGTTCCTCATCGAGCTCGCGTGGTCTTGAACGCCAGCGCCACGACCCACACCACGATGCCGCCGATGAAGGTGATCTGGAGGTACTGCTTCGGCTGGCCGATGCCGGCGGCGTCGAAGAGTCCTCCGGCGAGAGCCAAAACGACGACCGCGCCGAAGCCGATCGCCATCGCCTCGAGCTGCACGATGTGCTGATACTCGTCCGAACGGCGCAGTGCTTTGACCTGCGCCCACACCAACCAGAGTGCGGGCGCCAGCGGCAGCAACGACCAGACGAGATTCCACGCACTCGCTCCCCCGTCGGGGTTCAGCAGGATGAGGCTTCCCTGGGTGACGAACAGCAGAACGACGGCGGGCAGCGTGTCTCGCACCGCAGCTCGATCGCGGGCGACGTCGCTCGTGCTCCTGCGCACTTCGGCGGTTTTCGGCATGCCTGGCAATGTAAAGGGACGTTGTCATCATGTCAAGGGTCTTTGACACGACACCGGTCGCGCTCGCCGGCTCAGCGCTTGCCGATCCGCGCGGTTTTATGTTGACGGAGTGAACCAATCCGAGAGCCCGTCGACAATGCGCGCCGTATGGCTGCGTGAGTACGGCCCACCCGGCGTGCTGGTCGTGGAAGAAATGCCAGTGCCGGTCCCGCAAGACGGTGAGGCGCTGATCGAAGTGGCGCTGGCGAACATCACCTTCGTGGAGACCCAGGTCCGGGCGGGTACCGCGCCGTTCCCGACCGAAATCCCGATGATCCCTGGCAACGGCGTCGGCGGCACGGTTCGAGCGGTCGGTCCCGGCGTCGATGATGGGCTGCTCGGACGGCGGGTCATCACGAGCACCGGCGGCTCGGGCGGCTACGCCGAGTTCGTCACCGTCGACGCCGGCGGACTCATCGAAGTGCCCGACACCATGGTTCTCGACGACGCCGTCGCGTTGCTCGCCGATGGGCGCACCGCCACCATGCTCATCGCGACTGCCGCGCTGCAGCGCGACGACCGCGTGCTCGTAGAGGCGGCTGCCGGCGGTGTCGGGAGCCTGCTCGTACAGCTCGCGCGAAGCGCCGGCGCGACAGTGATCGCTGCGGTCGGAGATGCACGCAAGGTCGAAGTGGCGCGCGGACTCGGCGCCGACGTTGTCGTCAATTACCGCGACGCTGATTGGACGGCTCGCGTGCGCGACGAAGTCGGTCAAATCAATGTCGTCTTCGACGGTGTGGGTGGCGAGATAGCGCGGTCCGCGTTCGATCTGCTCGAGCGCGGTGGACGCATGGTCAGGTTCGGCGCGGCCAGCGGCGAATGGGCCCCGATCTCCGACGAGATGGCCGCCGACCATGCCGTGACCCTGCTGTCGATACCGCGCCCGACCCCTCAGCAAGCGAGGGAGTACACCGAACACGCCCTCGCCGAAGCTGCCGCCGGCCGGTTGCGCCCACTTATCGGCCAGCGGTTTCCGCTCGAAGGAGCCGCCGACGCACACGCTGCCATCGAGTCGCGCACGAGCGTCGGCAAGACGCTGCTCGCTAATAACCGCGAACTTGCGTGAAACAGCGTCTCCAGGCGCGATCGTTCACGCACGTTCGGAAGGGTGGCGGGGGGTTCGTGCGAGACTGCTCGGATGCAGGAATTGCTGGCGCTTGCGGAAGGTCTGCCGCGCCGCACTTTGGCGCCCGGCGAACAGCTTGTTGGTGACGGCGACATCGCCGACGTGCTCTATGTGCTGCTCGAAGGTGCGTTGCGCATCGAGAAGGCGGGCGTCGCGATCACGACCGTGGCCGAGCCGGGCGCGTGTATCGGTGAGATGTCGCTGTTGCTCGACATACCGGCGACGACCGATGTCGTCGCGCTCGAAGCATCCGTCGTTGCCGTTGCCGACGACGCGCGCCGGCGCATAGACGAAGATCAGGTCTTGTCATTGGCACTCGCCCGGATGCTCGCGTCACGGCTCCATCTCATGACGACCTACCTCGCCGACCTGAAGAATCAGTACGCGGAGCACGAAGGCGGCTTGGGAATGGTCGACAAAGTGCTCGGCAGCCTCATGCGTAGCCCCACGACGCGAACGCGACTCGCATCGGAGCGCGACCCCCACCCCGAGTACTGACATGCGTGCGTCGATAGGGGTCATTATTTGTCCCCTATCGACGCACGCTGTCGTCGAGCAGCATCTCGTCGACACCTTGTAACGATGTCCACGACGCCTGACCGGTCAGCGTGTCGACGACGACACACGCGGGGACCGGGCCGATTTGGCGTCCGGCATTCACAACCCACGTCGAGCCGATGCGATCGGCCCACGCACCATCGGCGGCAAATGGAGCCTGGTGCACGTGGCCGCACAGCACGAGTTGCGGCTGATAGGACTCGATCCACGCCCTCAGCGCCTCGTCGCCGTAGTACCGGCGTCCCGTCCAACTCGTCGGTGAACGGTCGGGCGGCGCGTGGTACACCCAGATCCACACGCGATCACCAACGGTCGCGGCGTCGTCGAGAAGCTGGCGATCGACGACGTCGCGCGTGCGCGGGCCATCCCACCAGGGGCACACCGTCACGACGACGTTGTCGGCCTCGAGGCGCGCGCCGTCGATGAACACGCCGGCTTTCTTCGCGGGTTCGAGCCAGCTCGCGTACAACTCGTCGAGGTCGTTGCGCGCGTCAAGATCGTGATTGCCGGAGCACGCAACGACGGTTGTCTTCGCCGCGATACGCGACAGGTATTCGAGCACGACTTCGATCTGCGCCGCCGGCTCAACGATCGACGAAATGTCGAGGTGATCGCCACAAACCACAACGAGGTCGAAGTCGCCAGCCACCGATACGACCCAGTCGAGCTGCCTCAGCGTGTAGTGCAAGTCGGAGACGAGCAGGAGCTTCACTGCGGTGGATCGTAGGCACCACAGTCCGTTACACGTCCGTTACTCCCCGCGCAATGCCTTGTTCGCACCGCCGGGTACTTCGCGCGCCGGCGCACGTCGACGTTCTGTTTGTTGATACGGCATCGGGATGTACTCAACCGATGGGCGCCGATTGCGAGGCTGCGGATAGAGCCGCATCAGAAGGCGAACTTCGTCGGGAAGGTCGGTCGAGACCGGAAGTCCGAGTTTCGCGGCATAGGTCGGATCGATCGGAAAGTCGTGCGTCCAGCGGCCATCCGACAACGTCTGTGCGAGTTCACTCGCGTCGCCGGCCGCGATGTGGCCCGCGAGGAGGTGCTCGATGAAATTCCTCACCTGTTGCTGCGCTTTGCGAGAGATATCGGCAAGCACCAGCGTCTTGTCGTCGATCTCGTTCTTATCCTTCTGCTCCACCGCCGCGAGGATCGACGCTGCCGGCCATTCGCCGATTTGGGGATCGACGGGACCGAGCACGGCCGACGGAGCCATCACGATGCGATCCGCGGCAAGCGCGATCAACGTGCCGCCGCTCATCGCGTAATGAGGCACGTACACCGTGACCTGGCCTGGGTGCGCGTCGAGTGCGGCCGCGATCTGCTCCGCGGCGAGGACGAGACCGCCGGGGGTGTGGAGCACCAAGTCGATCGGCACGTGCTCACCGGTCATTTCGATCGCTCGTATGACCTGCTCGGAGTCGTCGATGTCGATGTACCCGCCGAACGGAATGCCGAGGAACGAGAACGTCTCCTTGCGGTGAATCATCGTGATCCCGCGCGACTTGTGTTTCCGTTCGAGGGCGCGCAGCGCGGCGGCGCGCCGGGCCGTCAAGTACCGCTGCGCCACGAGCGGTTGCAGGCTCGAAAGTATGAAGAAGAGCCAGAAGAGGTCGGCGATGCTCATCGGGCAGGTCAGTCTCCTCGGGTTCGGCAACGTGAAGCGTGCGGGTTTCGCGCGGGATTGCCATCACGCGATCGCGTAGTCCTCGGCGCCCGCCGGCGTTGACAGCGCCCGTTTCGCCGACTCTTGTAGGCGCCGTGGGGCGAATACCGCTCCCGACGAGAGGGGCCTTCGTGGCTGAGAGCGTCTACAAGATCATCCAATTGGTCGGGACGAGCACTGAGAGCTGGGAGAAGGCGACTGCGGCTGCCGTCGAGCGCGCCGCGTCGTCGCTTCGAGACCTGCGGGTCGCCGAAGTAGAAGAGCTCGACGTCGTGATCGAGAACGGTGCTGTTACTGCCTATCGCAGCAAGATCAACGTCTCGTTCAAATACGAAGACGCCGGTTGAGACGGTTGAGACGGATACCGAGCGCCGGATAGAGCCGGCGATATTGGGTAGGGGTCCCTTCGCCGCGCAGACAAGCCGGCAGGGGGCGACCGATGGCATCGACACACGAGCCGGTTGCGATACTCGGTATCGGCACGATGGGTCACGGGATGGCCGTGAGCACGTTGCGTGCCGGCATCCCGACGATCGTGTGGAACCGCACACCAGAGCCGACGCGCGACCTCGCGAAGCTTGGCGCGCAAGTGGCGGAGAGTGCGGCCGACGCCGCGCGCCGCGCCTCGATCGTCGTCACGATGGTGACGGACGCCGACGCGGTCATCTCGATCGCTCGCGACCAAGGCATGCTCGCGGCACTGACGCCCAACGCGATCTGGGTGCAGATGAGCACGATCGGCGTGGCGGGAATTGAACGGGTCGCGGCGCTCGTCGAGGAACAGCGTCCTGACATAACGCTCCTCGACGCGCCAGTGTCGGGAAGCAAGGAGCCGGCCGAGAAAGGTCAGCTGACGATCTTCGCGTCGGGACCGAACGAGGTCCGCTCGCGCGTCGCTCCCCTCTTCGACGCGCTCGGCCAACGCACGATCTGGGTCGGCGCGGTCGGCGCAGGAACGCGCCTGAAGCTGGTCAACAACACATGGCTCGCGTTCACGTCGGAAGCACTGGCTACGTCGGTTGCGCTTGGTCGCCGCCTGGGCCTGCCGACCGACACGATTCTCGAAGCCCTCGGAGGCAGTCCCCTTGTGTCTCCGTGGCAGGCGTCCAAGCTGCAACGGATCGCCAAGGGCGAATTCTCGGCCCAATTCGCGTTGTCGCTCGCGCTCAAGGATGTACGCCTCGCCCTCGAAGCGGCGGGCGACGACCGGTTCGTTGCACTGGCGTGTCTCGCCGACGAATGGAAACGAGTCGTCGACGAGGGTTACGGCGACGACGACCTCACCGTCGTGGCGCGCGCGCTCGAGCAGCGCAAGTGACCCCGAGGAATGAGCATGGGAACACGCCGAGCGCGGAGACGGATCACCGTCGTCGTGGCACTCACCGTCATGGTCGCGGGATGTTCGAGCAGCGCCAGTAACAAGGCCGCCAGCCCGACGATCAACGCGGCGACGTC
Organism: Actinomycetes bacterium; assembly: GCA_025463905.1. Lineage (GTDB taxonomy): Bacteria > Actinomycetota > Acidimicrobiia > IMCC26256 > PALSA-610 > JAODBJ01. The sequence continues at coordinate 8,913 of JAODBJ010000223.1, forward strand.
GAGCACTACCGCGGCCCCACCGCCGGCGCAGCCCGGCATTCCGGCAATCGTTCAGAAGGTCTCACCGTCGGTCGTCACGATCATCACCAACACGGGGCTCGGCAGCGGCGTCGTGTGGTCGAGCGACGGCACGATCGTGACCGACAACCATGTCGTTGCCGGCGCCAGTCAGGTGGAAGTCGCGTTCGCGGACGGGCGGCGCGTGACCGGCCGCGTCCTCGCGCGTGATCCGACGACCGATCTGGCGGTCCTCAAAGCTGCCCGCACCGGGCTTCCCGCGCTGACGTTCGCGAAATCGCTACCCCAGGTCGGTGACCTCGCCATCGCGATCGGTAGCCCGCTCGGCTTCGAGAACACTGCGAGCGCGGGCATCATCTCTGGGCTCCAACGCTCGCTCCCTGGAACGCCGGGGCAGACCTTGACGTTGATCGACCTCCTGCAGACCGACGCGGCGATCTCACCAGGCGACTCGGGCGGTGCGCTCGTCGACGGCCAGGGCCATGTGGTGGGAATCAACGAGGCGTACATCCCGCCGTCGGCCGGCGCCGTGTCGATCGGCTTTGCGACCGCGGCAACGACCGTCGACCAGATCGTTCCGCAGCTGCTAAAGAACGGCAAGGCGGTGCACGCGTACTTCGGCGCGCAACTCGCCGATCTCACCCCCGACATCGCGCGACAACTGGGCATGAAGGTGACCCAGGGCGTGGTCGTCCTCGCGGTCGTCGCGGGCGGCCCGGCCGCGAAGGCCGGCATCGCGCCCGGTGATGTGATCACCGCAGTCGACTCGACGCCGGTGCAGACGGTCGAGGATTTCATCGCCGCGGTGCGCGCGCGCAAACCCGGCGATGTCTTGACGGTGAAGACCGTGCGCGGCAGCGCAACGATCACCCGCAAGGTGACCCTCAGCGAACAGCCCGGCTGACCGAACAGAGTCAAGACTCGGGTGCACGCCGCCGAAGATGTAATCCCCGGATGGGCGACATCGAAGCGATGCCGCCCGAGTCATACCTGACGGCGCCTTGGCCGCGTCCCGGCGGTCAGCGGCCGGAGGGGGTTCTGTGCGCGTCCGGGTTCTACATGTTCGCGTCCGTCAGACTTTCGCGACGATCGTGCTGGGCGTGCTTGCAGCCGGCATATTGCCGGTGCTGAGCGCATCGCCGGCGCACGCTGCACCGGGCGGCGGCGCCGCCAATCTCGACCAGTGTGCGAACGGATCCGCCGGCACAATTATCTGTGCCGCCTCGGCGTGGCAGAACGGCAACCTCAACCAGAACAAGGCCCACTGGTATGAGGGCGACTCAGTGCCGTACCGCTTGACGATGTCGAGCGTGCCCACGGCTACCGCGAGCACGGTGATCGTGCAGTGGGACACGACTCA
>JAODBJ010000231.1 GCA_025463905.1 Actinomycetes bacterium
GCGACGACGGGACGGCGCAACTGGAGGGCCGCGGCGGAGCCGAAGAACCGGGCGTCGCCGAACACGAAGACGCCGCCATCGGACGCGACCATGGTGTAGCCCTGGCCCGCCGGCGTCGGTACGGCCGCGACGACGGGCGCCCGCAGCGCGAGCGCGCCGGTGGATCCGAAGAATCGCGCGTCGCCGTAGGAGAAGACGCCGCCGTCGCCGCCGACGAGCCAATACCCGCGGCCGGTAACCGTGGGCATGATCGACACGAGCGGCGCGTGCAATGCGACACCGGAGGCGGCGCCGAAGAACCGCGCGTCACCGTATGCGTACACGCTCCCGTCGGCGGCGGCGACCCAATAGCCATGCCCCGTGTGAGTCGACGCCAATGCGACTGCGGGCGCGCCAGTCGCGCGCGCGCCGAAGAACCGCGCATCACCGAACGAATACACACCTCCGCTCGCTCCAAGCACCCAGTAGCCGTTGCCGGTCGGAGTCAAGGCGACGGATACGAACCGGTCGGTGCCGTGCGCGACCGCAGCCGGCGCGCCGTGGAAACGAACGGTGCCGAACGTGAAGATGCCGCCGTCGGCGCCGAGCAGGGCGTAGCCGCGTCCGTCGCCCGTCGCGGCGACGGCGGTGATCGGCGACGCCAACACGAGGTTGCCGAGCGAGCCGGCGAAGCGCACCGTGCCGTACGCGAAGGCACCACCGTCGGCGGCCGCGAGCACATATCCACCGGGCGGACCGTCGATGCCGATGAATCCCTTGTTGGGAGCGAGGTCGCTATCGAAGTTGGGTGTCGGCGCGTTGATGTTGGCCAGCAGCGCGGTCCCCGCCGCGACGTGGAGGTGCGGCGCGTTCAGGATGCAGTCGGTCGGTACGACGATCGTGTACGCCGACGCCCCGTAGCTGCCGACGGCGCCGCACGTCTGAAAGCGTTCTGGAAGCGGAGCCCCTAGCGGCGGCAAGGTGATCACGTCGGCGAAGATGGCGGCACCGACCATCCCGTATTCGGCGATGTAATCCGGTACGCCGTCGCCGTTCACGTCGATCGCCCATTCGAGGAGCAAGAACCCGGTGTCGCCGCGCCACAGCGGGTCGTGGCGCGGGTCGACGGCGTGCGCCATGTTCACCGACAGCGTGAGCCGCCGCGGTCCGTACGACGCGGCGATATGCGTGATGTCGGCGCGAGGTTCGCCGATGTCACCGGTCGGATCGTTGGCAGTCAGCTGGGTTGACGTCGCGGCGGAGTAGTCGGCGCCGCGCGACAGGTTCCTGGCAACTGTTTCCAGCGCGCGGGACACAAGCTCATGGCGCGAGGTGAAGGGTTCGCGTGCCGTACTTTGCGCGGCCACGGGAAGTGACGCCGCACACAAGAGCAGGCAGACGACAACGCCCGCGAAAACTCCACGCTTCATTCGCTCGCCTCTTCCCCTCAATGTCTCCGGCGCGTGGGACAGTAGCCGTCACTCCGCGCCACCGACGGCGAACGGCGAGTGAGCTTGCGCGTGTCGTACGTTTCGCCTTTACCAATCGTTTGCACTTACCTAACCGCGCACTACGTCGAGTGAACCTAACTTCGGCCGCGATATCCCAGCTGTGTTACCGGGGGGGCAATGTGAAGCGATTCCGCATGGCAAAGAACGCAGTTCGCATCGGGCTTGTGGGAGCTGTGAGCACCTTCGTGCTGACCGGACCCGCAGTCGTTCGCGTGAGTGCCGCGCCGCCGGCGATCTCCGGCTACGCGACGAACTTCGACGTTCCGAACGGGACCGACAAGGAGTGCGAGGGCTTCGAGATCGAAATCGAAGACATCACTGACAGTCAGATCACGTACACGTGGCCGGGCAGCTTCGGATATCCGAACCCGTACGGTCCGGCGCCCGCGAGCGCCATCACGAACACGACGTTTGCCGACGGTCACTCAGGGGTCCGGGTCAAATTCGTCGGGACGTATTCCGGCGGCGCATGGAGCGCGAAGACGCCGATCGGAACGGTCAACCACTTCGGGGTTCACGTTGCCGGCGCACCTGGCATGCAGCGCTACACGTGGCTGTGCGACCTCGGTGGCTCTGCGGCCGGCTCCACGGGGACCCTCACGCCCTACGGCGGCACGACGCAGGGCAACTTCTACCCCACTCCGAGCGTTCCGTCCGTTGTGCCTGCCATCGTGTCGACGCCGAGCGGCGAAGGCGTGCAGCCGACGATCGCGCCCGCTGAGCTACCCGAAGCCGGTGACGCACGTCTTCCCGATGCCGTGTGGACGGTGAAGTACGAGGCGTCGAGCCCGAACGTCGTCGACGTCAACCAGTTGCTCGCGAGCGATCCCGAAGTGCAGAACGCGATCGCGAACTCGCAGATCTCCAGCGTCGCCGAATTGTTCCAACCGGAACCGGGCGGCAATGAAGGTCTCGAGACCGAGCCGGCCGACATCGTGCATCCCGGCGACGCGTCAAGCGTGACCGTCACCGAGACGTACACCTATACCGGTCCCGTCGACCCCGTCGACAATTCGTATACGTGCAACGACATCGTCAACGACCCGAACAACTGCAGCAACTTCGTCGGGCCGCTGATCGCACGCCAGATGCAGTCAACGCAGTTGACGAATACAACCGTCCGCGTGCCGTTGAACGTGGCGGTGTACACGGGCAAGGTGCTCACCGGCACAGGTGGGAACGTGACGAGCGCACCTCTGCCGGGGAACTCGAATCCCGACAGCATCGACTGTGGGTCCGACGCCGGTTCGTGCTTCACCAACGTCGACAGCCAAAGCGTCGTGGACCTCACGGCACAGCCGAACCCCGGTTACGACTTCACGAGTTGGAGTGGCGCGTGCACAGGGTCTTCGACGACATGTTCAGTGACGATGAGCGCCGCCAAACAAACCAAGGCGACCTTCACGATCCAGCCGAAGCTCACCGTTGCGATTTCCAAGCACGGCAACGTCACCAGTAACCCGGCTGGCATCGACTGCAGCCGCCCGATCGGCGTCAAAGGCACCGTCGGTACGTGCAAGACGCAGTTCCCGAGCGGCGCCGTCACACTCACGGCCACGCCGGCCGCAGGCAAAACCTTCGTCAGCTGGGGCGGCGCGTGCGCGGGCACCGTTGGTAACCAGTGCACGGTGACGCTGTCGAAGAACAAGAGCGTGAAGGCGACCTTCTCCGGTTGACTGCGAGGAGCTAGGAGTGTTCGTGCCGGTCCCGCGCACCGCGCGGGATCGGCACCGTCCTGCGTGGCGTCAGCGCAGTGACGCGGGAAGTACCCCCTTCGTCACGTCTTGGTGGAACGTCGCCTCATCGGTGAAGACGTACCCGAGGCCACCTCGGTCTTCGAATCGTCTGACGTTCTCCTCGATGTTGTCGATGAGCAGCGTGGAGTCGTACCGGTCGTTGCCGAGCTGCGCCATCGCGATGTCGCAGAGCTCGACCTTGTCGACCGTCCCGACCAGGCACGAGTTCACGATCGTGTCGAACAACTCGTCGAGCTCGTACTGCGGCACGACAATGTCGGAGAACACATCCGCGTTCACCGTCACCAACGCTTGTGCGAGACCACGCCGCCGTCGCGCTCGGACAGCCGCCATGACGGTCGGAAAGAATCGCAATTGCCGGCACGCGTCGTGCATGTGCCCGACCGTCGCCGCGACGTCAAGCTCCAGCGCAGATGCGAGCCGCCGCGCGACATCTGCCGCGGTCGCACGACCCGCGCTCCACGCGTCGACCAAGTCGGACGAGTCGATGACGTGACGTTGATACGCGGCGGTCCATTCGGGAACGCCTTCTGGCGCCCGCAGCATCCAAGTCTCGTCCGCGAGCGTGTCGCCAAAGTCCCACAGCACGAGCGCCGGTTCCATCCCTTCGAAACTACGCGTACGGCAGCGCGCTTATTCGCGTGGTGGGGGCCGGTTTTGGTGGTGGGCGGCGCGGTGGTGGTGGCAGCGGAGTTCGAGGTTGTCGAGGTTGGTTTCGCCGTGGTCGCGGTCCCACCATTTGCGGTGATGGACTTGGCACCAGCCGGGGGGCCGGTCACATCCGGGGTCGGTGCAGCCGCGGTCGCGGACGACGAGCGCCCGCCATTGGGCGGGGGTGGCGGTACGGGTGGCGCGACCCACGTCGAGAGGCTGGGAGTCGCCGTCGACGATGATGCGCGAGAACCCACCGTCGCAGGCGAGGCGTTCGAGCGTCGCTCGCGACAGTGGTCCGTGGGCGGCTTCGGCCCGGATGTGTTGGGCGAGGTCGACGCTGCCGCGTTCGGCGATGGTGTCGACGGTGAGGACGCCACTGATGTGGGGTGGATTGTGGCGGCCGGGCCCGTCGGGCATGTGGGCCATCGCGAGGCGACAAACGTCGCCGAGCGCGTCGCAGCGTCGCTGTCCGGAAGTGCGGGTGTCGCCCGCGTGATGGTCGCCTTCCATCGCCGCATCCAACGCGGCCCGCACGACTTCGAGGGTTTCGGGATCGAGGGTCGC
>JAODBJ010000198.1 GCA_025463905.1 Actinomycetes bacterium
CTCTTGGTAGACGGACACCACTTGGCCGGCTGCTGCCTTGCTGTCGCGGGGTTCGAACGCACGGATCTGCGCCACGAGCGAAGCCGCAACTGCGTTGGCGAGGAGTTGGCTCACCGCAGGGTCACGATCGGTATACGACACGCTGATCAGGTCCGTGTTCACGACCTGCTTGGCCGATGTCGACCCCGCCACCTGATCGGGTGAACGGGCGACCTTTGTCGCGGTGACGGCGGCCTGGGCGATCGGGCGCGTCGGCAACAACGCCGTGAACGTGGCGATGAGGCGATCGAGCCCGGCGACCCGGTCCCCGGACTGCTGGCCGCTGGTCGGGTTGACGTCGATCGCGCGCGAACCCACGTAGAGGGTGCTGGTGGCGGTGTAGTTGTGATCGCGCGGGGTGATCACGAACCCCGTGCCGAGCGCTGCGATCAGGATGACGACGATCAGGAGCAGCCGCCGCCGGACAATCGACAGATATCGGCGGATTTCCATGGCGATGCTCGCGTCTCGAAAGCAAAGGGTCTGGCAGGAGCCAGCTCCAACGCAGGAGGATACATGCGCCTTCGGGCGTTTGCGGACGCCGAAACGTCCGCTGAAGGCACGTTGTGTGACCTGAGGTGTGACCTAAGGTCACTCTCCGTGACCGTCGATACCTCAGGTCATGATGGGCTCAGGGGGTGGTTCGCGGCCAGGGCGTCCCTTGGGTGTCCTCTGCGTCCTCGCGTTCGCCGCCGTCGGGTGCGTTCCTCTCCCCGCCCGCCTGCCCGCCCAAACCCCGCGTCCTCTCGGCGTCACGGCGCCCGCATCGCCGGCCGGCAACGCCGCACCGCTCGCGCTCGCGTCATTCGGGGTCACGCTCGTGCCCGGCCGCCAGGAAGCGACCCTCACATGGCGCTACGCCCCGGACAGCGCACCGGCGCGGGTTCTGCATCTCGACCTGTACTCCGTGGTGCGCGGCGTGTCGTACCGGTCGGCATCGACCATCATCGGTCAGACCGTTGAACCCCACACCTACACGATCCCCCTGCCCGCCGGTTCGTGGTCGGTGCGCGCGACGCCCGAGAACGCCTGGGGATTCGGACCGGGGTCAACGGGGACGGTGACGGTCACCAACCCGTGCCGCGCCGCCGACCTCTGCGCCCGCGTTTCCACGTCGGCCGCGCCGGTCCCGGTGCGCCTGGCTGCGCAAGGGTTCCTGCTCGGCGTGACGGACGGGGCCGGTCAACTCCTGAACCCGACGAAGGTCGCGCAGCTTGCGCCTCGTCAGTGGCGTTTCTCCGGTGCGACCTCGAACGCGGCGGCCGCGGGCCTCGGCGTGTCGCGCATGCAGATCCTGTCCGACCTGTGGAACAGCGCGACCGCGCCGGGCCATTCGGGATACGCCCAGACGCCGTGGTCCGACTGGAACGCGTGGCAGACGTTCGTGCAGGGCACCGTGCGGCTCGCCGAGCAACAAGGTTGGGCACCGAACTACTGGGACGTGTGGAACGAACCGAACGGGACCTGCTGCCCGCGCTTCAGCCCGGCGGATCAGGCGACGGTCACGGTCGGCCGTTGGATGCAGACCTACGCGTTGGCGTGGCAGGCCATCAAGTCGGTCGATCCCAACGCCCAAGTCGTCGGCCCGAGCCTCAGCGCGTTGCAGTGGGCGCCGGGTGCGCCGGCGGAGTTCGACCTCGACACGTTCCTGTCGTACTCGGCGGCGCACAACGTGCGATGGGACGCGGTTTCGTGGCACGAGAACACCTCGGCACCGTCGCCCGGCGATGTGTTCTCTTCCATCAGCAATGTCGATCGCCACGTCGCGATGGCCAAGGCGGTCATGGCCCGTCATCCCGGCACGGTGGCGAAAAACCGGATCCTGATCAACGAGTACGGACCGAGCGACACGCACATGCTGGCCGGGTGGGCCGTCGGCTTTTTCAGAGCGTTCGAGGACGACGGCGTGAGCCAGGCAAACCTCGCGTGCTGGAGCGAAGCGGAATGCACCACGCAGCTCGATGGGCTGCTCACCCCGGCCGGCGCGACGACCGCGGTGTGGTGGGCGCACCGGCTGTACGCGGACCTCGGCGGCGCGACCCGCATGGCGGTCGCGTCGAGCGCGCCGTGGCAGCTCGACGGGTTGGCGACTCGAAACGACCGCTCCCGCACGGTCCGAGCGCTGCTCGGCCGGCACTGGTCCTGCAACCAGCGGGCCAACGCGTGGTGTGCGAACAACACCTACATCGGTGGCGCGTCGGTCGCGGTCACGATCGATTGGCCCTATGGCAGTGCGCCGGTACACCTCGTCGCGAGCAGACTCGCGGCCGGAACCGGCGCCGTCGTCACACCACCCGTGCTGCGTTCGGTGGTCGTCATTCCGAAGGCGGGCACGTTGACGCTCACGGTCCCCGGTGTGAGCGACGGCGACGCGATCTCGATCGTCGCGCGACGCGCCTGACCGCGACTACGACACCGGCGTCTTGCTCTCCGCCGTGAACGGCCACGCAAGCTGACCGAGATAGGTGTGCGGCACCGCGTCGTCGAGGCCGTAGCGGCTTGGCCATTGCCGGCGCGGGACGTACAGCGAACGGAACAGCCAGTCGACGAACGGGAGCTTGGACGCGAAATTCTTGTTGCGCGCTTCGTCGCCGGCTTCATTCCAATGGACGTGGTGCCAGTGGTGGTACTGCGGCGTTGCGAGCACGTAACGCAACGGGCCGAACGTCCAACGGACGTTGGCGTGTACCGCGAGCGCCTGCACCGCGGCGAACAGCCCGAAGAGGCCGAGCGTCGTGTGCGAGAACCCGAGCACGAAGAGCGGAAGGAAGGCGCATGAACGCGTGAGCGCGCGGTCGACGGGATGCAGCCGCGCCGACGCGAGCCAATCCATGTCGGCGACGGAATGGTGCACTCGATGAAAGCGCCACAGCCACGGCACGGTGTGCATGGCGCGGTGGGCCCAGTACTCGCTGATCTCACTGAGGAAGAACGCCTCGGCGAATTGCAGCATGCCGGGCTGGCGAACGATCGCGTGGTGCGCGGCCGACGGCAACAGCGCGCGCAGCCATGTTCCGACCAGCGCGACCGCGACGAACGTGCCGGCTGACGCGAAGAACCCGTTCAACCAGAAGTACACGATGTCGGCTCGCCACGCGGGTCGAAGCACCGATTGGCGGCGGAGGGCGAACACGCGCTCGAGCGGCACGAACAACGCCATCAGCACGAAGAACGCGCCGACTTTGTGGGGCGATACGCCGATCCCCTCGCTGACCTGCGCGACTCCGAGATGGCGCCACCGGACGAAGGCAACGCCGCCGGCCAACGCAAGCAACGCACCGACACCGAGGACCAGCGGCGCCCGGCCGCCGGTTCGCGGTGCCGACCGCGGCCGCTTGTCGAGGAGAGCGATCTGCGCCATTTGCCCGGAAATGTACTAACTCCGGTCCGGTTCGCGCACTTACGCCGATCAAACCGTCCGCCCAAGCTGGGAGAAGCCGCTCGTTCAGCGCTTGATAAACCGCTGAACGAACTCGCGCGCCGTGTCGGCGACTTCCCGCCAGCCGTGGTCGATCGTGAGCGAGTGGCCGCGTCCGGGGATCTTGACGATCTCGGTCACACCCTTGTTGCGCTTCTGCTTCTTGTACGACGCGTTCGCGATCGCCCACGGCACGGTGTTGTCCTTCTCACCGTCGAGGATGAGCAACGGTCCGCGATCGGGGTTCTTCGTCTTCACCTTCGCTTCCGTCCACGGATTCAGGTTCGCGGTCGCGGCCTGGAACAACGGAACACCCGATCCCGGGACCGCGTACGTGTTGTACAGCTCCTTCGCTTCGTCCTCGCTCACCGCATTCGCGAACGCGAAACGGAACTGTTCGTATGTGAGCGGGACCGCACGACCGTGGTTCGCGGGATTGCCGAGCACCGGCAACGCCGACTTCAGTGAAGAGATCGGCAGCGGCAAGACACCGCGGAACGGCGCCGGATCGATAGCGACGGTTGCGTCCGACACGCCGCGACCCGCGAGGATCTGCACAAGCAGACCGCCGAACGAGTGGCCGATGAGCGCGGGTCGCTTCTCGAGTTTGCCGATCACGGCCTCGACGTGGTCGGCGATCTGCCCGACCGTCTTGTGGGCGAACACCTCGGGATGTTGCTTTGCCTCTTCGACCGTGTTCGGATCGTCGGGCCACGCCGGCGCGAGGGTCGTGTACCCGGCGTCGTCGAACATCGCGCGCCAACGGTCCCAACTACTTGGCAGCAACCAGAGGCCGTGGACGAACACAACCGGGCTGCGCTTCGATGCGTTCGCCTTGTCGATCTGCTCGGTTTCGTAGTCGGTGATGTCGGCCATGTCGCACCCCTTTTGCCGGCGACAACCGGTGCAGCCTCCCAGCGCGGCAGCCACTCGTCCAGCAAATACGAGCTCAGGTTCGGCCGGCGTAGGTTTCGACGAGACGCGCGCCGATCGCAGCCAACTCGTCGCGCACCTCGGGAGGATCGAGCACCTCCAGACTGAAGACGTAGCCGGCAAGTTCCATCGCCGGGCTGTGCGTGCCGGCGAAGCCGATGTCGAGCGCGATACGGCCGTCGGCTACGGGCTCGCCGACGATCAGCCGAGTGCCGAAATGGCCGCGCAGCGGGCCGACGATCGATGCGTCGCCCAGCGCGTGAACGCGGTGCGAACCGCGGCGTGCGTCCATCTCGGCCACAACGCGCTGCCACGATTCAGCCAGATCGAATCCGGGTGGTCGCTGCACCGGGTCGTCGGTGAGTTCCACCGACTGCACGCGCCACACCCGGAACGTGCGCATGCCCGCCTCGGTGTCGGCAACCAGGTACCACACCGATCCTTTGGCCACGAGGCCGAGTGGATGGACCATGCGCTCGGTGACGGCGCGCGTGCGGTCGGAGTAGCCGAGCCGCACCTGCACCCCCTGCACCACCGCCTGCTGCAACGCTTCGAGATGTGGTGGGGTCGGCGGGGCGGTGTCGCCCCAGCGGGCCGGGTCGAGCACGATTGCCGACGCCGCCTTTTCGGCCTCGGCGCGGAACGTCTCGGGGAGCGCCTGGACAAGCTTGCGCAACGCCGCCTTCGCCGCGGGCGTCACCGCCGAAGACGGCCCGGCGACGGGGAACAACGTGCGAGCCTCGGCCGCGGTCAGCCCGCTGAGATCGGTGCGGGAACCACCGATGAGCGACCAGCCGCCGCCCCGCCCCGCCTGCGAGTAGACGGGGATGCCCGCAATCGACAGCGCCTC
>JAODBJ010000255.1 GCA_025463905.1 Actinomycetes bacterium
CGCACGAAGCCGTAGGTGCCGAGCTTCAGCAGGACCGCGGCGAGGAGTACGGATCCGACCGTGGGTGCTTCGGTGTGCGCATCAGGAAGCCACGTATGGAACGGGAACATCGGCACCTTGATCGCGAAGCCGAGGAACAGCCCCGCGAAGATCAGGTTCGCAACGCCAGTGGTCATCGCCAACACGCCGTTGTGACTCAACAACGTCATGTCGAACGTGTGCCCACCGCCGGGGGCAGTCGACTTGAAGAACAGCGCGAGGAAGCTCAACAGCATCAGCGCGGACCCGAACAGCGTGAAGAGGAAGAACTTTATCGACGCGTACTCGCGGTTGGGGCCACCCCACACGCCGATCATGAAGAACATCGGGAGCAGGACGAGCTCGAAGAAGATGAAGAAGAGGATCAGGTCCTGGGCAACGAACGTGCCCGTCATCCCCACCTCGAGCAGCAAGATCAACGCAAGGAACGCCTTGGGGTTGTGCGGTTCGGGCCAGTGGTTCCACGAATAGATGACGCACAAGAGCGTGATGAACGTCGACAGGGCAAGCAGCGGCAACGAGATGCCGTCGACGCCGATGTGATACCGGCTGCTGATGACGTCGATCCAGTGCTTGTTCACCTGGAACTGGAGCCGGTTCGTGTGGTCGTAGTCGAAGCGCGCGAGCACTACGACACTCAGCACGAACGACACCAGCGTGGTGACGAGGCCTGTGAGCTTGATCAACGTCTCTTCGGCGCGCGGGATCAGCAGCAAGACCGCTACTCCCAATGCCGGGACGAAGACCACGAGGGTCAACAGCCACGCGTCGAACCCATGTGCCATCTGTTGGAATCCCCTCAGCTCGCGATCCACAGGGCAAGGCTGAACAGCCCCACCGCGAGGACCAGCAACAACGCGTAGAACTGCAAGCGGCCGGTCTGCAGCTGCCGCGCCGCGCCGCCCGCCTCTCCTGTACCGGCGGCCAGGCCGTTCACCGCGCCGTCGATGACGCCCTGGTCGATGTATTCGTACGTCATTTCGCCGAGTGCCTTCGCACCTCGGCCGGTGTAATTGAGGACGTTGTCGATGATGTGTTGGTTCACCCAATACACCGCGTTGGCGATCGGGCCCTTGATGCCGGCGACGATGACCTTCTCGTAAAGGTCGTCGAGGTAGTACTTCTTCACCAAGAACATCTTCCCGGCGCGCGCCAGCGGGTTGCGTTCCGCGAGCCGCTGAGGGCCGAGACCCAGCCAGTAGTAGGCGTACGCGACCGCGAAACCGGCGAGCGCGATTGCGACGGAGATGATGGCCTTCGGCCAACTGAACGCGGGGTGCACGATCGTGCTGACGGGGAATGCGACGCGCGGTTCGAACCAGTCGCGGAACTTCTCGATATGGAACGGCGCGGCGTTGATGAATCCGGCCAGGACCGAGAACACCGTGAGCACAATCAGCGGAACGGTGATGAGCCCGTTCGACTCGTGGGGTTCGTCGTGGTGCCCGTGCGCCGCTTCGGCCACCTCGGCCAGGTGGGCGTCGGCAACGTCTTCGACGGCGCCATGCGCAGTGCCGTCGAGTTCAGGGGCAGCGTGAGCGTGCCCACCGCGGTATTCACCGAAGAAGGTGAGGTAGATGCAGCGAGTCATGTACGCGGCGGTCATGAACGCACCGACGAGACCCACGTAGAAGAAGAACTTGTAGTTGGCCGCGTTGGCGGTGACGAGGATCTCGTCCTTCGACCAGAAGCCGGCGAGCGGGAAGATGCCGGCGAGCGCGAGGGAACCGATCAAGAACGTCGCGAACGTGATCGGCATGTATTTGCGCAGCCCGCCCATGTCCTTCTTCATGTCGAAGGAATGGTGCGCGCCGGAGTGGCTCACCGAACCGGCGCCGAGGAACAGGTTCGCCTTGAAGAATGCGTGGGTGAAGAGGTGGAACACCGCGGCGGTCCAGGCGCCCACGCCCAAGCCCATCACCATGTAACCGAGCTGGCTGATCGTGGAGTAGGCGAGCACCTTCTTGATGTCGTCCTGCACGAACGCGAGCGCGGCGCCGATGATGATCGTGATCCCGCCGATCAAGGCCATCGGGTTGACGCCGCCATCGTGGATGTTGAACCCGGTCCAGAACACGGGGAACAGGCGAGCACCCAGGTACACGCCCGCCACGACCATCGTGGCCGCGTGGATGAGCGCCGATACCGGCGTGGGGCCCGCCATGGCGTCGGGCAACCACGTATGTAGTGGGAACTGACCGCTCTTGCCGATGATGCCGATGAAGAGGGCCAGCGCGCACCAGAACACGAAGCTGTGGCCGACGTGACCCGACAGCGCCGCGCTATTCACCGCAAGAATGTTGAACGAGCCGCTACCAGTCGCGCGCTGTACGAGGAAGAACGTCATGATGACGCCGATGGTCAGACCGACGTCGCCCGTACGGGTGGTGAGGAACGCTTTCAGCGCGGCGTCGGAGTTCGGTTTCTCCTCCCACCAGTGCCCGATCAACATGAAGGAGCAAAGGCCGACCAGTTCCCATCCGACCAGCAGCTGCAGCGTGTTGTCGGCAACGACGAGCAACAGCATTGACGCGGTGAACAGGCTCAGCGCGGCGAAGAAGTAGGTGAAGCGTCGGTCTCCGTGCATGTACTCGGTGGAGTACACGTGCACCAGGAACGAGATCAGCGTGACGACGAACATCATCATCACGGCTAGGCCGTCGATCTGGGTGCCGGCGCCGAATTCTATTCCTCCGCTGCGCCACCACGTGAGGTGGTGCACGACGGGCGAAACCGCGGCGACGTGGCCTTCGGCCCCGAGACGACCGACGCTCTGGCCGAACGCGTGAACCATCCCACCGAGCGCGCTGCCGGCGGGCTTCGCGTCGTTGACCCGTTGCACCCAGCCGATGAGGGCGCCGCACGAGAGCACGAATGACGCGCCGACCGAGACCACACCGAGCTCGGCACCGTTGCGCGGAAGGCGCTTTCCGAAAAACAGGATCGCGACGAAGGACACCGCTGGGATCAGCGGAACCAACCAAGCGTGATCGAGGAAGAACACGAAAGCGCCCTCAGCCCTTCAGCACATCGACGTCGTCGAGGTCACTACTGCGCAGGTTGCGATAGATCAAGAGGACGATGGCCAAACCGACTCCGACCTCGGCCGCGGCGATCGTCAGCACGAACAGCGCGAACACCTGGCCGGCGACATTGTTTTGGTACGCCGCGAACGCAACGAGGTTGATGTTCACCGCCGCGAGCATCAACTCCACGCTCATCAGCACGAGCACGCTGTTGCGACGCGCCATCACGCCATAGACGCCAGTGGCGAACAGAAATGCTCCGAGCAACAGGAATTGGTTCAGCAGCATCGCAACGCTCCGACCATCAGTCCTTGCGCGCCAGGACGACTGCCCCGACGAGCGCTGCGAGGAGCAGCACGCCGACGACTTCGAACGGGATGATGTACGTGCGGAACACCGCGTTGGTGACCGCCGCGGTTCGGATCGGTTGGCGGATGTCGATCTTCGTGCGGTGGAACGCGTCGATCAGTAACGATCCGAGCACGCCCGCGAGGAACAACGCCGTGACCGCGGCCGGCCACTTGAGGTCGTTGTCGAGGCTTTCGTCGGGGTGCATCGGTGCGCGGGTGAGCATGATGCCGAAGAGGAACAGCACGATCACCGCACCGATGTATACGAGCACCTGCACCCACGCGACGAACTCCTGGCCGAGCAGGATGAACTGCGCGGCGCCGCCGGCGAGGACGACCACGAGGTAGAGCGCGGCATGCACGACGTTGTTCGTGCGCACGACCCCCAGCGCCGCGACGACCATTGCCGCGGCGAGAATGCCGAACGCGACATTCTGCGCGATCACGGTTCGATCACTTCTTGCCCTTGATTTCGGCGCCGAGCTCGAGCGGTTCAGGCTCGGGCACCGTTTCCATCCACTCGCCGAGCCGATCCTTGTCGTGCAGGAGTTCGGCGATGTTCGGCTCGGAGTATTCGAACTCCGGGCTCCAGAACAGCGCGTCGAACGGGCATACCTCCACGCAGATCCCGCAGTACATGCAGAGCGCGTAGTCGATGTCGAAGCGGTCGAGGAGACTGACTGAACGCGGCCGGCCACCTTCACGTCGCGCCGGACGCTGCTCCTTGTGGCCCTCGATGTAGATGCACCAGTCGGGGCACGACCGCGCGCACAGCATGCAGACGGTGCAGTTCTCTTCCTTGAGTGCGATGACGCCGCGCGCGCGTGGCGTCGGCTCTTCCCGCTCGTGCGGATACTGCACCGTGACCGAAGGCTGCATCATCGTTCGGAACGTGATGCCCAGCCCACCGAGCATGCCTTTCACTTGGCGTTTCATATGCGGCAGCGACCTCCGCCCCTCCAACACGAGGAGCCGAACTGTGATTGCGAATATGCCCGGAGCTCCGGATCTGCGCCTGGCCTCACTACTTCACCCAGACCTTCAACACGCCGGTAGCGAGGATGTTGACGAGCGCGATCGGAATCAACCACTTCCATGCGAGCGCCTGGAGCTGATCTTCGCGGAAGCGCGGGTAGGTGAAGCGCGCCCAGAACATCAAGAACGCGACGAACATCACCTTCGCGAAAAGCACGATCGGCCCGAGGACATCGGCCGTGGTGCCATGCACACCCGGGATCGCCCACCCGCCGAGGAACAGCGTGGCCGCGAGCGCCGCGAACGCAAACGCAGTGCCGAACTCGCCGATGAAGAAGAACAAGAAACGGAAGCCGGTATACTCGACCATGTAGCCGGCCACGAGCTCCGACTCCGCCACCGGCATGTCGAACGGCGGCTGGGTGAGTTCGGCTTGCGACGCGACCATGAACAACCCGAAACCCACGAACTGCGTGAGGATGTAGGGGTTGCCGATGCCGCCCCAACCGAAGATGTGGCCGCCTTGCTGCGCCAAAACGATGCCCTGCAGGTTCATCGTGCCGGCCTGCACGACCACACCGACGACCGCAAGGACGAGCGGCAACTCGTAGGCGATCAGCTGCGCGGCCGCGCGCAACGCACCGAGTAATGCGTACTTATTGGCGCTCGCCCATCCGGCCATCAACACGCCGATGACCGACAGGCTCGACACCGCCAGCGCGTAGAACACGCCGACATCGAGCGGTTGCACGACGATGCGCGGGCCGGCGGGGATCACGACGAACACGAGGAACGTCGAGATCACGATGACCGCCGGCGCCAACGCGAAGACGCGCCGGTCGGCTTCGGCCGGCATCAGATCTTCCTTCTGCATGAACTTGATGCCGTCGCCGACGAGCTGGAACCACCCGTGGAACCCGCCCGGATCCATCGGACCGAGCCGGCTCTGCATGTGGCTCATCATCTTCAGCAAGAACGTGTAGCCGAGAATGAGCGCAGCGGCCGGGATGAACGCGAGCACCACGACGGTCTTGATCGCGAGCGTCGTACCCCAACCAATATTGAGTGCGAGCAACACGCTCTCGCTCATCTGTCGATGTCGCCCAGGATGAAGTAGAGAGACGCCAGGATGGTGATCACGTCAGGAACGTAGGCGCCGCGCAGCAACCACGGCAGGATCGAGACGTTGCTGAACGACGCGGAACGGATCTTGACCCGGAACGGACCGGTCGCGCCCTTCGAGAAGATGTAGTAGCCCATCTCGCCGAGGGGGTTCTCGCAGTTGACCCACACCTCGCCCTCGGGCACCTTGATGATGCGGGGCACCTTGGCCATGATCGGGCCGCTCGGCAGCGCATCGAGCATCTGCAACACCATGCGTGCCGACTCGCGCGTTTCCTGCAGCCGCACCCAGTAACGCGCGAACGAATCGCCGTCGGGGTGCGTCCATACCTTCCAGTCGAGCTCGTCGTATACGAGGCCGTAGGGATCGCCGTCGCGACGCAAGTCCCAGTCGACACCACTCGAGCGCAGGTTCGAACCCGACACGCCGTACGCCGCGCCGAGTTCGCGCGGGACGATGCCGATGGAGCGCGTGCGTTGCTCGAAGATCGGGTTCCCGGCGACGAGGTTCTCGAAGTCGTCGCAGCTGTCGAGCACCTTCTTCATCGACTGCCGGCAGTCGTTGATCCAACCCCACGGCAGGTCGTCCTTGACACCACCGATGCGGTTGAAGTTCGGGTGGAATCGCCCGCCCGTAACCGCTTCGATCAGGTTGAGTGCGTACTCACGGTCGCGGAAGCCGTAGAAGGCGGGCGTGATTGCGCCGACCTGGAGTCCCATCTCACCGAGGAACAACAGGAACGTCGCGATGCGCGACAACTCGGTGAGCATCGTGCGGATGTAGCGCGCACGCGGCGGCGCTTCGATACCCATCAACTGCTCAGCCGCGAAGATGAACGGCACTTCGTTCGCGAACGACGACAACCAGTCGATGCGATTGATCAGCGTGGTGATCTGCGGGTACGTGCGGTACTCGACGAGCTTCTCGTAACCGCGGTGCATGTAGCCGATGATCGGGTCCGCCGCGATCACACGCTCGCCGTCGAGCCGCACGACGAGCCGCAACGTTCCGTGCGTCGCGGGATGTTGCGGGCCTAGGTTGAGGATCATGTCGCCGGTGTCGAGCTCGACGTTCACCGCCGCGCCGGCGAGGTGCCGGTAGAGCATCGGGTCGATGTCGACCTCAGGGATGCCGCCCGGCGTGGGGAGTCGGGGGTCGACTTTCATTCCGCCACCGCTCCTTCCTCGTCGCTGCTCGGTTCGCCGGGCATGCCCTCGACGTCGACGAGGCCCGGCCAGGGCTTCACCTCACGCGCGAGCAGCGGGAAATCCTTGCGCAACGGGTGGCCCTCGAAGGCGAACGGTAGGTAGAGGTGCCGAAGGCTCGGGTGTCCGTCGAAGCGGAACCCGTACATCTCCCACGTTTCGCGCTCGTGCCAGTCGGCACCGGGATACACCGGCACCCACGTGTCGACCGCCGGGTCGGCTTCGTCGAGGTCGGTCTTCACCGTGAAGCCGAAGTGGCGCGCGGTCGACTCGACGTGCGCGAACACTTGGAAGCGGCCCTCGGAACCAGTGACCCCGTACGTGGTTTCACGCGGCTGCGCGGGCGCGGACGTGTCGCCCGAACCTTCCTCGGCGAGTAACGGCGCGGGCATCCAGTCGATGCCGGCGATGAACGAGAGGTAGTCGCAGTCGAGGGCGCGCTTCGCGAGCGACGCGACTTGTGCCCACGCGTCGCGTCGCACGCGCACGATCAAGTTGCGGTGCACGCCGGCGGACCCGAGGAGCGCGTCGTCGAGTTCGGCTTCGAGGCGCGCGAGCACCTGCTGGTGCGCGTCCCTCAGCGCGGGAGCCTGCTCGGCTTCGGTGTCAGCCAATGACGATCGGCTCCCGTTGCTCCGCGTTGAACCGATGCGACGGGTTCTCTTCCTGGATGCGTTGCTGCAACAAAACGATGCCCTGCATGAACGCTTCGGGCCGCGGCGGGCAGCCCGGTACGTACACGTCTACCGGGATGATCTGGTCGACACCCTTGGTGACCGAATACGAGTCCCAGTAGGGGCCGCCGCAGTTCGCGCACGAACCCATGGAAATGACGTACTTCGGGTCGGGCATCTGCTCGTACAGCCGCTTGATCGCCGGCGCCATCTTGTCGGTGACGGTGCCCGAGATCACGATGAGGTCGGCCTGGCGAGGACTCGCGGGGAACGGGATGACCCCCAGGCGCATGACGTCGAAACGAGGACCGGCCAGTGCCGCTCCCATCTCGATCGCGCAGCAGGCGAGGCCCCACTGGAACATCCAGAGGGAATACTTACGGCTGTAGTTGAGCAGCCACGTGAGTGGTTTGGGCGCTTTGCCCGATTGGATCAGGCCCACTTCAGCAACCCCTTGCGCCAGACGTACGCGAGCCCGAGGAGCAGCACCGCGATGAACACGAGCATCTCGGTCAGCCCGTACCAACCCAGGCTCTCGGCGCCGACGGCCCACGGGAAGATGAACACCGCTTCCACGTCGAAGACCACGAAGAGGAGGGCATAGATGTAGTAGCGGACGTTGGCCTGGCCGAAGAGCGGCAGGGGGTCCGAACCAGACTCATAGGTGAGGTACTTGTCTTCTTGCGGCAGCGTCGGGCGAAGCAACCGACCGACGCCGAGCATCGCGGCGACCATCAGCAAAGCCGCCACGACGAAGACCGCGACAGCAAGGTACTGCCGGTAAAACTCGGTCACGCGCGGCTCCGAACAGGCCTTGTACAGGGGCTTTGGCGGAGTATACGCGGGGCCTTTTTCGAGGCAGCAAACCGCGCGAAGCGGCATCAGCGCCGCCGCGCGGGTGTTACGGGAGATGCATGCCTAGCAACACACGTCCATTGATACGCAAGCCACTCGTGCGCCTCGCCGATGTACGAGTGATGCGCCATGTCCCGACCGTCCCGTTCCGCCACAGTGCGCGCGAACCACGACCGAACCGGTCGCGGGTCGCGTTCGTCCTGTCCGGCGGCGGGAACCAGGCGGTGGCGCAAGTCGGGATGCTGCGAGCGCTCATCGAGCGTGAGATCACTCCGGATGTGGTGATCGGAACGTCGGCCGGTGCGCTGAACGCGGTCGCGGTCGCGGCGAGCCCGACGCTCGCCGGTGTCGCGCAACTCGCGAACGTCTGGGGTGAACTCAGCGGTGGTGAGGTGTTCCCCGGCGGGCGCCTCTCGCGCGCGTGGAACGTGGTGCGCCGCGGCACCTACCTCTTCGACAGCGCGGGCCTCGACGGGCTCATCGACCGCGCAACGCGGGCCCGCACCTTCGACGACCTCGCCGTGCCGCTGCGCGTGATCGCCACCGACCTCGACTCCGGCGAGGAAGTAGTGCTCGCAAGTGGGCCGCTCAAGCCCGCACTCCTCGCGAGCACCGCGCTCCCGGGCGTGTTCCCGATCGTCGCGCACGACGGCCGCCGGCTCGTCGACGGCGGTGTCGTCGACGCGGTGCCGCTGTGGCACGCGTTGTCGAGCGCGGTCGACGTCGTATACGTGATGAACGTGTCGAGTACCGGCCATGACCGCCCGCTGCGGTCACCGCTCGACGTCGTGATGACCAGCTTCGCTCACTCCCGCAACCTGCGCTTCGAGTTGGAGTTGCGCCACGCACCACCGGAGGTCGAGATCGTTGTGCTGCCGCGCCCGCGCGACGTGCGCGACCTGTTCGACTTCTCCGGCTCCGAAACACTCATCGACGAAGCGCACCGACTCGCCTGCGCGGTCCTCGACGACCGTGAGCCCGTCGTCCCAGATCGCGCCCGCGTCTTCCGCCGCTTCCGCAGTGCCTAGCCCCAACTCGTTTTGATCTCAGAAACCGACCGCTTTCGGGGTCTTTTTGAGATCAAAACCAGTTACTTGGCGAGGAGGAGGGTCGCGTCGCGGGCGAAGTCGAGGACGAGGCCTGGCAGCACACCGAGGGCGATGACCCCGGCTGCCGCCACGAAGAGGGCCACGCCACTCGCAACGTCGATCCGTAGCGGTGCGCGCGTTTCCTCGGCTGCTTCGTCCGCGGGCGCGTACATCGCGAGCACGATGCGCAAGTAGACGAACGCGGAGATCACGGCCGCGAGCGTGCCGATCAACGCGAGGGCGTATTGACCCGCGGCAACCGCGGCCGCGAACACGCCGAGCTTCGCGACGAAGCCGCCGGTAAGTGGCACACCGGCCTGCGCGAGCAGGAACAGCGTGAGGAGCCCCGCGAGTATCGGTTCGCGGCGCGCGAGGCCTCGGTAGTCGTCGAGCGAATGGTTCTGGTCGCCGCGCCGGGCGACCACGGAGACGATCGCGAACGCCCCCACGATCATCAGCGCGTAGACGAAGAGATAGAAGAGCGCGGCGCTCGTTCCGCGGCTCGTCGCGGCCTGAACTCCGATCAGCACGTAGCCCGCGTGTGAGATCGACGAGTAGGCGAGCATGCGCTTCACGTCGCTCTGCACGACCGCGGCGATGGTGCCGACCGCCAACGACAACACGGCGAGACCGAACAGCGCAGGCCGCCAGTCGACCCGGTACAGCGGGAACGTGCCCACGAACACGCGCAGGATCGCGCCGAACGCTGCCGCTTTCGTCGCCGCGGCCATGAACGCGGTCACCGGTGTGGGCGCACCCTGGTACACGTCGGGGGTCCACATGTGGAACGGCGCGGCGGCGACCTTGAAGCCAAGACCTACGAGCAACAACGCCATGCCGACGAGCAACACGCCGTTGTCGAGCAACGTCGTGGTCGACAAGAACCGGGCGATACCGACGAGCGACGTGGTGCCGGTGGCGCCGTAGATGAGCGCGACGCCGTAGAGGAACACCGCGGACGAGAACGAGCCCAGCAGGAAGTACTTCAGACCGGCCTCTTGCGATTCGGCGCGGCGGCGGTCGAAGGCGGAGAGCACGTACAGCGCCATCGACAGGATCTCGAGCGCGAGGAATACCACCACGAGATCGTTCGCCGACGCCATCACCATCATGCCGGTGGCCGAAAGCATCATCAGCGCGATGTACTCGGCGGCCTCGAAGCGCTCGCGCTGCAGGTAGGCCACCGAGATCAGTAGCGCCAGCGAAAGCGAGATGAGCACGACGGTGCGGATGAACACCGAGAAACCGTCGACCGCCACCATCCCGGCGATCGCCTGGTATGGACCGTCGCGTCGCACCAGGTGCCATTGGACATAGGTGAATGCGCCGCTCGTGACGATGCCGGCCGCCGCGACGACGAGCGAGGCTTCGAACACGCGCTTGCTACGCCGGGCGAGCGCGCGCGTCAGGACGATCGCGACCGCGGCCGCGAACAGTGCGATCTCGGGCGCGATCGCGAACCAGTCGATCGGCGGCGTATGGATCGGGGTGACCACTTGCGCGATCACTTGCCACCAACCGTCGCTGCGACCTTCGGGCCGTTGTTGGCCACCGCCGGCTGCCTGTACTTGGTGGTCTGCTCGACATGTGCGATGAGATCACGCGATGCGGGGTCGACCCGGTCGAGCACGGGGCGGGGGTGGAACCCGAGGAACAGTGAAAGCGCGAGCAGCGGTACCACCGTCGCGAGTTCGCGCAGCGACAGATCGGGTAGGCCGACATTCTCGCCTTCGGGTTCACCGGTGAACGCGCGTTGCACCGCCCACAGCAGGTAGACGGCAGCGAGGATCACGCCCGTGGTGGCCACCACGGCGTACCAGCGCGACGTGAGGAACGCACCGAGCAACGCGAGGAACTCGCCGACGAACCCTGAGAAGCCCGGTAAGCCGATCGACGCGAACGCGGTGGCGATGAACAGGCCGGCGAAGACGGGGATCGACTTCCACAGTCCGCCGAACGCGGCGATCTCGCGCGTATGGCGTCGGTCCGAGAGCATCCCGACGAGAAGGAACAACGCGCCCGTGGTGAGCCCGTGGCTCAACATGGTGAAGAGTCCGCCGCTGATGCCTTGCGTCGTGAGCGCGAAAGTGCCGAGCACGACGAACCCGAGGTGCGCGATCGACGAGTACGCGATCAACCGTTTCAGGTCCGGTTGCATCGCGGCGACGATGGCGCCGTAGGTGATCCCGATCACCGCGAGGACCAGTAATACCGGGGCAAGGTCGACCGCGGCCTGCGGGAACATCGGCACCGAGAACCGCAAGAACCCGTAGGTGCCCATCTTCAGCATCACGCCGGCCAGCACCACCGAACCCGCGGTGGGCGCTTGCGTGTGCGCATCGGGCAACCAGGTGTGGAACGGGAACAGCGGAATCTTCACGGCGAAGCCCACCGCGAACGCGAGGAATAGCCACTTCGACGTGATGACCGCGAGCGATCCGTGCGCCGAGGCCCATGGCACCAGCACGGTGGAATCGAAGGTGAGGGCGTGCCCGGCGCGTTGGTAGAGGAACGCGACCGACAGGATACCGACGAGCAAAAAGGCGGAGCCCGCCATCGTGTAGAGGAAGAACTTCATCGCGGCGTAGCGCCGGTTGTCGTAACCCCAACCGGCGATGATGAAGTACATCGGAACGAGCACGAACTCGAAGAAGATGAAGAACACGATGAGGTCGAGGGCGAGGAACACGCCCATCACCGCACCTTCGAGCAGCAGCATCCACACGATGAACGACTTCGGTTGTTCCACCTTCGACGACGCGAGCAATCCGAGCGGGAACAACAACGCGTTCAAGGCCACCATGAAAAGGCTGATGCCGTCGACGCCGAGGAACCATTGCACGCCGAACTCGCCCATCCAACGGTGGCGTTCCACGAGTTGGTAGTGCTGGAAGCCGTGCTGCGCGGTGTTGAAGTCTGCGAGGAGGTACACGGCGAAACCGAACGTCGCGGCGGTGGTGATGTAACCGACCACGCGTATGAGTTCGGGACGCCTCACGGGCACGAGCAGCGCGACCACCGCGCCGATGAACGGAAGCACGATCAACGCGGTGAGCAGCGGAAAGCCTTGATTGGTCGCGTGCGACGAGGCGGCAAGGACGTGCACCATCAGAACGTCACCCTCGTCGCGAACCAGACCATCAACACCACGATGCCGGCGACGATCCCGAGCGCGTAATTACGCACGAGGCCGGTCTGTACCCGCCGCAAGCCGATACCGACGGTGCGGGTGGCCGTCGCAACACCATTCACGAGGCCGTCTACGACTTCACCGTCGAACCAGCTCGACACCACGAGCGCGAACGTCGTGATCGGCCCGCTCACCAGCCGTGAGAGGCCGACATCGATGTAGTACGCGTTGGCGAGCACCCTCGCGAACGGCCCGATGCGTTCGGCGCCCGGGTCGGCACCGCTCGGTTCGAGGCCCTTGCCGTACACACGTATTCCCCATGCGATGCCGGCGGCCGCGATGACGAGCGCGACGGTCGAGAGCGCCAAACCCTGCGAGAACGACGGTGCGTTGATCACGCGTGCACCCGCGAAGACGGGCTCGAGCCAGGAGGTAAGGAACTCCAAGTGCCACTTCGTGAACGGAAGGTTGATCGCGCCGCCAATGAATGCCAACCCGGCCAACGCGACGAGCGGGCCGGTCATCGTCCACGGTGCCTCGTGCGGCGTGAAGTCGCCGTGTTCGTCGGCGTGTGCACCCGACGACGCGGGTGCCTCTTCGTGCATCACGGGTGCTTCGCCGAGCGCGGCCGCGTGTTCTTCGCGGTGTGCCTCGCCGGAAGTCGCGGCGACCAACTCGGGGTTACGCCACCGTTCGTCGGAGTAGAAGACGAGCCATACCTGGCGGGTCATGTAGAACGCGGTGAGCAGCGCGGTGACTGCGCCCACGATCCAGAGCGCGTAGTGGTGCGAGAACCACGCCTTGGCGAGGATGTCGTCCTTAGACCAGAAGCCGGCGAACGGTATGACGCCGGCGATCGCGAGCCAGCCGACGATGAACGTGCCCGCCGTGATCGGCATGTACTTGCGTAAGCCGCCCATGCGCCGCATGTCTTGCTCGTCGTGCATGCCGTGGATCACCGAGCCCGCCCCGAGGAACAGGAGCGCCTTGAAAAATGCGTGCGTGACCATGTGGAAGATGGCGGCGTCGTACGCGTGCACGCCGGCGGCGAGGAACATGTAGCCGAGTTGGCTGATCGTGGAGTACGCGAGCACGCGTTTGATGTCGTTCTGCATGACGGCCACGGTCGCCGCGAACAACGCGGTGATGGCGCCTACCCAGGCAACAGTGGTGGCCGCGGTGGAGGAGATGTCGAAGAACACGTGGGCTCGACACACCAGGAACACGCCCGCGGTCACCATCGTGGCCGCGTGGATGAGGGCCGATACCGGCGTGGGACCTTCCATGGCGTCGGGTAGCCACACGTAGAGCGGTAGCTGCGCACTCTTGCCGACCGCGCCGAGCAACAACATCAGCGCGATCGCGGTAACGGTGGTTGACGACAGCCGGTGCACACCTCCGAGCACGGCGTAGTCGAGGCTCCCCAACTTCGAGAAAATGAGGAACATCGCGATCATGAATCCGAAGTCGCCGACGCGGTTCGTGACGAACGCTTTCTTGCCCGCCACCGCCGCGCTGTTGCGCTCGAACCAGAAGGAGATGAGGAGGTAGGAGCAGAGCCCCACACCTTCCCATCCCACGAAGGTGAGCAGGAAGCTGCTGCCGAGCACGAGCACGAGCATCGATGCGGCGAAGAGGTTCATGTACGCGAAGAACCGCGAGAAACGCGGGTCGCCGTGCATGTAGCCGACCGAATACACGTGGATCAACGTGCCGACGCCCGTGACGAACAGGATCATGGTGGTGGATAACGGATCCACCAGGAAGCGGAACTGCACGCTGAAGCCGCCGCTTGCGATCCACGTGTAGCCGTCACTTACGTGCGATCGTGCGTCGGCGTGCAGGCTGAACAGCGCGCCGAACGTGATCACCGACGCCACGAACGCGAGCGCCATCATGGCGGTGGCGATCCATCCCGCGCGCGGTTCGCCAATGCGCTTGCCGAAGAGCAACAACACCACCGCGCCGAGAGCCGGTAGCGCAGGGATCACCCAGGCGAGATCGAGGACGTGCTTGGCGTTCAACCGGTCAGCCCTTGAGCAGATCGATGTCGTCGGCGGTCACGTTCTGGCGCCGCCGGAAGATCGCAATGATGATCGCCAATCCGACCGCCACCTCGGCCGCCGCGACCACGAGCGTGAAGAACACGATCACCTGGCCGCCGATGTCGTTGAGCGCGTTGGCGTACGTCACGAACGTGAGGTTGACGGCGTTCAACATCAGCTCGATGCACATGAACATCACGAGCGTGTTGCGGCGCACGAGCAAGCCCACCGAACCAATGGTGAACAACAACGCGCCGAGCACGAGGTAGTACGACGGCGTGAGGCTGAGTATCGCCAGCATCACACGGTTTCCTTGGGCGCAGTGGCAGTGGAATCGGCCGGCTTCACTGCGGGCACCCGACGTTCCTGACGACCTCGCCGCGCGAGAACGACCCCGCCGACAACCGCGATCACGAGCAGCACGGCCGTGAGCTCGAACGCCCACAGGAACGTCGTGAACAGGCTGCGAGCCAACGTCTGTACGTTGCCGGAGCGGGCACTCCCGAGGGCACCGCGCTGCGATGCCGCGCCAGTCACCCAGTGCCGGCCCGCGAGCACGATCACCTGCACCAGCAACACGGCACCGAGCACGATCGCGGCCGGCCGTTGCAACGGCAGAGGCTCGTCGAGCGATTCGTGCTCGTCGACGCCGAGCAGCGTGATGACGAACACGAACAGCACGACGATCGCGCTCGCGTACACAACGACCTGGATGATGGCGACCAGCTGTGCGTGTTGCAGGAGGAAGAACACCGCCATCGTCACCAGGGTGAGCAGCAAGAACAACGCGTTGTGCACGGGGTTGCGCGCGAGCACGACACCGAACGCGCCCACGAGGGCGAGCGCGGCGCAGACGAAGAAGACAATGGCTTCCATCAGCCCGCCTCCATCAGTCGATTTCCTCGCGCCCGTCGAGCTCGGCTTGCGTCGGACCCGGGTCGCGCACGCCATGACCGAGGTCGCCCGACCACGACACCCGGCCTTCGTACTCGGCCATCCCCGACGGCGACGTCGCGCGCACCCACTCGCTCAGGTTCTCATCTTGGCCCGGCGCCCAGGCTTCCCACGGTTGCTTGCGCGGGTGACCGTCGTCGTCGACGAGCAATTGGTCTTTTGTATAGATCGAGTCGTTGCGGTTGTTCCACGAGAACTCGAACAGCTTCGTCTCGGTGATCGCCTCGGTCGGGCATGCCTCCACACACAGGTCGCAGTGGATGCAACGGAGGTAGTTGATCTCGTAGACGAATCCGTAGCGCTCCCCCGGCGACACAGGATCGTCGGGCGGGTTGTCGGCCCCGCGCACATAGATGCAGCGAGCCGGGCAGATACCCGCGCACAACTCGCAGCCGATGCACTTCTCCATGCCGTCCTCGTACCGGTTCAGCACGTGGCGGCCATGGCGACGCGCCGGGTACTCGCGTACCTGCTCCGGGTACTCGGTGGTGAGTCGCGGCTTGAACATCTGCCGCGCGGTGACGAGGAAACCGCTGAAGCGTCCCATCAGCGAAACTCCTCGACCACTTCGTCGGGCTTCGGAATTGCGAGATAGAGCACGCCGTACGCGAGTGCAGCGCTCCCGAACGCGATGAGCACGGTTGCCCAGACGTTCCAGTTCTGTACGTTGGCGACCTCGATCGCGGCGGCGACGAGCACCCAGAGAATTGCGATCTCGATGAGGTACTTCCACCCGAGCGCCATCAGACGGTCATAACGCATGCGCGGCATCGACGCGCGCACCCACACGGTCACGAACAACAGCGCAATCACCTTGAGGCCGAACCAGAAGACCGGCATCAGCCAGGTGTTGAGGGCGTTGCCGGCGCTCAAGAAGCCGAGGCCCGGGCCCGACGGGCCGCCGAGGAACAACGTGGTGGCGACGGCCGACATCGTGATGACGTTCATGAACTCGGCCAGGAAGAAGATCGCGAAACGAATCCCCGTGTACTCGGTGTTGAAGCCGCCGACGAGTTCCTGTTCCGCTTCCACGAGGTCGAACGGTGGGTGGTTCGTCTCGGCGGTTGCGGCGATGAGGAAGATCACGAACGGCACGAACGCCGGCAGCCAGTACCACTGCGATACGAACGAGTGCCAGTTCACCCAGCGCTGCTGGCTGACGATGTCGTGCGTCGAGAGCGTGCCGGCGCGGACCAGCACACCGAGGATGCCGAGGCTGAACGCCGCCTCGTACGACAACAGCTGCCCGGTCGCGCGCACAGAACCGAGCAGCGGGTACTTCGAACCCGACGCCCATCCGGCGAGCATCACGCCGTACACCCCGAGGCCCGACATCGCGAGGATCCAGAGCGCCCCGATCGGGAGATCAGCAACCTGCAGGAACGTCTGGTGGCCGAAGATCGACACCTGCCCGCCGATCGGGATGATGCAGAAGAGCAAGAACGCCGGCATGATCGACAGGTACGGAGCGAGGCGGAACACGACGCGGTCGGCGCTGTCGGGGATCGACTGTTCCTTGAAGAACAGCTTGATGCCGTCGGCCAGCGTCTGCAGGATGCCCCACGGCCCGGCCGTGTTCGGGCCGATGCGGTTTTGCATGTCGGCGATCCACTTGCGCATGCCCCAGATGTAGAGCATCACCGACACGAGCAGCAGCGCGAACGCGACGAGGACCTTCACCGCGACGACCAGGAACACCGAGAACCCGACATGACCGCTCTGGAACAGCGGATCGAGCGCAAGCAGATGACTCATGAAATCGTCTCGACGCGGAGGTCGGTGACCATGGTGGTGGTGTCGATCAGTTCGGACGCGCCGCGGCCGTCGGCGGTGAACGGCAAGCGCGCGGTGCCGGCGGGCACGGACGGATGCGTCCGCACGGGCAGCGTGACCGTTGCACGCGACGACGTGACTCGAACTTGGGTGCCTTCCTCCACACCGATGCGGGCGAGATCCTGCGGATGCACCATCAACGCCGAATCCTTGCGCAGCGGCGCCAGCGAAGGGCTGCATGTGGTGATGCGGCCGCCGTCGTAGAGCTCACGCCCGCTGACCAGCCGCAGCGCGTACGCGTCGCGACCCGGCGCGTCGCCGACGTTCGCGGCCCGGTCCCATTCGTGGTGCGCGGGCGCCTCCCGCTCGAGGCGCTCGGCCTCGCCGCGCGCCTCGTCGACCTCGTGGGCAGCGTCGCCTTCTTCGCTCGGCTCCGCGGCGTCGACACGGATGGGATCCCACGACACCGCGGGGCCGTCCTCGGCCATGATGTTGAGGTCGCCGGTGCGCACCATGATCTCGTGAAGGTGCTCGCGCACGGGCAATACGACGCCGTCGCGGGATCGCCGCAACAGCTGCGAACGCGCGCCGGCGTGCGCGGGCGCCACGGTCGCGATTTCGTCGGTGACTTCGTCGACGAACTCGAGATCGAAATCGTTGCCGAGTCGTACCGCAAGCTCGCCGGCGATGCGCCAGTCGTCCATCGTCGTGCCTTCGGGCGACACCTTGCGCCCGAGGCGCTGCACCCGGCCTTCGAGGTTCGTGGTGGTGCCCGCCTTCTCGCCCCACACGGTGCACGGCAAGAACGCGTCGGCTCGGCGCGTCGACTCCGAGAGGAACGCGTCGACGGCGACGACATACCCGGCACCGTCGATGGCGCGGCGCGCGAGATCAGTGTCGGGGAAGTCGGCGACCGGGTCGGCACCGAGCAGCACGAGCACGCGGACCTTGCCGTCGGCGGCGGCGCGCAGGATGCCCTCGGCGTCGAGGCCACGCTCTTTGGGGACGGTCTGCCAGATCGGCGCGAACCATCCGCGACCGGCGTCGAGCGTGACCCGCCCCGGAAGGAAACCCGGCGCCAAACCGAGGTCGAGCGCGCCGTGGACGTTGCCGCGGCGCAAGGCGCTCAGGAACCGGACGTTCGGCAGTGCGGCGAACGCAGCTGCGGCGCGCATTGTGGGCGCAGCCGACTGCGCGACGGACCCTCGGCCCAAGACGACGACGACGGGGCCCGACCGACCGGTGGCCGCCGCGGCAAACGCGTCGATGCCGGCGTCGCCGCTCGCTCGCCCACCGATAGCTGCGACGAGCCGCTCGGCCGCGACGCCTTCCTCGCCGGGCACGGTGCGCGACACGGCAGTCGCGTAAGGAGTAAGCCCGACATCGACCGGCGCCAGATCGAGCAGGGGCACTTTCTTGCTCACCGCGGCCTGCTTCACGCGCAGGTACAGGACCGGCAACTCCTCTTTGAGGTCGGGCCCGAGCAACACGATCGCAGCGGCCTGATCGAGATCGTCGATCTCGGCGCGTGGCAACCCGAGCACGGCGTCGGCGGGAAGGCCGTCACCGAGCTGGGCGTCGACATTGTCGGTGCCGATCACACCCTTCGCGAGCCGCACCCACGCGTACGCGTCCTCGTTGCTCCCGCGCGCACCGCCGAGCACCGCAACCGACGACGGCCCGTGCAACTCGATCGCGCGCTGCAGCTCGTTCGCGACTGCTTCGAGCGCTTCGGGCCACGACACGTCGACCATGGCATTGCGAACGCGCACGCTCGGTTCGAGCACGCGTTCGTCGGCGTGCACCCACTCGTAGCCGTAGCGGCCCTTGTCGCACAGCCAGCCTTGGTTCACCGCGTCGAGGTCTACGCCGAGCAGCCGCAAGAGGCGGTTCGACGAGGACTGCAACGCGCCGCGACAACCAACTGCGCACGTGGTACACGTCGTTTCCGACGTGCTGAGGTCCCACGGCCGCGCCTTGAACCGGTACGGCTTCGAGAGCAGCGCGCCGACGGGGCAGATCTGCACGGTGTTGCCGGAGAAGTAGGAGGAGAACGGTTCGTCGGGGAACGTCACGACCTGCATTCGGTCGCTGCGCTCACCGAAGTCGATCAGCGGGTCGCCGGCGATCTCTTCCGCGAACCGCGTGCAGCGCCCGCATTGGATGCAACGTTCCCGGTCGAGGAGCACGAGGCCGCTGAGCGGGATCGGCTTTTCGAAGTGCCGCTTCTCTTCCGTGAAGCGCGACTCGCCGGGGCCGAACGCGAGCGTCTGGTCCTGCAACGGGCACTCACCGCCGCGATCGCACACCGGGCAGTCGAGCGGGTGGTTGATGAGCAGGAACTCGAGCACGCCGTCTTGGATCTTCTTGACCGGCTCGGTATCGGTGTGCGCGACCATTCCCTCCGCGACCGGCGTGGTGCACGCGGGCGGGAAACCGCGCATGCCATCCACCTGCACGAGGCACATGCGGCACATGCCGACCGGTTCCATCCGCTCGTGCCAGCAAAAGCGCGGAATGTAGACGCCGTTCTCCTGCGCGACCTTGATGAGCAGTTCGCCCTTCCGCGCCTGCACCTCGCGACCGTCGATTGTCAGAGTTACCAGCTCTGTGTCGGTCTGCGCCTGGCCTGTCGTCACGCGGGCACCTCGGCTTGTTGTGCCGCGATGCGCTCGATGATCTCGTCGCGGTAGTACTTGGCGAGGCTCGCGATCGGGGACGCGACGCTCGGCCCCAACGGGCACAGCGTGGTCTGGTTGAACGGCGCGGCCATGAAGTTGGGAGAGATGTTGTCGGCGACGTCGCAGACCATCTCGAAGTCCTCCGGGCTCGCGTAGCCGTGCAGGATCCGGTAGAGGATCTTCTCTACCCATCCGGTGCCCTCACGGCACGGCGTGCACTTCCCGCACGACTCGTGCGAATAGAACTTCGCCAGCCGCCACGCGACCCGCACCGGATCGGTCGTTTCGTCGAACACCATCACCGCGCCCGAACCCAGGCTCGTGCCGAGCTTCTGGGCCGCGTGGTCCATGTCGTACGGCTCGTCGAGGTGTTCTTCGACCAGCCATTGGAACGACGCGCCACCCGGTAGGAAGAACTTCAGCGCGTTGTCGTCGCGGATGCCGCCGCCGAGCCCGAAGATGATGTCGCGGAACGTGCAGCCGAACTCGACCTCGTAGTTGCCCGGTCGCTTCACGTGGCCCGACAGGGCGCAGACGCGCGTGCCGGTGGAGCGGGCCATGCCGAGCTTGGCGTACTCCTCGCCACCCATCCGGACGATGTGCGGCAGGGTCGACAGCGTCTCAACATTGTTCACCACAGTCGGCTTCGCGTAGAGCCCTTCGATCGCGGGGAACGGCGGTTTCAAGCGCGGCATGCCGCGTTCGCCTTCGAGCGATTCGAGTAGCGCCGTTTCCTCGCCGCAGATGTAGGCACCGGCGCCGCGGTGCACGACGACGTCGAGATCGAAGCCCGAACCCTGGATGTCTTTGCCGATGAAGCCCTTCGCCCGCGCGTCGGCGATCGCACGCATCAGCCGGTCGTGGCCGAGCGCGAACTCGCCGCGGACATAGATGAACGCGAGGTTGCACTGAATCGCGTACGACGCGATCACGATGCCTTCCAGCAACTGATGCGGGTCGCGTTCGAGGAGCATCCGGTCCTTGAACGTCGACGGCTCGCCCTCGTCGCCGTTCACGACGAGGTAGCGCGGGAAGGTGTCCTTGGGCAGGAACGACCACTTCTGGCCGGTCGAGAAGTTGGCGCCCCCGCGGCCGCGTAAACCCGACGCGGTTGCCTCGGCCTGCACGGCACTCGGGTCGCCCTGCGCGAGGACCTGGCGCAGCGAGTCGTAGGCGCCGCTCGCGAGCGCGCCGTCGATCGTCCACGAGTCGTCGGGTCGCTCGTGCAAGCGGCGCGTCACAATGCGCGTCTCGCTGAATGGTTCGCTGGTGTTGGCGGTCGTCATTGGGGTGTCCCCGACACGGTACGGGCGGCCAGGCGGCCCGCTTTGTAGTCCTCGACGATGGCTTCGGCCACCTCGGGGGTGAGACGTTCGTGGAACTCGTAGTTGACCTGCATCGATGGCGCGTTCCCGCACGCCGCGAGACACTCCACCTCCTCGACGGTGACGTCGTCGTCGCTCGCGTACTTCACTTCGAGATGTTCGAGAATCTCGGGGCCGCCGACCACGAGGCACGTGACGTTGGTGCACACCGACACCACCAGCCGGCCACACGGGCGACGCTTGAACATCGTGTAGAAGCTGACGGTCCCCTGCACTTCGGCCGCCGACACACCACAGAATTCGGCGATCTCCGGGATCGCTTCCGGCGGAAGCCAACCGTGTTGGTCTTGCGCGAGGTAGGCGAGCGGCATGATCGCGGAACGTGCACGCGGATACTGCGCCACGATGTCGCGTGCACGCGCGCGGTTGTCGTCAGTGAACATGCACGTTCTCATTTCCCACCGTCACCTATCGACCTCGCCCATGATCGGGTCGACGCTCGAAACGATGGCCACCGCGTCCGCGACGAGGCTGCCGCGCGCCATGGGCTCGGCCGACTGCAGGTTGTAGAACGACGGCCCGCGAATGTGCAGCCGTACGGGCTTCGACGATCCGTCGCTCACGATGTAACAGCCGATCTCACCGCGGGGCGACTCGACCGATGTGTAGACCTCGCCGGCCGGCACCTTGAAGCCCTCGGTGAACAGCTTGAAGTGGTGGATGAGCGCTTCCATCGACTCGTCGATACGCGCCCGCGGCGGCGGCGTGATCTTCTTGTCTTGCACGCGGTAGTCGCCCGGCGGCATTGCCTCCACGCACTGGCGCACGATCTTGATCGACTCGAGCACCTCGTAGAGACGGATGCGGTACCGGTCGAACACGTCGCCGTTCTCGGTGTAGATCACGTCGAAATCGACTTCGTCGTACGCGAGATACGGCTGCGCCTTGCGCAGGTCCCACGCAAAGCCGGTGGACCGCAGGATCGGGCCGGTGATCGACAAACTCAAGCAATCTTCGGTGGTGAGCACGCCGACGCCGACGGTGCGTTCGACCCAGATCGGATTCTGCGAGAGCAATTCGTCGTAGTCGCGAACGCCTTCCTCGACGGTGTCGCACAACGCGAGCAGGTCTTCCTGCCAACCCGGTTGTAGATCGGCGGCCACACCACCCGGGCGGATGTAGTTGTTGTTCATCCGCAGCCCGGTGGTCTTCTCGAAGAAGCGCAACACTTCTTCTCGTTCGCGCCAGCCGTAGAGCATCATCGACACCGCGCCGATGTCCATGCCGTTCGTGGCCTGGAACAAGAGGTGCGACGACATCCGGTTGAGCTCCTGGAACATCATCCGGATCCAGGTGGCGCGCGGCGGCACGTCGATGTCGAGGAGCCTCTCGACCGCCATCGAATAGACGAGCTCGTTCGAGAACGGCGCTGCGTAGTCCATGCGGGTGACGTTGGTCGGGCCCTGCACGTACGTGAGGTCCTCGCCCGTCTTCTCCATGCCGGTGTGGAGGTAGCCGATCACCGGCTTGATGCGCACGACCTCTTCGGAATCGAGCTCCATCATCAGGCGGAGCACCCCGTGCGTCGACGGGTGCTGCGGCCCCATGTTGATGATCATCGTGTCGCTGAGTTCGTCTTCCGGCCACATGCCGCCGGTCAACACGAGCTCGCGCGACGTCGTGCGAAGTTCCTGCGCGCCTTCGTCGGTCTGGCGTTCGAGTCTGGTTTCGATCTCGTCGGGGTCGACGTTTTTGATCGCGCTCGTCGACTCGCCGCTCGTCGAGTCGGTGCTCGGAGGCTCGCCGCGGGTCTTGTCACTCATCGCGGGCTCGGGTCTCCCTTGAACGTGACCGGCACACGCGCTGTCGGGTAGTCCTTACGAAGCGGGTGGCCGTCCCAGTCGTCGGGCATCAAGATGCGGGTGAGATCGGGATGCCCTTCGAAGACGATGCCGAACATGTCGTAGGCCTCGCGCTCACCGAAGTTCATACCCGGATACAGGTCGACGATCGACGGAACCGACGGCTCGGCCACCGGGACTTCGCAGATCACGCGGATGCGACGGTTGCGAGGGTGCGAGATGAAGTTGGCGACCACCTCGAACCGTTCCGCAGCGACGCCGTCGGGGCAGTAGCGCACACCGTCGAGGAGATGGTCGACGGCGGTGACGTCGAGACACATCGTGAACTGTTGTTCGTCGCGCAGGAACGCGGCGACCTCGTGCCACACCGCGCGATCGACGTAGACCACCGGCTGGCCGTGGCTCTCGTTGAAGATCGAACCGGCGAACATGTGAAGTAACGCGGCCGCGACTTCGTCGGCAGGAGGCGACGGGCTCGCCGTCTCTTCTTCGTGAGCGTTTTCACGAGAGGTGTCGTCAGACATACGGGGTCGGGTCGCAGTCGCGGGTCAGGGAGTCGCGGGAACAGGCAGTTCGAGGTTGATCCCCGCGCCGCCGGTCGCGGACTCCGTCCGCCGGCGCAGCAACTCACCGGTACGGATCTGCTCGTGCAGCGTGAAGATCCCGTGCATCAACGTCTCGGGGTTCGGCGGGCAGCCGGGAACGTAGACATCGACCGGCACGATCTGGTCGACGCCCTGGACGATCGCGTAGTTGTTGAACATCCCGCCGCTGCTCGCGCACACGCCCATCGAGATGACCCACTTCGGCTCGACCATCTGGTCGTAGACCTGGCGGAGCACCGGCGCCATCTTCTGGCTCACTCGGCCGGCAACGATCATGAGGTCGGCTTGGCGCGGGCTGGCGCGGAACACCTCCATACCGAAGCGCGCGAGGTCGTAGTGCGCGGCGCCGGTTGCCATCATCTCGAGCGCGCAACACGCGAGGCCGAACGTCGCCGGGAACACCGAGTTGCGCCGCGCCCAACGCACAACGTCTTCGAGGCGTCCGGTGGCGAAGTTGTAAGGCACCGTTTCGAGACCCATCAGGCTGCCACCTCCTCTTCGTCGTCGGGGTTGTCGCGGCCACCAGGATGCGGCGCGTTCGGGTCGATCACCGCGTGCTTCGTACGCAGGATCGGTCCGGCAACCCGTTCGACGCCGCGGCGCGCCGGGCCCCAGTCGAGCGCGCCGACCGACAAGAGGTAGGCGAACGGCACCAGCAACACGAGGACGAACACCGCCATGATGATCAGACCGTAGAGGCCGAGGCCGCGAAACACGGTGGCGAAGGGATAGAGGAAGACGATCTCGACATCGAGCACGATGAAACTCATCGCGACCAAATAGAACTTCACCGGGAACCGCTCGGCGGGCTCTTCTTCCGGCACGATGCCGCATTCGTACGGCGCTTGCTTCGCCGCGTTCGGCCGCTTCGGTCCGAGGAAGCCGGACGCAATGAAGGAAAGAGACGCGAACGCGACGACAAGCGCCGCCATCACCAGGATCGGTAGGTAATCAGCCACCGATGCGCGCCACCTCGTGTCCGGCCGTCGCGGCGGAGGCTACCCGAACCCGCTCGCCGCCAAGCAATGCGCCGACGCCCGCCGCGGCGCCGTTCAAACCGCGGGCGCGAGCGCTACCAACGCGGCCACGGCGCGGTACACGGCCTCGGCCGGACCGAGCTCGTCGGGCCGCAACAAATTGGCCATGATCCGCAGCACCCACTCCATCAAGGTGCGGCTGTGCATGCCGACGCGCGTGAGCTCGCGCATCACCGCCGGGTTCCCGATCGCCTTCACGAACGCGCGAGCGACCTTGAAGTAGAGGCCGTACACCTCGTCGAGGCGCTGCGAGTAGGTCTGCAGCGCGAGGCCGTCGCCGGTAAGGAGCGCGAGGTCGACCGCGTCGGCCGCGAGCCGCCCGGTCTCGTACGCAAGAGAGATGCCTTCGCCGTTGAACGGGTTCACGCACCCGGCGGCGTCGCCCACGACGAGATAGGTCGGTCCGACCCGGGGCTGCACGGACGCACCCGTGGGCAGCCGACCGCCCGTCGGCGGACCGGTGGCCGTTTCCGCCGAAATACCCCAATACGCCGGTGCGGTGTCGCAAAAGGCGGCCATGAGGTGCGACGTATTGATGTTCTTCCAGCCCGAGAACGTCGACAACAGGCCCACGCCGACGTTCACCGTCCCGTCGCCGAGCGGGAAAATCCACCCGTATCCGGGCAAATGGTTCCCGTCGCGGTCGCGGATGTCGAGGTGGCTCTCGATCCAGGGGTCGTCGTGGCGAGGGCTGCGGAAATAACCGCGAATCGCCATGCCGAGTGGATAGGAGCGATTCCGGGCAGTGCCGAGCGCCCGGCCGAAGCGCGAGTTGGCACCGTCGGCCACCACCACGTAGCGCGCGCGTACGGGCACCGTCGTGCCGTCGTCCTTGCGCTTCACCACTGCGCCGGTCACGAGGCCGCCCTCCACCAAGGGCGCGATCGCCTCGGTGGCCGGCCACAGCGTGGCGCCCGCTTTCACTGCGTTCCCGGCCACCATGTCGTCGAGGTCGTGGCGGCGCACCACATAGCCGTAGGGCGGGAAGTCGGGGTGATCGGGCCAGCGCATCTCGATCGAGATGTCGTGCGCGTTGGCGCGCAGACCGTCGAAGCGCTGGAACTGCTCCAGGGGTTCGGCGAGGCCCATGTCGTGCAACTGCCGAACTGCGCGCGGAGTGAGACCGTCCCCACACGTCTTGTCGCGTGGGAAGCGCTTCTTCTCGACCACGAGGACGCGATGGCCGCGCTCCGCGAGCCAGTACGCGGTCGAGGCGCCCGATGGACCCGCGCCGACGACCACAACGTCGTAATCGTTGCTTGTGCGGTCGTGCACGCGCGCGCCTCCCAAGTCGGTCTCATGATCACATACGCGCGCCGCTCGCCTCGTACGCGAAAACCGCTCTCTACCTGCCCCTCGATGTGGTCTGTACTGATCTAGCGTGGTAACAAACCCGTTGCACCGGCGGCGCGAAATCAAGTGTTGGCGCGACGGCGTGGCAACGTGATGTGCAAGGTGATGCAAGGTGGTTCCGGGGAACCAGTCGAGGAGCTTCCTGCCGACATGGGCCATGTGTTATCGAGCGTGCTCGCGCTGCACGTCTGGAAAGTGCTGCCGAAGACCCTCTTCGGCTTCCATGTGCCGTGGCTTCGGGCTGGCGGCCGCCTGTTCTGGGCGCTCGTCATGTTCTTCGCCGGCATCGCGATCGCGGGTTACCTCACCACGAAGCCCAAGCCACGCGAGCGCGCCACGTGGGCACAGTCGATTTTCGGCGCGATCTTGGTGTGGGTCCTGCTGATCCTCGGCTACGGCACCATCCCGCACGAGTGGTTGCAGTTCGCCGGCTCGTACCTCAACTTCGGCACCGACACGTTCTTCCTCCACAAGAACCAGCTCGGCGGTGTGATTCCGTTCGACATCAACCGTCAGACGATCGCGCACGTCGTCGCAACGGGCATCTACGGCTTCGTGCTCACCACCAACGTCGCGTTGTTCGCGCGCTGGCAGAAGCGCCCCGAACCCGCGCCCCTCGAAGAAGGTGCCGACGCTGCACCGACCCAGGGTTGGTTGCGTCGCCGCGCCCGTCGCACCAGCGCCTTCGGTCGCCCCGTCACGGTGAACGAATAATGGCTCGCACGGATGCGAACCCGCCGATGCCGGAGTTCGCGACCGACTACACGCTGCAAGAGGTCGACCCGAAGTGGTTGACGTCGGCCGTGAAACCGAAACAGTTCCTCCACATCGACCAAGCCGAATGCATCCTCTGCGAAGGCTGCGTCGACATCTGCCCGTGGAAATGCA
>JAODBJ010000260.1 GCA_025463905.1 Actinomycetes bacterium
ACGATGCCGCGGAAATGCTCGAGTCGCTCCTCGAGCAGACGCTCGCGCTGATGAACGACGGCGCGCGGCTCGACGACGTCGTGCACACCGTTCGTGCCCCCGAGCACCTGCTCGCGCGGCCGTACCTCCGGCCCGTCTACGACGAACCCGAGTTCGTCGTGCGCAACATCTGGCGTCTGTACGGCGGCTGGTACGACGGCAACCCTGCGCACCTGAAACCAGCGCCCCCGGATGCGGTGGCGAGAGAGCTCGCCGAGCTTGCCGGCGGTGCAGGACGGCTCGCCGACCGGGCGCGAGACCTGGCCGAAGCCGGCGACCTGCGCCTCGCCGGTCATCTGGCCGAGTTGGCCGCGCTGGCCGCGCCGGACGACGTCGGCGTGCACAAGGCACGCGCGGAGGTCTTCGGGCTGCGCGCAAACGAAGAAGCGTCGACCATGTCGAAAGGCATCTTCTCGTGGGCCGCGCACGAGTCGGAGCAACACATCGAGGGAGTTGATTAGGTGAGAATCGAAGGGTCCACCGTGCTGGTCACGGGCGCGTCGTCCGGAATCGGCGCGGCGCTTGCGCCGCTGCTCGCGGAGCGCGGCGCGACCGTCGGCATCGTGGCGCGGCGGCGTGAACGGCTCGAAGAGGTGCTGGAGCAGTGCCGCTGGCACACGCCGGATTCGCAGCTGTTCGTCGCCGACCTCGGAGACCTCGACCGGGCCGCGGCAGTGACACGCGAGGCCTGGGACACGTTCGGTGGTCTCGACTCGATCGTCCACAACGCCGGCATTCCGAAGCGAACGCCGGTGCCGAAGTTGACGTTCGACGACGTGACGCACGTCATGGACGTCGACTTCCACTCCCCGGTACGCATGACGCTCGAAGTCCTCCCCCGGATGCTCGAGCGCGGATCGGGCCAGTTCGTGTTCGTGTCGAGCATGGGCGGGCGCACGGCGATCGCAAACGAGGCGGCGTACAACGCGGCGAAGTTCGCGATGTGCGGGTGGGCCGAGGCGATGTACATCGACGTCTACGACACGGGTGTGGAAGTGAAGCTCGTGCTCCCCGGGCCGATCGACACCGAGATCTGGGACCAGCCAGACAACGAAGCTGCGATCTTCGAGATCGACAAGGTCCCGGCCCGTGACTGCGCGCTCGACATCGCGAACGCGATGGAAAACGACGGCTTCGAGTATTACGCGCCCGCGATATATCCCGGTGGCCTCGATGCCAAGGCGATGGTCGTCGACAAGACGCGCGACTGCGACACGTACATGCGCGGGATGGCCCAATTCGCCGCGGGCCTTCGCGCGGGCGACGCCTGACGCTTACCCGGCCGGCGCGATGTCGACCGCGATGCCGTTCAACACCGCGTTGCCTGACAGCGGATCGAAGTCGATCGTCCCGGCGAGCACGTTGCTGTTCGCGCCGGCGTACGCGCTCGCGACGCGCATGTCGACACCCTCGACGTCGTGACCCCAGCCGTGAGGAATCGACACCACCCCCGGCATCACGGCGTCGGTGACTTCGGCGGGCAGCACGATCTCGCCGGCGGCCGACCACACGCGCGTCGGCGCACCGTCGGACAGGCCGGCAACCAACGCATCGTCGGGATGCACGTGCACCGTGCAGCGCGGCTTGCCCTTCACCAGCACCTCGACGTTGTGCATCCACGAATTGTTGGAGCGCAGATCGCGGCGACCGACGAGCCGGAGTCGCCCGTTCCCGTTGGCCGTGTGCAACGACGCTCGAAGGCGCTCGACGTCGGCGACGATCGGCTCGGGAGCGAGCTCGATCTTGCCGGTCGGTGTGCGCAGCATGTCTGGCACTCGCGGCGCGAGCGGTCCGAGGTCGATCCCGTGCGGGTTCGCTTCGAGCACGGCAAGCGACAGGCCGTCGGGGTTCACTCCGAAGCCGTCGCCGTAAGGACCGGTGCGCAACATGAAGTCGAGGACGCGCTCCGGTCCGCGCCGACTCGCGAGCACCCCGAGCAGTTCCTCCGCATTGCGGCCCTCGACGTTCGATCCGCCGCGGCCGACCGCCTTGTGCACGACGTCGGCGACGACGAAGTCGTCGAGCGCGTCGACGTCGGCATCCGCGCCCTGTCCGGCCACGATCGCGGCGAGCCGCAACAGCACCTGCCATTCGGGCATCTCGTGCTCGGCGGCCTCGACGATCGGCGGCGAGTAGTTCGCGACGTTGCGGATCGCAAGCGAGTAGAGCGCGAGGTCGTAGTGCCCGCGTGCGAGCTCGCGTTCGGGCGGCAGGATCACGTTCGCGTGCCGGGTCGTCTCGTTGCGGTAGATGTCGACGCTGACCATGAAGTCGAGGGTCGCGAGCGCGGCGTCGAGTCGCTGCGAGTCGGGATTCGACACGACCGGGTTCCCGGCGATCGTCAGCAGCGCGCGAACTTGACCGTCGCCCGGCGTCTCGATCTCCTCCGCCAGGCAGACGGCGGGCAGCTCGCCGTAGAACACGGGTAACCCCCGAACCCGGCACCCTCGCCTGCCGAACCGCACGCCGCGTCCACGCCCCG
>JAODBJ010000292.1 GCA_025463905.1 Actinomycetes bacterium
TAGGGGACAAATAGTGTCCCCTATCGACGCACGCCCCGGTCGTTAGGCGGCTTGGACTTCGGCGACGAGGCGGCCGTCGAACGCCTCTTCGGGGCCGACTTCGGGGCCGCCGAACGTGGCGATCAGGAGCCCGAGCATCAGCGGCTCGCTCTGCTGCAGCTCGAAGAACTTCGCCCGTCGCGCGTCGCGGTTGTCGCACTCGTCGGAGAAGGTCGCGGCCATCAATCGCGCCGCCTCGCGCAAACGGCGCATCCGTTCGACCCGCTCCGACGCGTACGCCGCGAACGCGTCGAGTTCGAGATCGGCGCGCACGATGTCGCGCACGGTACGAACGTCGCGCATCGAGATCGACAGTCCCTGCCCGATGATCGGGTTGTTGAACCCGGCGGCGTCGCCGACGAGCACGACACCTTCCGCGAAGGGTTCATCCACCCATGAGTCGTCGCCCGGATAGGTGGCGAGCGGGCCGGCGGGTGTGGCGCGCGCGAGACGATCGCCGAACGGCAGGCACGAGAACGCGGCGGAGCCGAGGAAGGTCTCGAGGCCACCTTTTCCGCTGAACCGGTGACGCTGCTCGACTGGCGGGCACAGATATACGCGCAGTTGCCCGTTGCCCTGGTGGAACGACGCCATGAACAGGTCGCCCTCACTCGCGAGGAAGTCGTAGTGGTCGGGGATGTCGTCGAGTCCTTCGAGAAGCAGCCCGGTGATCATGTTCGTCTCGGGCTTGCGGTGCAGTGTGATCTCCGCTTGGCGACGAACCGTCGAGTTGCGACCGTCGGCACCCACGATGAGCCGTGCCGCGATGTCGAGCGTCGTACCGTCGGCGCCCTGGGCGCGCACCTTCGGCGCGGCGCCTGCGGTGATCGTCACGTCGGTGACACCCCGGTGCACCTCGGCGCCCGCCGATTGCGCAGCCGCGTTCAGTGCGTTGCAGGCCTCGGGGTGGCGCAAGTTCAACGAGCCCGGCACCTCGGGCACCATCATCGCCGCCGGGATCGGATTGGCCTCCGAGATCTGCTGCGGAACGCCGCAGTCGTAGTGCACCCATGTGGGTGCGATGTGGGCGCCGGCATCGAGCAACGTCTGCTCCACACCCAGGTCGCGCGCCTCTTTCACACCCCACGGCAGCATGCTCTCGCCCCGCACGCGGTCTTCGTACTTGGTGGTCGCCTCGAGCACCACGACGTCGCGTCCGTCATCGGCAAGCGCGGTTGCCAGTGCGCCCCCGGCGATGCCCCCACCCACGATCACCACGTCACACGCCCGCATGCGATTCGCCTCGCTTTCGTGCCGACCCTATTTGCGAATCCTTCGCCGTGTTCACCGGTCTGGATCACCAGGTAGCGTTGCATCGTGCATGTCGCCGGCACAACCGCTGCCGCCAAGGTCGTCGAGCGGGCCAAGCTCGACCGGCAAGGCTCGCTCGTGTTCACGATCGGCACCGGCTGTTGCGAGTCGACCGCGCCGTTCCTCTACGAGGATTTCTGGCCCGGCCCGGACCATGAACAGATCGGTGTCGTCGCCGATGTCGCGGTGTACGCGCCCGCCTATCTGCGCGCGTTGTATCCGGCCAACGACGGCGTGGTGATCGACGTCGAAGAGGGCCTCATGGCCGAATCGATGTCGATCGAAACCGAGTACTCGTGCCGGTTTGTGTTGCGCGACAAGTCCGGTACGAAGCTCGAAGGCCAGGACTCACAGGTGTGCAGTGTCGACGATCCGGTGTCGGCGTTGCGCGACCGCGGCCCGCAAGAACTCCCCGAGATCTTGCGCCGCGCCCGCATGCGCTGAGCGCCGAGGCGCTGCTCAGCT
The DNA here is from genome assembly GCA_025463905.1 of Actinomycetes bacterium. Classification (GTDB taxonomy): domain Bacteria; phylum Actinomycetota; class Acidimicrobiia; order IMCC26256; family PALSA-610; genus JAODBJ01. The sequence goes on from JAODBJ010000292.1 coordinate 1,816, forward strand.
GCAGTCGGTCGTGTACTGAACGATCTTCGACGTGTACGCCGGCGTGTCGAGCACTTTGGGGTTGCTCGCGTCCTGCACAGTCGCGCCGGACGCGACACGTGTCGCGACGCACCACGCCTTGGCGGGCGTGAGTTTCTTCGCAAGTTGCTGCTCGAACGCGGCGGCGCGTAGCTGTGTGTACGCGAACGTTGTTTTCAACCCGCCGGTGGAGAGTGGCTCGGTCGCTCCGGGGTCGCAACTCACCAGGGTGATCGTGTGGTTCTCATTGGTGTATTGCGAGTTACCCGCGGGCATCGCGCTCACCCACGCGGCCGCCGCCTGCGACATCTCGTTCGCGTCTTGCGACGTATCGCCGACCCAGTCGATGCGAATGCACGCGTTGTTCTGGAACTGGTACGAGATGTACGCGTCACCACCCCAGCCGTCGACGGCACGCAACGTCACGTCGGGCGCAACCCGTTCGCCCAGCACTGCCAAGAAGCCCACGGCACCGAGCGTCCCGTGACCTCGCCCGGTCTCACCCGACTGCAGCTTCGGCGCGTCCACCTTCTTCGGCGCGTCCTTCGGGTACGCGGTCGGGACAAGCACCTGCTCTTCGCTGACCGGAGGTTGTTCAAACGCGCGCGCGAGCGCGGCATTGCCCCCGGTCGCGACGATGGAGTCGACCAACTGTTCGCCGAACACCGGCGCGGAACGCTCCAACGCCCGTACAACATCCGTGACGCCGGCCACGCTCGACGCGTACACGTCCTGGATTCCGTTGCGTTCAGCCGGATCGAGCGCCGCGAGGTACGCGTCGGTCACTCGTTGGGCGTCGCCTTCGCGCAACGCGCGGTATCCCCACGCGGTTTGGTCGTCGGCGAACTTCGTCGTCAAGCCGAAGCGTTGTTGGTCGAGCGCGAGAACGAGCGTCCGCACGATCTGCACCTGCGTGTTCTCGTCGAGTTGAGCGCTGGCAGGACCCCGTACTGCGATCCGTTGCGACGTGGTGGAGTAGAGCGCACGCCGGTTCGCATCGATGGCTTCGGCCGACGCGCGTATATCCGGCGCACCTTGCGCGAGGCCTAGCGCGCGCAACACACCCGCCGGTTGTGACAACAACGCGTGTACCGAATCGGTGCGTTCGACGTTGATCTCATGGGCTCTCCGCGCGAACTCGCCGTCTTCGACGAAGTCGATCCCGACGGGGTGGACGAACGTGGTCTGGCGCTCGCGTTCGACGAACTGCACGAGCAGCGCGACTCGTTTGTCCCACGCGGCGGGGAACGAGACCTTCGGCGTGGGTGAAGCGGTGTCGCGCGTGGCCAGGATGACGCCGACGCCGACCGCGGCGGCGAGGACCGCGACGATGATCGCGATCGCAATCAACCGTTTGCCGGGCGACAGGCCGGGACCGGGTGCTCTCGGCTCCGGCGCCGTGATCGGGGGCGCAGGCGGCGCGGGTGGCGCGGGCGCGGCAGGTGCCGGCGCGGGCCATGCAAACGTTGATGCCGGCGCAGGCGCAGGCGCAGGCGCGGGCGCTGGTGGTGTTGGCGCGGCCGGCGGGGCAGCCGCGGTTTGGAGGGCGGCGAGTGGCGCGGGTGGGGGCGGCGGCGGCGCCGGGGCTTCGACCGCCGGTGCTTCCGGAGCGCGCGCGGTGAGGTCTTTCAGCTCCTCGTAGGGCGAGGCGCTGCGGTACTCGTCGAGCCACGTCTCGCCGGTTTCCCCGGCTCGCGCCCTCGGAAGGAGCGTCTCGGCGCCTTCGGTCATTTCGGGCGGAGGACCGAACGGGCCGGCGTCGCTGCGCCGCTGCTCACGACGTTCGGCGCGGCGCTCGTCGCGTTTTTCGCGTCGCGACTGGGCCGGCGCCTCGGCCGGAAGCGGCGGCGCGGCCGGTGTTGGAAGGGGCGCTGTGGCCGCCGCGACGGGCGCTGCGGGCGCCGGAGACGGCGCTTCCGACGGTGGGGGCGGAAGCGGCGCCGGAGCGGG
>JAODBJ010000314.1 GCA_025463905.1 Actinomycetes bacterium
CGAGCACCCGCAACACGAGCGGCTCGGCGGGCAGGCCCACGCTCGTGAACCAATCCCAGATCGCGGCGTCCTCCGCGCCCGGGAGCAGCCACGCTTCGGCAACCTCGACGGCGCGCCCGGCTCGGCCGACCTGTTGGTAGTACGCGATCGGCGACGGCGGCGCGCCGAGGTGGAATACGAAGGTGACATCCGGCTTGTCGACGCCCATACCGAGCGCCGAGGTCGCGACGAGCACCTTGATCTCGTTGTTCTTGAACGCGGCTTCGAGACGCTCTCGTTCTTCGGCGGGTGTGTCGGAGCTATAGGCAGCCGCGTCGATCCCTCGACTGCGCAAGAAGTCGGCGACTTGCGCGGTCTGCGCCACGGTGAGGCAATACACGATCCCAGTACCGGGAACGTGGGGCACGCGTTGCGCGATCCACGCGAGCCGGTGTGCCAACGACGGCAACGACGCCACACCGAGACGCAACGACTCGCGGTCAAGCGTGCCCCGCAACACGAGTACGTCGTCGCCCAGCTGTTCGGCCACGTCGAGACAGACCCGCGCGTTCGCAGTGGCAGTCGTCGCGACGATCGGCGTACCGGGGCTCAGCCGCGTAATCGCATCGCGTATGCGCCGGTAGTCGGGACGGAAGTCGTGGCCCCAGTCGGAGATGCAATGCCCCTCGTCGACGACGAGCAGCGCCAAGCGCGGCGAGAGCGCGGGGAGCACTCGGGACACAAAGCCCGGATTGTTGAGCCGTTCCGGGCTGATGCAGATCAAGTCGACCGCATCCTCGTCGATCTGCGCCTCGAGGTCGTCCCAGGCGTCGATGTTGGTGGAGTTGATCGTGACCGATCGCAGGCCCATCCGTTCGGCCGCCGCAACCTGATCCCGCATGAGCGCAAGGAGCGGTGACACGACGAGCGTCGGGCCACCACCCGCATCGCGTAGCAACTTCGCGGCGATGAAATAGATCGCCGACTTGCCGAATCCGGTGCGTTGCACGACGAGCGCGCGCCGGCGTTGCCCGACGACGGCATCGATAGCGGCGGCCTGTTCGGGCCGTAAGACCGCGGCCGGACCCGCGAGCACATGGAGCAACGCCTGTGCCTGCACCAACGTCGCGTTCGTCACGTCTCCATCGTGCCCGGTCGAGCAACGACCGGCCGAAATGGTGTCAGGGGCGACGTGCGACGAGGGTGAAGAACTCGACCGGCTCGAGGGGTTGGTCGAGGGCGTGACTCGGACGAACGTATTGCGTGTGACGCGTGCGTTCGATCTCCACGAACCCGAGCGTTTCGAGCATGCGCTGCACCACTGCGGGTGTGTGCAGCCACCACGACGTCGGGTCGCCGGGAGCGGGATGGAATCGCGAGAAGGCATCGCGCCACGGGTCGCCCATCAACGGAACCAGATCCGTGACGATCAGGCATTCCGTTGTGACCTGTGCCGCTTGTTGCAACGCCGTGAATGGGTCACGCAGGTGCAACAAGATCGCGCCGAACATCGTCACGTCGAACATTCCCAAGTCGTCGGGCATGCGGTAGATGTCGCCGTACGCGATGCGCGCGTCGAGGTTGTGATGCTGCTTCACCCACCACCACGAGTTGTTGACCTCAGCGACAAAACGCATTGCGTTGGTGCGCATCGCTTCGACGTCTGACCGACCGAATGCCAGTAGGTCGATACACGCGTCAAAGCCGGCTTCGAAAGCCACGACTTCGGCGCCGACTCGCTCGAGGAAGTAGGTGATGTAGCCACTCGCGGGTCCGAACTCCAAGACCCGCTTACCTCGCAACGCAACCGCGCCCGTGTAGTGGTCTTCGCCGCCGATGAGATCCCACGCGCCACACATCCGGCTGCCATCACGCAGCGGAACTTCGTGGTACCAGTGGCAATCGGCCGGGCGGACACCGGCCCTCATTGCGGCTTGCGCAGCCTGGAACGCGTCGTTCAGTTGCCCGCGGTATGCGGGCGCCGGCGGCATTGGCCAGTGCGGCACTCGCCGTTCGTCGCGATCGACGGGGTCGTACGCGAGGTAGCGCAGCGCATCGTGCGGTAACGGTGTGTGCTGGAGCAGCCGTGGCACACCGGCGGTGACCATTGAGTGTTCGGCGACGACTTCCATGACGTCGCCACCCGGCGAGGCACCACGACGAAGGCGCAACGACACGCACAAAGCGTACGCACGGCTTAGATCAGAAAGGTGTGATGCTGTCGGGTCGACGCGAAAAACGATTGACGTGGGCCACGAGATCGCGCATATTGCTCTTCCTATGACGCGCACGTTCACCGCCGAAACACAGCTGCAGGGTCAAGCCCTGCGCGCCGGCGTGCGCGCGTGCCGATCCGGTCGATTGTTCGCGCTCGCGAAACGACCGGAGCGCGGGGAGACCGTCAACGACGGCCTCCTCGATACGCGCTCGTAGGGCGCAGCGTTCTCGCCCTGCACTAGCGCTTTGCTCGCAATCTCGCGCGCACCACGTCACGCGCGCGTTCATCACTACGTTCGGCCACGTCAGCTCGACGCGGCATCAGCTCTTTGACAACTGCACAGACATCGTTACCGGAGCCGTCGCCACGCGGCTCCGCACATGCCGCCGTAGCTCAATCAGTGGAGCGCCGGCTCGTCACGCCGGAGGTCGCGGGTGCAAGTCCCGCCGGTGGCGCTACGTGACGCAACCAAGAGCGATATACCAGAGACAAGGAGGGGGTGACATGCCCACCGCATTCAACGACAGGCTCATTTCCTGGGCCAGCGAAATCGACCCGCAGACCATCAACCAAGCGGAGAAGACGGCTCGCCTGCCGATCGTGCACGGGCACGTCGCCCTCATGCCCGACGCACACCTCGGCATCGGCGCGACGGTCGGCTCCGTGATCCCGACCGAGAACGCGGTGATCCCCGCCGCAGTCGGTGTCGACATTGGTTGCGGCATGGTCGCCGCCGAGCTCGACGTCGTCGAAGATCAGCTGCCGGACACGCTCGAACCGCTTCTTGCGCGGATCGAGCAGGTGGTCCCGGCCGGTGTCGGCAAGGGTCACAACACCGCGGCCCACAACGCCGATCTGTGGCTCGCCGCGCACAAGCCGGCTACCGAGCTGGCGGTCGACCAAGCGAGCAAGGCGGCGAAGCAGTTCGGCACCCTGGGCTCGGGAAACCACTTCCTGGAGCTCTGCGTCGACGAACGGGCTCGAGTGTGGGTGGTTCTGCACTCGGGCAGCCGCGGCATCGGCAACAAACTCGCGACGATGCACATCAGCACGGCCCGTCGGCTGGCGAAGGAACTCGAGTTGCGACTGGAGGATCCGGATCTCGCGTATTTCGTCGAGGGCACGCCGCAGTTCCAGGCATACATCGCCGACATGCTGTGGGCGCAGGAGTACGCCCGCGCGAACCGCGATCAGATGATGGACAACGCGATGCGCGAAGTGTTCGCGTCCTTTGGCTTCGGTCGTGAGACGCAGCGCATCAACTGCCATCACAACTTCACCCAGCGCGAAGTCCACAATGATCGTGAGCTGTGGATCACTCGCAAGGGTGCGATCAAGGCAGACGTCGGCGACCTCGGTGTGATCCCCGGCTCGATGGGCACCCGTAGCTACATCGTGCGGGGCAAGGGCAACGCGGCGAGTTGGACGTCGTGCTCGCACGGCGCGGGTCGGCGTCATAGCCGCACGAAGGCGAAGAAGCTCTTCGACGCGGCGGACCTTGCCGAGCAGATGCAGGGCAAGGTGTGGCTCGCAAACCGTGCTGATCGGCTCGTCGACGAGATCCCGGCTGCGTACAAGGACATTGACGCGGTGATGGCCGACCAGGCGGACCTCGTCGAGGTTCTGCACACGATGCATCAGGTCCTGAACTACAAGGGAACCTGATCAGAGCGAGGCGTCCCGCCCGGAACCCGCCGGGCGGGACCGCCACGAAACATTGAGCGGGAGATCTGGGATCAGCGCGGTCTCATACGCCGCGCGCCGCGGGTTCGATTCCCGCTCCCGCCACGTGAGTACACATCTGGACGAGGCGCAAGTTGGCCGCGCGCCGGCGTCGGAAGCCGGAGGTTGGGAGTTCGAATCTCTCCGTCCAGACCAGTCGGATTCGACGATGTCTGTGTGGTTGTCCCGGATGTTGACATTCCGTTTACCGGTCAGTTGCGAAGGACGGGCTTTCTTCTCTGGCGCAAGAGACCTCAGGGTCTTGCCGTTCGAATCGGCACCGCTCGTCCACCCGAGTTCTCTGACCGGACTACCGCACACCAAGGAAGACGAGACATGACGAAGTTCTCTGGTTCCAAGCGGCGTCCGCTACGCGTCAACGTGGCGGCGCCGATCCGCACTCGCCTGGCGCGCACGTTCACGCACGAGGGTGGCGCGGCGTACGAGCGCGACCCCGAGTCGGACCTGTTCCTGCTCGCGGCGACGAACATGGTTTCGGAAGACACGTTCTACGAGCGCGCCGACGTGCGAGACGCGCGCTTCGTTGCACTCGTGCACGAGGTCGCGGCGACGAACCCCGGGTTCGTCGCGGGCCTCGCGTCATACCTGCGCGCCACGATGCTGATGCGTTCCGCTTCGATCGTGATGGCGGCCGAGTACGTCGCGGCCGGTGGTGTCAATGGTCGATCGGTGATCGCGAGCGCCCTTCAGCGCGCCGACGAGCCGGCCGAGATGCTCGGATACTGGCTCACGACCCACGGCCGCAACATCCCGATGCCGGTCAAGCGCGGCATCGGCGACGCCGCGCGCCGTCTCTACACCGAGCGCGCGGTGCTGCGCTACGACGGCCTGTCGCGTCAGATCCGCATGGCCGACGTCATCGAACTCACGCACCCGTCGCCGCGCGACGAACAGCAGTCGGTGCTCTTTCGTTGGCTGCTCGACCGTCGCCACCGCGATGATGCGCGCGCCGATGTGGCGAAGCTGCCGGTGCTCGCTGCGACCGCCGAACTCGACGCGATCTCCGTCGACACCCGGCGCGCCGTGCTGCGCGAGCGCGGTCCGAACGCGCTCGCGTCGAGCGGTTTCTCGTGGGAGCGGCTGTCGGGCTGGTTGCCGGGTGGCATGGACGCCGAGGCGTGGGAGGCCGTCATTCCGTCGATGGGCGCGATGGCGCTCGTTCGCAACCTGCGTAACTTCGATGACGCCGGCATCTCCCACGCGGCCATCGACGCCGTCATCGCGAAGATCACCGACGCGGGCGAGATCGCGCGCGCCCGGATGTTCCCGTACCAGGTATGGGCGGCGTACAAGCACGCGCCGTCCGACAACTGGAAGCGCGCGCTGGGTCGCACGCTCGACCTCACGGTCACGAACATTCCCGCGCTCGACGGCACGCTCGTGGTAATCGACACGTCGGCGTCGATGCAGGCGCCGATGTCCAAGCGGTCGACGATCCAGCGCGTCGAGGTCGCCGCCGTCATGGCGATGGCCACGGCCAAGCGCGCCGAGAACGTCGACGTGATCATCTACGGACGGCACAACGCACGTGTCGACGGACTCGCGGGCGCCTCGGTGCTCGTCGGTGTCGACTACGTCGTGCGTTCGGTCGGTTCCGTGGGTCACGC
>JAODBJ010000317.1 GCA_025463905.1 Actinomycetes bacterium
ACCAGCAGTAGCCCGACGCCGGTGAGCAACACGAACAGTCGGGCCGCCGGAGCACGGCGGGCGAAGCGCGGCAACGCGAACAGCGACAGCGCGGCCACGACGAAGAAGAACGCGTCGCCGACGGTCACGAGTACTTCACGCGGGCGGTTCGGGATGAACGCGAACGGTTTGTTGTGCCCGGTCTCTACGGCGTCGACGCCGTCGTGGTCGCCTTGCAACATGAAGTAGCCGCGCCAGAACACCAGGCGCACCTCGTCGACCGGGTGGTGCAGTGCGAACTTCAAGCCCTGCTTCATCGTGTAGCTGTTGCGCAGGATTTCGTCGTGCGGCTGGCGGATGCGGCTGAAGTCGTACGGCCCGACGCAATACGCCGTGTCGGCAACGAAGTCGCCGCCGACATGCGGTTGGTGCCCGATGCAAAACGTCTCGCCGAAGTTCGTCGCGACCGGCACGAACGCGTGCAGGTCGACGCCGTTGCGGATCGTCCACGGCAGCAGCACGAGGATCGCCGCGCCCAAGATGACCCCGGCTTCGGTCAGGGTCTTGCGCCAACCGCGCCCAGCCACGATCCCGACGATGACCATCGCGATCACCACGACCCCACCAAACGGCCGCACCAGCACCATCTCGCCGGTGACGAGGCCCGCCAGTACGAGACCGATCAGCGGAACGCGTTCGGCGTCCGGCCACCCGAAGTGCAGGAGCAACCAGATCACGAGCAGCACGGTGAGAATGAAGAACGTTTCGAGCGCCGCGGCGCCGGTGTAATAGATGAGGTTCGGCCACAACGCGTAGATACCGGCGGCGATGAGCCCGATGCGTGCGTCGAAGAGTCGACGGCCGATCGCGAACAGCAGCAGCATCGACACGACCGCGATGATCACGTTGAGCGCGCCGGCTTCCTTCCACAGGTTGTCCGGAAGTGGCGTGTGATTCGCGATCCAGTACCAGGCGGCGAGCACCATCGGCCAACCGGGTGGCTGGAACGCGGTGGGCTTCAGCGTGAGGAACGAGTGGTAACCACGGCCGTGAGCGAGATCATCGGCCCTGATCACATAGCCGAGCGGGTCGCCTCCGAGCGGGAACCCGAGCGGGCGGGCGGCGTACGCGACCCATGCGCCGCGCAATGCGGTGCCCACCGCGACGATCGCGGTGAGAAGCCAGGTTTCTCTGCTGATTGCCGACAGTCGGGCGCGCACGGCCGGTGAGTCTCGCGTACGCTCCGGCACCACGTGAGTGTTCCCCCGCTTTCGCGAGCGTCACGCACGTTCGTCACCAGGCTCATCGTGATCGCCGTGGGCGCGCTCGCGATACGAGTCGCGTACAACCTCGTCGTCGATCCGGCCGTCGCCGTGCTGAGCGACGCGAGCGCGTATCACCAGCTCGGCCGCAACCTCGCCGACGGCCGCGGGTACATCCGCCCGTTCGACTTCCAGCTGTTCGGCGTGCACCGCGCGACCGCCGAATATCCGCCGCTGTTCCCCGCGCTCCTTGCGTTCCTCACCCTGATCGGCCTCGGGTCGGTCAACAATCAGCAGCTCGTGCTCACCGTGGTGGGGACCGCCACCGTGGTGCTTACAGGATTGATCGGGCGGCGCGTCGCCGGCGACACCGCGGGACTCGTCGCCGCCGGGATCGCCGCGATCCATCCGATGTTGTTCCAAGCCGACGGCATCCTCATGACGGAATCGCTCAGCACCGCACTCGTGGCCGGATGTGTGCTGCTCGCGTTGCGGGTGCGCTCGCGGCCCGGTGTCGGCGGCTTCGTCGCGCTCGGCGCGCTGCTCGGCATCACCACACTGTGTCGCGCCGAAGGCTTCCTCCTCGCGCCGTTGCTGATCGTGCCGCTCGCGTTCGTGCCGCGAGGCCGACCGTTCGCGCAACGGATCACCCTGGCCGCGGCCGGCCTCGTGGCCGTCGTTGGCGTACTCACGCCGTGGACGGTCTACAACGAGACGCGCTTCCACACCTTCATCCCGGTGTCGAACAACCTCGGCACTGTCCTCGACGGCGCGAACTGTGGACCGACGTATTCGGGGCCCGCGCTCGGCTCGTGGCGCTTCATCCGCGCCGGCGATTGCTTCGCCGGTTTCGACATCAGGGATCCGCACTTCGACGAGGCGACGGCGGCGGCCGCGGCGCGCCGGCAGGGCATCGACTACTTCCGCGCGCACAAGCGCCGTGCGCCGGCGGTCGCGGCGGCTCGGCTGGCGCGCACGTGGGGCGTCTTCCGGCCGTCGCAACAGGTGAATCTGGGCGTCCTCGAAGGCCGCAACCACCGATGGGAGACGGCAGGAACGTGGCTGACCTGGTTGCTGTTGCCGCTCGCGGTCGCGGGCGCAGTTCTCCTCGCCCGGCGGCGGGCGACCCTGTGGCCACTGCTCGCGCCGATCGTGACGGTGTCGATCGTGTCGATCGTGACTTACGGCAACCCGCGTTTTCGCGCGTCTGCCGACCCGATGTTGTGCGTGCTCGCGGCGGTTACGGTCGCGTCGATCGCCGCGGCGGCAAGCACGATGAGGGCGACGTCCGCCGGCGCGCGGAACCTCACCCCGCCGTAGAACACCACCGCGGTCAGGCCGACGGTCACGACGACGGCGAGGAACGGAAGCAACGGTCTCCCCCGCGCTCGCAACACAAACGCGCCGGCGACGGCGAGTGGCACCGTTGCGAGGTAGACGAGCAGCCCGCTCATCCCGCTGGCCTTGCCGCGGCCTTCCAGCCAGTCGAACTGCGCGGTTTGCACCGGCCGGAACACCTCCCATACCCGCCCGACTCGCGCCGCCATCACCAACGGAAGTTGGTGTTCGTGGTTGCGCCAGTAGTCGAACGCGAGCGTCCGCAGCGCGCGATCGCGCGACGACTCGTCGCCGGGCTCGTCGGGGATGCAGCGGTTCTCCCACCATCCGATGCGCGGGCCGTAGAAGACGACGTCGCACGAGGAGTCGGCCAGCGCGCCTCCCGCGCCCGTCGAAAGGAACTCGGTGTGGTCGAAGCGCACCACGTTGAAAACAACCCACGGCAAGAGCGGGATCACGGTCGCCACTGTCACCACGACCAGTCGCTTCGCACGGTCGGTACCGCCGCCGCGCCATGCGAGTGGCAACGCCAGTAACGGGAAGAGCAGGACCGATTCGGCGCGCGTGAGCGCGGCCGCCGCGACCGCGACACCCACCAATGCCGCCGCAACCACCGACGGGCGAGCGACGTAGCGGTACGCCGCAATCAGCACGACGGCGGCGACGAGCGCCACAAGGGTTTCCGACAACACCAGAAGATCGGTCGACCAGAGGTAGGGATAGATGGCGGCGATCAGGCCCGCGACGATCCCCGCCCGAGCACCTGCCACGCGTCGCCCGGCGTACCCGATGACGCCCACCGCCACGCCGCCGAGACACGCGGCAGCGACGCGGTACGAGGTGGCCGACTCGAAGCCGATGCGCGACACACCCGCGAAGAACAACGAGAAGAGCGGCGGGTGCGCGGCGCTCGGGTCGTATACGTGGAGCGCCTTCAGGTAGTACGGGTCGACGAACCAGTGACCGTGCGCGATGAGGCGGCCCTGCGCCGTGAAGTAGGCCGGATCACCTCCAATCGGCTTCGCCGCGACGAGCGTGAGCACGATCCGTCCTACCAACGCGGCCGCTGCGATCAGCAGGATCCCTCGCCTGAACTGCCGATCGGTCACGAAACGTCTCGTGGGTCTCGTAGGTTGTGCGCCGTGAAGATGAGCCGTACGGCGTCGCTCCGGGTCAACGACGCGCTCGACCGCTGGCTGCCGCCGGCCATTCGCGACTCGCGCATGATCGGCCGGGTAGTTCGCTCGTTGTACGCGCCGCTCACCGAAGACATCACGACGTTCAAGGACCGCGCTTTCTATCTGTCACGCGCGGAGTACGCCGCCTTCTATCAGAGCCTGCGCTCGAAGGTCGACCAAGGCGCGACCGACCTCACCCCGGAATCGCTCGACGGCGTGCTCGCCGCGGTCACCGGCGAGCGGGTGCTCGACGTCGCGTGCGGCGCCGGCTTCCTCTCCGGCCTGCTCGCCGATCGGGGCCACGAGGTCGTCGGCTGCGACGTCGCCGTGAGCGCCGGGCGCCGCGGGGCCGAC
>JAODBJ010000318.1 GCA_025463905.1 Actinomycetes bacterium
CGCCATGAATGTCGCCAAGGACCATCCGGGAGCGATGGTGGCGCCGCCGTTTACGCCCGTGAGGGCCATGGCTCCGCTCGCGGCCCACGCGCGGTCTTCGGCGTGCCGGTGCGACGTGCCCATCGAGGCCATCTCACCACGTGCCGCGCCCGAGTTACCGCGATCGAGGTGAGCGGCGCGCTCAGCCGTCGGATTCCCGCGGCCGGGCGAACCGAACTGGTTTTGATCTCAGAAGCACCCCGAAAGTGGCCGGTTTCTGAGATCAAAACACGGGCACGGTCGACGCCGCTGCCAAGGCAACTTGAAAATGGCAACCCGATGTGGCAAATTTGCTATTGCATGTCGCGAGTCATCCCACGCTTGACCCAGGGCCCTTCGCTGGCCGACCAGGCATACCGCGTGCTGCGCCAGATGCTGACCGATGGCGACCTCGAACCGGGCGAACGACTCACCGAGCGGGACCTGGCCACGAGGCTCGGCGTCAGCCCGACGCCAGTGCGCGAAGCCATTCGGCGACTCGAACACGAACGGCTGCTCGAACGCAACGACGGCCGGGCCCTCACGGTGGCCCAGCCGTCGCTGCGCCGCCTCGCCGAGTTACGCGAGATCGAAGCCGCGCTACGCGGCGTCGCGGCCAAGCTCGCAACCGTCGCCGCGAGCGACGCGGAGCTGGAGGAGATCCGTACGACGTTCGAAGCGTCGGCCCGGCTGAGCAGCAAGGCCCGGCCCAGAGCGGCCGATGTCGCGGAGATCTTGCGACTGACTGGTCGGATGCACGCGTTGATCGACGACGCGTCGCACAACGCATTGCTCGTTCAGATGATCGCGACCGCGAAAGCGTTCGATTGGCAGACCCGTCTGCGCGCGGCCGAGCGACTGGGCGCGAGCTACCCGGTCCATGAACCGCAACAGCATCACCGAGCGATCGTCGAAGCCTTGGTGGCCCGCGACGGCGAACGGGCCGGAGCGTTGATGGTTGCCCACATCCGCGAGGCCGGTCAGCGTCTGCTCGACGTAGTGTGCGCCGAGCGGCACGAAGCCCAAGCGCAAGCGACCTGATCAATGCGCCGCGCCACAGCCAGGAATCACGACCGCCGCTCGCGAGTCGCGATCCTTGTCCCTACCGGCATGCTGGGAGCTGGCTTTCCAACAGCAACGATCGACCGCGGCATCGAGCTCGGTGCTGACGCCATCGCAGTCGACGCCGGCTCCACAGACTCGGGACCGTTCTACCTCGGCACCGGCCAAGCAAAGACCACCACTGCCCAAGTCGAGCACGACTTACGCGTCTTACTGCTCTCAGCGGTCAACGCATCGATACCTCTGCTGATCGGCAGCTGCGGAACGTCAGGCACCGACAGCGGCGTCAATTGGATCGCCGGCATGGCACGACGCATCGCGTCCGAAGCCCACCTCGCGTTCACTCTCGCGTGCATATACAGCGAGCAGGACGCCGACGATCTCGTCACCGCGCTCAACGACGGCCTCATTCGACCGCTTGCACCGGCCCGCGCGCTCAGCGAAGCCACGTTGAAATCCTGTAGCCACATTGTGGGCCTCATGGGCCACGAACCCATCAGCGCCGCGCTCCGCGCCGGCGCCGACGTCGTTCTTGCCGGCCGCGCCACCGACACCGCAGTGATCGCCGCGGTCGCGCTCGACCACGGATTGCCGGCCGGCCCAACTTGGCACGGCGCAAAAACGGTCGAATGCGGCGGCATGTGCACCACCAACCCCACCGCCGGTGGCGTACTCCTCGAGATCGACCACACGGGATTCACGGTGACTCCGCTCGACGCGGGTGCGGCCTGTACACCGACATCAATTGCCGCCCACATGCTGTACGAAAACGCCAACCCGTTCGAACTTCGTGAACCGCCCGGCACGCTCGACACCACCGACGCGACGTACCGAGCGCTCGATGCTCGCGTCGTACGAGTCGAGGGGTCGGTCTTCGAACCGGCCGACACCTACACGATCAAGCTCGAGGGCAGCGCGCCGGTCGGCTACGAGACCGTGACGATCGTGGGTATCCGCAACCCAGCCGTTATTGCCGACATCGAGACGTGGACCGACTTCCTGACCATGCTCGTCGACGATCGCGTCAGCACAGTGCTCGGTGTGGCGCGCGACGCATACGACTTCGACGTGTCGCGCTACGGCTACGACGCGGTGCTCGGGCCGCTCGAACCCGAGCACACAAGCCACGAAATCGGGATTCTGTTTCGAGTGCGCGCCGGCGACCAAGCCACCGCGACCGCGATCGCAAAGGTTGCCAACCCGATGTTGCTGCACCTGCCACTTCCACATGCGAAGTCGATGCCGAGCTTCGCCTTTCCATTTTCACCGGCAGAGATCGAACGCGGAGCCGCGTACGAGTTCGTGCTCAACCACACGGTTGCGCCCGCGACACCTACGAGCATGTTCCGTACCGAGATCACGGCGACCAGCGATGCCTGAAGTGACACTCGGCGAGATCGCCGACATGGTCCGCGCCAAGAACGCGGGGCCGTTTTGGATCACTCTCGACGTCTTTCTCGACGCCGAGCACTACGAAGCGATCGTGCACGCCGGGACTCTCAGTGCGGAGACCATCGGCGAGCTGTACAACGTCGCGCCCGACACGGTGCTGATATTCCATGTTCCCACCATCAACGCCATCAAGATCTCGTTCCCGCGGCCGGCAAGACAAGGCAGCCTCCACGACCACGACATGCACGCGGGTCAGCAGGACCTGCCACTCGCCGGTCTTGTCATCCCATGAACGAACGCCGGGCTGGAACCGCGTGCGCGTCGCGCGATGGCTGTTGCGGTCGGCGCTCGAAATAGGGAACGAGATCGGCGTCATTGAAAACCGTGACTCGTGCGATGCGCTCACCGATGAAGGTGAGCACGTTCACTCCGTGCGGGACGTAGCCGTCGAGTCCGCGCTCGTAGATCACGACCGCAAGCTGGCCATTCGCCCGAGTGGGGGTCATGCGCCATCTGCCGGGCGTGACCAGAATCTCCGCACCGAGGAATCCGGCCACGGCATCTCGTCCCGTGAACCAGGTGGGCGTGGGGGGCATTTCCAGTTCGACGTCTGCGCGCAGGAGGTCCACCAAGGCACTGACATCGGCGCGCTCGAACGCGTCGACGTATCGATCAAGGATTTCTCGGAGTTCGGCCTCGATCGGATCAACCAGTTCGTCTTCGGCCAGGTTGCTGCGCTCGAGTTGGGTGCGGGCGCGTCGCAGCGCGCTGTTGACTGCGTGAGTGGTGGTGTCGAGGAGCTCGGCTACTTCAGCGGCGCGCCAAGCCAAGACATCGCGGAGAATCAGTACGGCGCGTTGGCGGGCGGAAAGAGTCTGCAGCGCGGCGATGAACGCCAGACGGACGCCCGCGTGCGAATCGAGGAGCGCGCCGGGGTCGCTGGACGGAGCAACAATCAATGCATCCGGAATCGGCTGGAGCCACGCCATTCCCGGCTCTGACGAGGCCAGCGCCTGCCTGGGGTCATGGGAAGCGGGGCCGAGGTCGGAGGGCAGCGGCCGGCGGCGTCTGGTCTCGAGTGCGCTGAGGCAGGCGTTCGTGGCGATCTTGTACAGCCACACGCGTAGCGACGAGCGGCCCTCGAAATGATCAAATGACCGCCACGCTCGAACATAGGTCTCTTGTACGAGATCCTCGGCGTCCTGAATTGAGCCGAGCATTCGATAGCAATGCGCGAGCAATTCCCGACGGAACGGATCTGTAAGCTTCTCGAAGTCCTCGTTGGTTGTGCTCGTCATGGGGACCTAATTTCTTGGAGACCCGCTCCCGAGATCAGATAAGCGAGGTGCTGCTCGTTCCCTGGTTCAGCGTCCCTGCTGAGTTCGACAATCGCCTTGCCAACCCGTTCCGGCCTGAGGATCGGTTGGAACCGCTGGAGGTACGTGTCGACGTCGATGCCCTCGTGCGCTGCGTAGGCGGCTACTGCCCCGTCCCCAAGATCCGTCACGGGCGTCAGTTGTGGAAGCAACGCGACGAACCGTATCCCGAGGTTGTCCCGCCGAGATTCCTCGGCTGCGTAGGCACTGATGAATCGGACGGCCGCTTTGGCGCCGGCGTAGCCACCGCTGAGGGGCGAGCCGCGGAGCGCCGCTCCGCTCGACAGCGCGATGACGACGCTGCCGGGAGCGAGCGGTAGCCGGAGCGCCTCTCGTGTCCAATGAAAGGCGTGTTGGGTGTCTACTTCCCAGTTACGGCTGAATGACTCCCAGGTGTGCTCGCGGAGACAACCCATCACCGGGGTCGCGCCGGCATTGAGAACCAGGATCCGAGGACTGTGTTCCTCAATCAAATTTCGGGCCAAGTCAGCGTTCGTGACATCGCCGACGACAGGTACGAATTGATCCCCCAATTCATCATGGAGTTCGTCGAGCGGTTCAGCGTGACGGGCCACGCCGACAACCGTCACGCCATTCGCACTCAACTCGGTGGCAATAGCCCGGCCGAAACCACGACTCGCACCGGTCACCAGTGCAGTACTTCGAGTGAATTCTGCAGGCAACATCGATGCTCCCTTATTGCCGAGGTCGCCGCTCATTGAGCTTCCCGTAATTCGATTGGGTCGGCATCCGGCAGCTCGATGAGCTCAGCTTCCGGGACTTCGTTCGGTCGTGCCGGCAGTACGGCTGCGACGAAGACCGCACCGATCAGCGCAACTCCGGCGGCGACCAGACAGCCAACCTTGAAGCCGTCGAAGAATGCGTGGCGGGCCGCTTGCGTCAGCACGTCGGCTGCGTGTGGATTGGACTTCGCGAGTTCTCGGGCGCCGAGGAGCGCGGCGCCCACCGACTCCTTGGATCGGGTGAACAGTGCGGCCGGGACCACTGCCGCGGCGCGCGAACTGTCGAGCGCATGGATGTACATGGACGCGAAGACGCTGCCGATTACCGCGACGCCGAGCGTCCCGCCGAGCTCGCGGGTGGCGTCGTTCACCGCCGAGCCGGTGCCGGCCTTCTCTTTCGGGACCACGCCCATGATCGCCTCGGTGGCCGGCGCAGTGGCGAAGCCGAGGCCGCTTGCCGTGACCAACATCTGGCCGACGATCTCGATGTACGGCGTGTGGATGCTCGATCTCGAAATCCACGTGAAGCCGACCGCCATCAGCGCCAAACCGGCGCCAACCACGGCCTTGTTCCCGACGCGCACGGCGAGCCGCGGGCCGACAGTCGACGCCGCCCCGAGGCTGAACGCCACCGGGAGCAAACGCACCCCGGTCGACAGCGGGCTGTAGCCGTGGAGGAACTGGAAGTACATGGTGATCAGGAAGATGAAACCGAACAGCGTGAAGAACGCGACCGTGACCGCGCTACTGGCGGCCGAGAACCGCAGGTTCGTGAACAGGCTCACATCGAGCATCGGCTCCTCGACACGTCGCTCCCACACGACGAACGCGCAAAGCGCTGCTGCCGCGGTGGCGAAGCCCGCAAGCGTGCCCGTCGCGCTCCACCCGCGCACGGGCGCCTCGATGATCGTGTAGACGAGCAAGCCGATCGTGAACGTCGACAGGGCCAGCCCCCCGCGGTCGAGGCGCGGCGCCGCCGGATCGCGTGACGTCGGGACCCACAGCGCGACGAGCACGATCGCCAATACCGCGACCGGGGCCATGGCCAAGAAGACGCTGCCCCACCAAAAGTGTTCCAGCAGCCAACCGCCCACGATGGGACCGAACGCCACCGCCATGCCCGTGGTGGCTCCCCAAACGCCGATCGCCTTGGCGCGCTCCACCCGGTCGGCGAACACGTTCGACAGGATCGACAGCGTGTTCGGGAAGACGGTCGCGGCACCGATACCCATCAGGGCTCGAGCACCGATCAGCTGGCCGGTCGAGGTGCCGAGCGAACCCACCGCCGTACCAATGCCGAATATCGCGAGGCCGGTTATCAAGGCTCCCTTGCGACCGAATCGATCGCTCAAGCTCCCGGCTGCCAGCACCAACGCGCAGAACGTCAGTTGGTACGCGTCAACGACCCACTGCAGGCCGCTCGTCGAGGCCCCGAGCTCGCGTACCAGCGTCGGCAGCGCGACATTCACGATGGTCCCGTCGACATTGATCGTGAACACCGCGACGCATAGCACCGCGAGAACTCTCCAACGCCGATTGGTCGGCGCGATCCGGGGTTTCAGTGAAAGCGCGGTCATGAACGATCTCCGTTTCGGTCGGTCGCCATGTAGACCTGACACCGATGGAAAATCGTCGCGACCGCCCCAGAAATCGCGAGGGCGCGAATCGTCAGTCGTCGATCGCTGCGTACGCCGTAGTGAGGAAGTCGAGCGCGACGTCGGGTGGGCGGGGTGATGTCCACGCCACATTGGTGAGCAGGATGGCGATGAGTTGTTCGGAAGGATCGTTGCGCCAGATCGTGCCGAGTCCGCCATCCCATCCGTACTGCCCCACCGGCGCCGCTGGGTGGTCGCGCCGGGTGACGACACCGACGCCGAATCCCCACCCGCGTGCGTCGAAGTCGTCGGGGAAGAAGCCGCTCACCGCTTTCTGCTCACGCGTCAAGTGATCACTGGTCATCGTCTCGACCGATGGCCGCGACAGCAACGGGGCGCCGCCACGCAGCAACATCTCGGCGAACGCGAGATAGTCGTCGGCGGTCGATACGAGGCCCGCGCCGCCTGAGGGAAACGCGGGCGATGTGCTCCATTGGCCGGCCGGCGCGTCGAACTGCTCGAGCGCACCGGTTTCGGGATCGGTCAGATAGCTCGTCGCGAACCGGTCGAGGTCGCCGGCCGCGACCGAAAAGGCGGTGTCCTTCATGCCGAGCGGCTCGAAGATCCGCTCGCGGAGGAACGCTTCGAACGGCTGTCCCGACGCGCGCGCGATCAGCACACCGAGCACGTCCGCGCCCGTGTGATACATCCATCGCTCGCCGGGCTGGAACATGAGCGGCAACGTCGAGAACCGGCGCATCCATTCGTCGGGCTCCGGCGGCAACGCCGGCCGCGGCGGCCCGACACTGAGCTCGAGCGGCGCGGCCGCTTCGTTCACCGGGCACGGCCCGAAGTACGCGCCGAAGCCCATGCGGAACGTCAACAGGTCCCGTACCGTGATCGGTCGATGCGCGGCGACAGTGTCGTCGACGGGACCGTCGATGCGCCGCACCACCCGGCGGTCGGCGAGCTCAGGCAGCAGCCGATCGACCGGCTCGTCGAGACGGAGCACGCACTCCTCCAGCAGGATCATCGTGGCGACTGCCGTGACCGGCTTTGTCATCGACGAGATGCGGAAGATCGTGTCGCGCCGCATCGGCGCGCGGTCGTCGACGGCCGCGCGTCCGATCACGTCGACGTGTGCCTCTCCGCGCCGGCTCACGATCGAGACGAGCCCCGGCGCGGCGCCGCGATCGACGTGCCTCGCCATGACCTCGCGAAGACGAGACAGCCGTTCAGGCGAAAGCCCTGAATTCATCATGCTCAATGAGACCGCGCCGCACGCCGCGACTCATCGCGACATCTGGCGAAAAAACGACTGAGCCACGGCGAACCGTGCTTCTTTGTTCGCGACAAGCGAGCACGAGGTCGATTGGGGCGAGGTCGCCGCCATCGTCGAAGACGCGTTTCGCACCGTCGCGCCCAAACACCTCATTGCCCAACTCGACGGCAGACGACCGCGCGCCGGACACTGACGCCCTTAGCTCGCCGACATCTCCATCACCTGCGTGAGGCGAACGTTGTTGCCCGACGGGTCGCGGAACGCGGCGTCGATGCCGTAGGGCCGCTGCTCGGGGGTCTCGACGAAGTTGACGCCGCGCGCCTTCAGTTCCTCGTACGAGGCTTGGCAGTCTTCGGTCGTGAGGAAGATGGTGCCGGCGAAGCCCTTGCCCATGAGCGCGGCCACCTCACTCGCGGTCGCGCTGTCCATCATCGGCGGGCCGGGGATAGCCATCAGCACGATCGCGATGTCGGGCTGGCCGACTGGGCCGACCGCCAGCCAACGGAAGTTGCCCATCTCGGCGACCGTGACATCGGAACGCACTTCCATGCCGAGCTTCTTCGTGTAGAACGCGAGCGCTTCGTCCTGGTCGTGAACCCAGAGCTGCGCGTTGGCGATCCTGATCATCGTTTGTCTCCTGCGATCGAGTGGGTTGTCACTGATCACCGTACGGAAGCGCCGGACGATCGTCTTCTCGAAACGTGCGGTTCTCCGGGCGCGCATACGCACGCACCACGCACGCGGGGACGCGCGCGAGATTGCTCGCCGGCGGATGGGCGGCGCGGTACGCGAGAGGCGTTGCGCCGAACACGCGCCGGAAACTCGTCGTGAAGGAACCGACGCTGCCGAGCCCGACCATGAAGCAGATGTCGGCGACCGTTCGATCAGTGGAACGTAACAGCGCCGCCGCGCGTTCCAACCGCCGGGTCAGAAGGTAACGGTGTGGCGACTCACCGAAGGTGCGATGGAACTCACGACTGAAATGTGAGGGCGACAGGCGCGCCTCGCGCGCCATGTCGACGACCCGGATGGGTTCGAAGTAGCGCGCGTCGGCGAGATCTCGGGCACGCAGCAAATGTCGGGCGGGCGGAACGGTCGCGATGCGAATCAGTATCGCGATAACGCACACGCGCGTCCGATCGCGAAGTCAGGGTTTGCTTTCGGGGGACGCAACGGTGTCGCCCTCGGTTTGCAGCTCGGTGAGCAACCCGTGCAGCGAGCGTCGCAGCGATTCGAGCTTGCGGGGGCTCGTGAGCTGTGCCCAGCGCTCCTCGACTTGGCGACCGGCCGCGATTGCGACGGGCGGCACGGCTTTGCCGCGTGGCGTGAGCAGCACCAGCCGGGCGCGGCGGTCGCGCGGGTTCGGCCGCCGTTCGACATAACCCATCTGCTCGAGCTCCTCGACCGCCTGCGCCATCGTCTGCTTGCGAACGTGTGCCCGCTTCGCCAGCTCGCTCACCGAGATGCCCTCCGGAGGGACGAAGGGGAAGACGCTGGCATGCGGGGCGCGGATGTCGCCGAAGCCGGCCGCTTTCAGCGCCGAGTCGACCGCGACCCCCCAGTGCTGCTGAAGCAGGCGGAGCAGCAGGCCGAGCAGCTGGTCGTCGGGAGGTTGAGGATGCTGTTCCATGGGTGTAGACAGGTACCTGTCTAAATGCTACGTTGGTCAGGTACCTGTCAATGATACCCGTACCGCGAAGGGACGGACAATGCCCGACACCGTTACTCCCACCCCCACTTTCAGCGCTCCGCTGCTCGGCCAGACGGAGAAGACCCTCAACGTGATACTCGACCGGCTGCTGGCCGGGACCGGTTTGACCGAACCCCTGTGGGTGACCCTCGCGGTCGCCAGCGGCGAAGCCGCCGACCGGAACGAGCTCGTCGCCCGGGTGGTCGGTGCTCTGAAAGTCAGCGAAGCGGAGGCGCAGGCGCGTATCTCGGCGCTGGCCGCCGCGCAGGTCCTGCAGGTCCCTGAGACCGACAGGTCGCTGGTGACGCTCACGGACGTCGGGACGCAGCTGCAGAGGAACATCCGCGCCGCCGTCACCCAGATCACCCAACGATTGTGGGGCGACCTGCCGGCCGACGACCTGGCCACCGCCGGCCGCGTCCTCAGCATCATCCTCGAACGGGCCAATGCTGAGCTCGCCGGCGTCTAGGTCGGTACCGCCTCGATGACGTGGGCAGTCATGCTCCCCTTCACCGCGCCGGTACCGAGTCGTGCCTCCATCTCCTGCGCGACCACTGCGGTGGTGGAGGACAGATCGCCACGCGCCTCGATCGCGGGGCGGAGAGGTGTGCCCGCGCAGTAGCCGGCGGCGAGGTCGGCGGCAGAGGCGGCATGGCCTTCGAGCGTCACGGACTCGACGCGCACGGCGTCGAGACCGCCGGTGCGGAGATCGGCGACGACGATGACCGTGTCGGCATAACCGTGCGGGACCGAGACCATGAACGTAGGCGGGTCTTCAGGGAACGCGCGCTCGAGCCCCGCGACGAGCGCGGCCTGGAAGTCGTGCGTCTCGAGGGTGCCCCACG
>JAODBJ010000322.1 GCA_025463905.1 Actinomycetes bacterium
GAACGTTGGACGGTCGACACTGCCGAAGACCTCGCACGGGTGCGCGCTATGTGCGCACGACTCGGGACCGAGAACAGTTTCGGATGGCGCGACCTCCTCGATGTGTTGCCGCCGGGCACGTCAGGTACGTCAGGTACGTCACGCGCATCGGGCGCGCTGGCCCTGCGCCCCGCCTATACGTGCGACGCGGCGTTCGTGCTCGAGTGCCGCAACGATGAAACCGCCGTTCGCTACAGCGGATCGCTGCGCGCGGTCGGCCTCGACGAGCACAAGCAATGGTTCGAGGCTCGAATGCGCGCCCCCGGTACCCCAATGTGGATCGGTGAGGTCGACGACCGGCGGGTCGGCAACGTGCGCGTCGACGTGCGGACCGGCGTGGGCGAGATCGGCATTGCGGTGCACCCCCAGGCGCGAGGCCAGGGCTTCGGGCGCGCGCTCCTCGAGGCGCTGCTCGCCGAACTTCAGTCCGACCAACAAGTCGTGGACCTCGTGGCTCGCGTCCACGTCGACAACACGGCGTCGTTACGGGCGTTTCGCGGCGTTGGGTTCGTGGGCGACGGTGTCGACGGGCTGTTCCTCGTCCTGCGCCGAGACCCGCGCGTGCCGATGGGGAAGGCATGACGTCGACGCTCGACACGGCTGCGTCGCGGCGCACCGCGCCTCGCCCGATCGTGTACTGCCGCGCCTGCCTGTATCCGGAGACGAAGCCCGACATCCTCTTCGATGAGCACGGCGTGTGCAGCGCATGCCGGCACTTCGAACAACGAGCGGATGTGGACTGGGACGCTCGACGCGCCGAACTCGTGTCGGTGCTGGACCGGTTCCGCTCGGCGAATGGCTCGAACTACGACTGCATCGTGCCGGTGAGCGGCGGCAAGGACAGCACCGCGCAGACGATCCGCATGCTCGAACTGGGCATGAACCCGCTGTGTGTGACCGCGACGACCGACCAGCTTTCCGGCATCGGCCGGCGCAACATCGAGAATCTCAAGGCACTGGGCGTGGACTTCGTCGAGTACACGCTCAACCCGGTGGTGAGACGCCGTATCAACCGCCTCGCACTCACCCAGGTGGGTGATATCTCCTGGCCCGAGCACGTGGCGATCTTCACCATCCCGGTGCGCGTCGCCGTGCAATTCGGTGTACGGCTCATCGTGTGGGGTGAGAACTCGCAGAACGAGTACGGCGGCCCGGCCGCGGCGGCAACCGACAACGTGTTGACGCGCCGCTGGCTCGAAGAGTTCGGCGGCCTGTTGGGATTGCGGGTGACCGACCTGCCCGGGCAAGAGAACATCGAGCCCAAGCACCTCATCGCGTACACCTACCCGACCGACGACGATCTCGCGCGCGTCGGCGTGACCGGGGTGTTCCTCGGGCACTACATGCCGTGGGACGGCTACCAGAACGCGCTGTTCGCGCAGGCGCATGGCTTCGAAACGCTCCCGCACACGGTGGAAGGTTCACTCGTCGACTACGAGAACCTCGACAACCACCAGACCGGCATCCACGACTATTTCAAATTCCTGAAGTACGGGTTCGGGCGAGCCAGCGACATCGCATGCAGCCACGTGCGGCGAGGCCGGCTGACTCGCGCCGACGCGCTCACGCTCGTGCGGCGTCATGACGGCAAGTTCCCATGGACGTATCTCGACGGCCCGATTCAGCACGTCCTCGAAGCGATCGACATGACACTCGACGAGTTCGTTGCCGTATGTGACCGCTTCACCAACAAGCGGCTGTTCGTGTGCGACCGTCACGGCGATCTCGTGAAGGACCGCGACGGCAACCTCACCAAGATCAACGACGACAACCCCGACTGACGCCATGGAACAACGCGTCGCCATCGTCGACTACGGCATGTGCAACCTCGACTCGGTGCGCCGCGCCTTCGAGGAAGTCGGGGCGCGCGCCTACGTGACTGACGAACCCGCCGAGCTTGGTCGCGCCGACCGCATCGTGCTGCCCGGCGTCGGCGCGTTTCCGAACGCGATGCGCAACCTGCGCGAACGCGGTCTCGACGACGCGCTGGCGAAGTATGTGATCGACGAAGCCGTGCCGTTTCTCGGTGTGTGCCTCGGCATGCAACTGCTCGCTCAGGTCAGCCACGAAGTTGCAACCTCCGACGGGCTCGGGTGGCTCGACGCCGAAGTGGTGCGCTTGCAAGCGACCGCCGGCGATACCCGGGTACCGCACATCGGCTGGAACGAGGTCGACGCCTTGCCGGGGTCGCCCCTGTTTGCCGGCATCCCGCCCCGCGCCGACTTCTACTTCGTGCATTCGTTTCACATGGTGTGCCGCGACGCGGCCGATGTGTGTGCAACGACGCCGTACTGCGGCGGCTTCACCTCAGCGGTGGCGAGCCGCAACGTGTTCGCCGTGCAGTTCCATCCCGAGAAGAGTCAGCGACACGGGCTGACGTTGTTGCGAAACTTCTTGGAGCTCTGAGGCGTTGTGTTGAAAGTGCGCGTCATCCCCACCCTTCTCCACAAGGGCTTCGGTCTCGTCAAAGGCGTCCACTTCGACTCTCGCCGCGCCGTCGGCAGCCCAATGCAGGCGATCAAGGTGTACAACCTGCGCAACGTCGATGAACTCGTGTTCCTCGACGTGACCGCAACGCTCGAAGGTCGCGGCCCCGATCTCGACCTGATCGACGATCTCGCCGACGACTGCTTCATGCCCTTCGCCGTCGGCGGCGGTGTCTCGACCGTCGACGACGTACGCGACTTGTTGGCCGTCGGCGCCGACAAGGTGGTGATCGGCACGGCCGCGTTGGAGCGCCCGTCGATCGTGCGTGAAGCGTCCGACCGGTTCGGCGCGCAGTGTGTGGTGGTGTCGATCGATACCCGCCGGCACGACGACGGAACGCCCGAAGTCTTTGTGCGTTCAGGAACTCAGGGAACCGGCCGTGACCCCGTCGATGTCGCACGTGAGATGGAAGCAGCGGGTGCCGGCGAGTTGCTCGTGCAGTCGATCGACCGTGACGGCGTGATGGATGGCTACGACGTCGACACGGTGCGCCGGATCGCCGATGCGGTTTCTGTACCTGTGGTCGCTTCGGGCGGCGCGGGAATCTTCGAGCACATGGCCGAGGTTCTGCGTGATGGCTGCGCGTCGGCGGTCGCCGCTTCCGCGATGTTCCATTTCACCGAACAAACACCGATGGAAGCGAAGCAATACCTGCGTGAGCAGGGCTTCCCCGTGCGCATCTGACGCAAGAAAGGTTTGTGATGACAACCTCCGAAGCTGAACGCCTGGAGGCGTTGTGGGCGGGCCGGTTCGGCGACGAGTACGTCGAGCGCAACCTCGGCGCGTACGACGAGCGCCGCGGGTTCTGGCGCTCAGTGATGGCTTCGGTGAAACCGCGAACCGTGCTCGAGGTCGGCTGCAATGTCGGTGGCAACCTGCAGTGGGTCGCCGAGAAAGTGCCGGCGCCGAACATCACCGGTATCGACGTGAACCAGAGAGCGCTCGCCCAGTTGCGGAGCCGGGTTCCCGGTGTGAACGGAGTGTGGGGCTCTGCACGCGATCTGCCGTTCGAGGACCAGTCGTTCGATCTCGTGTTCACGATGGGTGTGCTGATCCACCAGCCCGACGAGTCGTTGCCCGAAGTGATGGATGAAATGGTGCGGGTCGCGAAGCGCTACGTCCTGTGCGGCGAGTACTTCGACAACGAAACGAAGGAAGTGCACTACCGCGGTCACAGCAACGCGCTCTTCCGCCGCGACTACGGCGGGCTGTTCCTGTCGCGCTTCCCCGGCACACTGAACCTGTCGTTCCGCGGTCTGCTCACCCAAGCCGACGGCTTCGACGACGTCACCTGGTGGCTCTTCGAACGGGCCGGACAGACGGGTTAGTCGTCGTCCCCCACTCGTTTTGATCTCAAAAACCGACGGCTTTCGGCCCTTTTCTGAGATCAAAACCGGCCGGCGGAGCCGGCTAGTCGTCGTCGATGATCGTGGCGGTGGCGGTGCCGTTGCCGATGGTGGCATTGGCAACGCTTGACAAATGGAGCGTGAACGTTTCGTTCGGCTCCTTGATCGTGTCGCCCTTCACCTTCACGGGCACGCTCATGTCGGTCTGGTTTGGTTTGAACGTGAGCTTCCCGTGACGCGCCACGAAGTCTTTGCCCGCTTCGGCCGTTCCCGCCCGGACTTCGAACTGCACAGTGACGGTGGACGTGGTCGGCGCCGACAGCACAACGGGAAACGCCGCCGTGCGCTGCTTCTTGTTGCCTTCGACCACTGACGTGTCGTTCACCGACACGACGGGTGTCGTCGCGCTGAGCGTCTGCACGATCCACGGTGCATACGTGGATACGCGTGCGTACACGCCCGGGTAGTTGTGCTTGGCGCAGCCTTTCCCCCAACTCGTTACGCCCACGACGCGCGGTCCGTTGGCCCACTCCTTCACGAGCGGACCGCCACTGTCGCCGAAGCAGGTGTCTTTGCCGCCCCCGGGCACCCCGGCGCACAACATGTGGAGCGGCACATAGGCCGACGCCGAATAGCTGCCGCACGCACCCGACGGGCCCGCTTCGTCGAGGAGCATGACACCGTGCAACTGCGTCGGGTACGACGTCTGCGGGTAACTGGTGCTGCCCCAGCCGTACGCGACGAGCGGCGCGCCTACGGACGGAGAGGACGGGTCGGAATTGATATCGACTGTTGGCGCGCCCGGCACCGGCGTGGCCAACTGCAACAAGGCAACGTCAGACGTGTCGTGCGCCGCGTCGTAGTGCGGGTTCACGATGATGCGCGTCAGCGCGCGTCGGTCGTTGGCGCCGACATCGTTGAGATCGGTGATGCCCCACGTGACGTCGATAGACGCCGGCGTCTGCTTCTTCACGCAGTGCGCGGCGGTCAGGACCCAATCGGCTGCGATCAGGGAGCCGCCGCAGAGTTGCGCGTCGTACGCGTTCGCGACACCCGCGTGCATCAGCGCGACCACCCACGGCACCGTGGACGCGTCGACCACATTGCCGCCGATGATGCGCGGCGTCGCAGCCGCGCCCACGGCTGTCGCGCCACCGAAGGTGAGCATCGAGCAAGCGACGGGCACGGCAACGAGTGCCCTGAGGATGGCCCGTCGCATGCTTGTGCCTCTCAGTGCCGGAACGTGCGCGCAGAGTACCCACCTCTCCCATTGCTTGTACATGGCGACGCCGCGCGCTCGAATCATGCGATGCCCGCCCCCCAAAACCTCGTCGACGGCCCCACCACCCTGCGCCGATGGACACCGGCCGATGCCGCGACGCTTGCCATGCTGGTGCGGGAGAATCTCGACCACCTTGCCGAGTGGATGCCGTGGGCGGACGAAACGTCGACCGGTGAAGCGTTTCAGCGTGCCCGGCTCGAGCGCGTGATCGACGGGTACGCCGACGACGACGCCGGTTGGGAGTTCGCGATCTGTGAACCGGGCGGCGCGGTCATCGGTTCGTGCGGGTTCGTTGTGCGCGACGACGGCCGGCGTGAGATCGGCTATTGGGTGTGCGTCGACCATGTCCGTCGTGGCCACGCGACCCGCGCCGCGGGAGCGCTCACCCGCCTCTGGCGCGACGAGCGCAGCGAAGCGCGCATCGAAATTCGATGTGACGAAGCGAACGCCGC
>JAODBJ010000345.1 GCA_025463905.1 Actinomycetes bacterium
CGGGGCGATCCGATCGCGTCGATTCGCCGCATCGAGCGGGCGCTGATCGACAACGGCGAAACGCCGATCGTCGCCCGGAATCTGCGCCGTTGGCTGGTCGAGAAGGCGCTACAGGGCGTCGACGAGGTCGACGACAAGTCCCGCGCTCGGTACCGCGCTGCGCTCGCGGCGCTGCCAACCGTGCCGACCGGCAACCCCGGCCGCCGACGCACCGCGGTGACGACCTCGGCGCCGGTCGTTCGGGCCGGCAAACGCTCCAACGGCGGCAAAATGGCCGCGGTCGCGTTCGCCGGCGGGCTCACGCTCGCCGCGTTGGGCGGTTTGAGCGCCGAGAAGGCCTCAGCAGAGGCGCTACAGCGGCCTGTGAGCGTTTCGATCGTCTCAAGCGCCGATAATCCTCGTTATGTCACTTAGTGACATCGTCAGACTGCGCGCGCTACTTCAGCCCCGCTTCGATGCGCTGGATAGTTGGAGTACAGACGTTCGCCGGTTGGTTGTGGGTGATCGAACAGATCGCGGCGATGAACGTGTTCGCGACGCCGATTGCGCCCTGACTGATCTTGGTGGTCGGGTCGCTGAGCGCCGTTGCGATCTGCGCGGCGGTTTTGCCTTTCAACACGCCCGGGTCGTAGGTGACACCGTTGGTGAGGAACTTGCCCGCGAAGTCGATAAACGGGATGCCGCCGGCGGCGCTGCTCGACACGTACGGAGGGCTGTCGTACGTGCTGAAGAGTTGCCGCTCGCTCGCGGTGGGCGTGTCGAGCGGTGCGTAGCCGTTGCCTTGCCGGACGTTGCTTTGCGTCTCGACGCCGCTGAAGCTGATCCACTGACTCGAGTAGGTCGCTCCGTGGAACGAGAACGTCTGCGTGTTCGGGTACACGTCGGTGCTCGATGAGTGCGTGGTCTTCAACCCCGAGAAGGTGCCAAACCGCGAGAGTGCGACCACCATCGGCCAACGCTCGGTTGCGCAGTACGGGCAGTACTCGGCGCCGATGTACACGATGTGGGGTTTTCCCGCCGCGGTCAGCGGGGCACCGTTGATCTTCTTGGGAGCGGCGATCGCGGAACCCACGCCGACCGTGTCGAACACACCCGCCGGAACGGAGCGCACCTTGGCGACCAGCGACGCGGGAGCCGGCTGGTCCCCTCCCCCGCTCGGCGAGTTCGTCGAACCGCCCGCGAACGACGCGACGGCAGCCGCAGCGATCACGATGACGAGCGCGACGATGATCCAGACACCGCGTCCCGGTCGATTGCTCGAGCGACGTTGTACGGGTTTGCGTTTCCTTTGCGCGGCCGATTTCGGCCGCCGTCGAGCATTGCTCACGATTCCTCCAAGACATCTGGGACTTCTGGCCCGTACCGGGCGGCGACGACCGTCATCGTGATCACGAACGCGAACGCCGCCAGCGCCATGAACGGCAGGGATACAAAACCGAACTCCCACACATAACGGACGGTGCACGGTTCGTTCAGCGTGCAGAACGACGAATGTTGATGTGGGAACGCCTGCAACTGCGTCTGGTATGCCGCGAACAACGCTCCGATCGCCGCGACCGGAACGACGTACCAAGCGATCCGACGATCACGACGAAACGCGGCGACGAGCAGCACGATCGACAGCGGGTACATCGCGATCCGCTGGTACCAACACAGCTTGCACGGCGTGAAGTGCGCGACCTCAGAGAAGTACAGGCTCCCGAGCGTCGTGACCATCGCGACGAGCCACGCTAACCAGAGCGCGAAGCGCACCACGTCGCCGAACACCGCCGCCGCTTCGCCGTCCGGCTCGAGGCGCGACGTCACCCAGAGAACAAGTGTCGCGGCCGTGCCGGCCCAACACGCCAGTGACAACAGTGCAAAGAAGACCGAGAAGTCAGCTGTGCTCACAGCACGAATTCGCGATCAGTTGCAATCGGACGCAACAACGATGCTCTCCTCGACGCACTGGGTCGGCGTCGCGCCGACCCACCTCGCAACGCGGATGCGTTGCGATCAGACGCCGAGCACAACCCGAGGGGGCCGGAACAACTCGCTGGCGAGGAGACGACCCGCGGCCTGATGCGCCCGAACCCGCCAGCGCCGCCAGCCCACCAACCCGGCAAGAACGGAGAGCGCACCACCCAACGCGATGACCGCGGCACTCGCCATCCCGTGCGCGAGGGCTGCACCACCGCCACAACCGGAGTCATGGATGCACGATGCCGGTTGGGACGATTCCGCGCTTCGCACGGTGTGTGATTGCGTTCCGCATCGAGGCGCACACACCCCGGTTGGCCCGCTCGCGGCCGGAGCAACGAACGCGACCACGATGAACGCGACGAACACAGAACTCATCAACGCCAGCCACCGGTAACGCACGTGTCGTAGCGTAATCGGCGACCACACCGGCTTACGGGCGACGACAGGCGGCTCGCAGCACCGATGTTCTGCGTTGTGCACGTGTCCCCGACGGTCATGAGTGTCGGTGTTGGCATCGTCGTCGGCATCGCGTTCATTTGGGTCGCGCTCGTTGCCGCGCTGCTCGTGGCGAAGCCGGATGCCGGGACGCTCACCGAAGCCGCTCGTATCGTGCCGGACGTCGTGCGGCTGGTCCGCCGGCTGGCCGCCGACAAGACGCTGCCCGGTCGTGTCCGCCTGCGCCTCGCATTGCTGCTCGTCTATCTGGCGTCTCCAATCGACTTCGTGCCGGACTTCATCCCGGTGATCGGTTTCGCCGACGACGTGATCGTCACGAGCCTGGTGCTGCGCAGCGTCATCAAGGGAGCCGGCGTCGAAGCGCTCGAACGTCATTGGCCGGGAACGCCCACCGGCCTCGCGACACTCGGGCGGTTGTGTCGCTTGCCGGAATTCAGCGCGCCGGTCATGGCCGACGCCGAGCTGCGCCGGCGCGGTGTCGCGCTCGAGGGCATAACGCTGGGTTGGAACGTGATCGGCATCGTCGTCTTGGCCGTCGCCGCCATCGCGGCGCGTTCGGTAGCGCTCGCCGGCTTCGGCCTCGACTCGCTGATAGAGATCGGGGCAAGCACCGTCGTGCTGTGGGAACTGTCGGGCACCGGCGAAGATCGTCAACGCAAAGCGTTGCGCGCGATCGGCATCGCGTTCGTGACCCTCGCCGTGTACCTCGCGATCCAGAGCACGTACGTCTTGGTGCGCGGCTATCACCCGCGCCACTCAGTGCTTGGCATCGCATGGACCGCCACCACGGCCGTCGTGATGTTCGGGCTCGCCGCCGGCAAGACTCGCGTCGGCCGCGACCTCGACAACCCGGTGCTGCGTACCGAAGGCCGCGTGACGTTGGTCGACGCGCTCCTGGCTACCGCGGTGCTCGTGGGACTGGCCCTGAATGCCGCCGTCGGATGGTGGTGGGCTGATCCCGCGGCGGCCTATGTGATCTTCTTTTACGGCCTGAAAGAGGGTCGAGCCGCATTCCTCACGGACTGAAGAACCTTCGATTCATCAACTGGCGAGTCTGCGTTCCAATCGCTCGAGGCGATCGAGCACATCGCGCAACAGCGGCTCGACATTCGTGGTCGTCGTTGCCGAAGGCGTCGCGGAGGCTTGATTCCTACCGACGACGAATCCGCTCAACGCGGTGACGACCGCTCTCCGCGTGACGGTGCGGTCGATTCCCATCGATCGCAGGACCCGGCCCGCAATGCCTTCGTCTTCGCCCAGCAGACCAAGCAAGAGGTGTTCGCACCCGAGGTAGTTGTGGCCGAGGCGCAACGCTTCCTCGGAGGCGATGTCGAATGCCCGGCGCGCGAGCGGCGTCATCACCGGCACGTCGTTCGACGCCGCGCGCTGTGGTTCGTGTTGCGCGATCACCGCGTCGAGCTCTCGGCGCACATCGTCGGCGCGCACGTCGAGCGCCTCGATCACCGTCACCGCGAGATTGCCACCCTGGTCGAGCACCCCCAGCATGAGGTGTTCCGTGCCGACGAAGCTCACGCGCCTGTCGCGCGCCTCGCCGAACCCAAGGTGCACCGCTTCGCGTAGCCGCGCCGTCGCGACGCTCGGGAGCGTGATGCTCGCATCAGCCGCGTCGTCGAAGGTGCGGGTGGCCTCGGCCGCGGCGGTGGTCTGGCGCAGTGCGTCCTCCAACGCCCGTTGGCACACGGCCGACACGGGGATGCGCGCGTCACGTACCGCGTTAGCGAGATCGTCGGGTAGGTACACGTTGATCTTCGGCACGGCGCCCATCCACGGTGTCTAGGGTTATATTGGGGTTATACACAGCGGGCGCGGTCGCGTCAACCCCGTCCACGTAGGCTCCGGCGCCATGACGCCCGAAGACCTCGTAGAGATCGAAGCCATCAAGCGCGTGAAGTACCGCTACACCCGGTGCCTCGACCAGAAGTTGTGGGACGAGATCGGCGAGTGCTTCACCGCCGACGCGGTCGCCGCCTACTCAGGCGGCGCGTACTCCTTTGAGGGGCGCGACGCGATCGTCGATTTCCTCCGGCGATCGATGGGGGCCGAGACATTCCACTCGAGCCACCGGATGCACCAGCCGGAAATCGACCTCATCAGCCCCACCACGGCCCGCGGAATCTGGGCCCTCGAAGACACTGTGATCGAAACCCAATGGCAGATCACGATCCGCGGCGCGGCGTTCTACAACGACGAGTACGTGAAGGACAACGGCCAGTGGCGCATCAGCCGTACCGGCTACCGCCGCTCCTTCGAAGAGCTCCAGCCGCGTGCTGAGGTCACCGGGTTGCGGCTCACCGCGTCGTGGTGGGCCACCGACGGTCGCAGCGAGCTTCCCGCGGGCTGAGTGCGCGCATGACGGGCACGTCGGACTCGTCTCTCCCCCGGTGGCGCACTGCAACAGTGGCCAGCGGCGGCGAAGACATCTACTACGAAGTCGTCGAAACCGAGGCGCCACAAACCACGGTGCTCCTCACTCACGGCGCGGGCGGCTCGCACGCGATCTGGTACCAGCAAGTAGTCGCGCTCGCGAACATGTATCGCGTCATCACCTGGGACACGCGGGGCTTCGGGAACTCCACGTTCCGCAGCGGCACGCATGGCGCGGTAGCAAGCGCGAGCGACATGTCCGCGGTTCTCGACGCGACGGGCACCGAACGTGCGCATCTCGTCGGGCAATCGATGGGCGGTTGGTGGGTCACCACGTTCGCGCTCGCGCATCCAGAACGCGTACGGTCGCTCGTGCTCACCAACACCGTGGCCGGACTCTGGACCGACGCGCTCGACGCGCACTTCAGGCAGTACGTGGCCTCGGCGGCTGCCGACGCGAACGCACACCCGGGCGCACACCCGGCCATCGGTGAAGGGCACACGGCCGAGAACCTCGCGCACGCGTTCCTCTACCAACAGCTGAACACGTTCCACTCGCCACCGATGGCCGACGTGTTCCCCGCCCTCGTGAAAACCCGTCACGCACACAACGATGTGCGCGCGCTCGGCATCCCGATGCTCGTCGTCACGGGCACCGAGGATCCGATCTTCCCGGCCGATCTCATCGCGGCCAGTGCCGCCTTGCTCGGCGCGCGCTGCGTGGAGATCAAGGGCGCCGGCCACTCCCCTTACTGGGAGCAACCCGAGGCGTTCAACGCCGCGTTGCTGGCGTTCCTCGCCGGTGTCGAGGAGCGATGACCCTGGTCGAGCCGGAGCAGAGCAACGCGTTCGAACGCGACGGCGTCGTCGTGATCGACGGCCTGCGATCAGGCGTAACCGTTCGGGTTGGTGCGCTGCCAGTTCCAGTGGTCGCGCGCCATGTCGGTCAGTGTTCGGTCCGCTCGCCAATGAAATAACTGCCACGCGAGCGTCGGGTCGGCATACACCGACGGCGCATCGCCGGCCCGCCGCCCGACCACCTTGTACGGCAGGTCGCGGCCCACCGCCTTGCTCGCGGCACGGATCACCTCGAGTACAGACGAACCCTTGCCGGTACCGAGGTTGACGGCGCGGCACCCCTCGATCGTGTCGATGTGGCTCAACGCGTCGACGTGCCCACGCGCGAGATCGACGACGTGCACGTAGTCGCGCAGGCACGTGCCGTCGGGCGTGGCGTAGTCGTCGCCGAACACACCAATCTCCGGGAGGCGACCGACGGCCACCTGCATGACGAACGGCATGAGGTTGTTCGGGATGCCGTGCGGATCCTCTCCGAGCCGTCCGCTCTCGTGTGCGCCGACTGGGTTGAAATACCGCAGGAGGACGATCCGCCATCCCGGAGTACTCGCGGCGACATCACGCGAGATGTCTTCGATCATCAGCTTGGTGCGCCCGTACGGGTTGATCGGGCCGAGCGGCGCTTCTTCGGCAATCGGCACGACATCCGGTGCGCCGTACACCGTCGCCGACGACGAGAACACCAGCCGGCGGACGCCGTGCTTCGTCATCGCTCCTAACAGGTTGAGCGTGCCAATGACATTGTTGTCGTAGTAGCGCAACGGCTCCGCGACCGACTCCCCCACTGCTTTCAATCCGGCGAAGTGCACGACCGCGTCGATCGCGTGCCGGGCAAACACGGCGTCAAGTGCGTCGGCGTCGCGCAGGTCGACGTCGTGGAACTCGATGTCGACGCCGCTGATCTCGCGAATGCGGCCGATCGCGACCGGCGAACTGTTGGCCAAATTGTCGACCACTACGACGCGGTTCCCGGCCTGGAGCAGCTCGACGCAGGTGTGGGAGCCGATGTACCCGGCACCGCCGGTAACGAGCACGTTCATCGCGCTCACGGGCCGCTCGACACCTTGTACACGAGGGTGGCGGTCGCGGCGAGCCTCCCTGATGCAGTGCGCACCTCTGCGTCGCAGAACAGGATCGACCTCCCGCGACGCACGACCCAGCCCTCCGCGATCGCGTCCTCCGCCCTGATCGCGGCGAGAAAGCGCACTTGCATGTCGATGGTGAAGAACTCGCGCGGGTCGTCGTAGCCGCCACCGATTGCGGGAACCACCACCGTGTCGAGCATGGTGGCGATCACGCCGCCGTGCACCACGCCCGCGGGCTGCTGGAACTCGGGACGGTACGCGAGTCGCATGCGGGCGTAGTCGACGCGTACCTCCTCGACTTCCAAGCCGAGCAGCTGCGGGAAGTACACCGTGTCCCAATGACCGAACTGCGCCCAGCGCTTGAGTCGTTCGGCCGGCAGCGGTTCGAACTGGTCGGCCCTCGTCATGGAGCCTGCACGGTACTCAACCGGTTGCGGGTGGTCCCCAACGCCACGTCGTCCAGGCGTCGAGCGGGCGCGCGCCCATCGTGCGGTAGAAATCCTGCGCCGATTCGTTCCAATCGAGCACCGACCATTCCACTCGGCCGTCGGTCTTGGCCCGCAACGCGGCGAGAAGCGCGCGCCCGTGCCCATTGCGACGTGCCGACGGGCGCACGTACAAGTCTTCGAGCCAGATACCCGGCCGGCCGAGGAACGTCGAGAACGTCGGGAACCAGAGCGCGAACCCGACGACCTCGCCATCGTCGTCGGCAACAAGCGCGCGAGCGACGGGCTCAGCCCCGAACAGATGGCGCTCGAACATCGCTTCGTTCGACTCGACGTCGTCGAGCATTCGCTCGTACTCGGCGAGTTCGCGTACCAAGGAGTAGATGGCGGGGACATCGTCGGGTCGCGCATCACGGATCGTCACGGCGGCGCAGACTATTTGCGGCCGGCGCGGATGTGCAGGCGCGTAGCTGCCACCCTGCGCGACTCGTCGGTTTGGGCGCTCAACGGCGGCGTAGGAACGGCGGCTTCACGACCGTGGCCGGCAACAGCCGACCACGTACGTCGACCATGACCGATTCGCCGGGATCGACGTCGGGACGCAAGAACGCAAGCGCGATGCCGTAGCCGAGTGTGGGTGAGAAATTGCCGCTCGTGACCTCTCCGACGTCGACGCCCTCGAATTGCACCCGGGATTCGGCGCGGGGCGGTTGGCGGCCTTCTGTCGTGAGACCGCGCAGCAAACGGGCCACTCCTCGCTTGCGTTCGGCCTCGAGCGGCGCCCGACCGCGGAACTCACCCTTGTCCCACCGCACGACCCAGCCGAGCGCGGCTTGCAACGGCGTGATCCCGGGGCCCAGCTCGTGGCCATGCAACGGGAGCCCGGCTTCGAGGCGCAGCGTGTCGCGTGCGCCGAGGCCGGCCGGTTGGATGCCGGCCGCGACGATCGCGTCCCACAACTCCCCCGCCGCAGGCGCGTCGACGTGTAACTCGACGCCATCCTCGCCGGTGTAGCCAGTGCCCGCGACCACAAGGCCCGTGCCGTGCCACTCGACGGGCGCGACCGCAAAGCGAGGCACATCAGCAGCACCGGGCACAACGCCGTTTAGCAACGCGCGTGCCTCGGGTCCTTGAACCGCCAGCACCACCCGGCCACGCGTGATGTCTTGCCATTGCATCTCGCCGTCGGCGCGCGCGTCTGCCTCGCCCAGCGCGTCGAACACGTGCGAAGTATTGGATGCGTTCGGCATCACGAAGAAGCGTTCGGGTTCGACCCACCACACGATGATGTCGTCGACGACCGAAGCATCGCCGGCGTCGAGCAAATGGGTGTACTGCGCTTTGCCCGGCTCGATGCGATGCAAGTCGTTGGTGAGCGCCCACTGCAACGCGTCGAACGCTCCAGTGCCGCGGCACTCGACGGTGCCGAGGTGCGACACGTCGAACACCACCGCGCGTTCACGGCACGCGCGGTGCTCTTCGAGCACGCTCGCGTACTGGATCGGCATCTCCCATCCGCCGAATGGAGCCATGCGAGCGTCGAGCGCGCGGTGACGCGCGTCGAGAGGGCTGAGCAACAACGACGTCACGTCGGGTCAGGCGCTCTCGGCTTCGGTGTCGTGGTGATCGCGCACCAAGCCAAGCTGCAACGGCGCACTCACGCCGAGGTCTTCGCTCAGCTGGGACGGCGGTTCGAGCCCGTACTTCACCAGCAGGTGCAGATAGTCGCGCTGGTACAGCACGCGGATGTTCACGTCGGGATAGAGCTCGCGAAGGCGACGCGCCTTGCGGTTCTTCTTCGTGACCAGCCGCTGGTTCAGCGTCGTGATCTCGATGTACAGGTCGTAGGCCGGCAAATAGAAGTCGGGGCTGAACGCCTGGGTCGCGCGCTCGTCATGGTCCCATTCGAGTGTGAACGTGCGCGGTTCGTATTCCCACGCGATCGCGTAGAAGTCGAGCAGCTTCGCGAACTGCCGTTCCGAGTTGTGCGCGAAGCGCACCAACTCGTGCGGGAGCAGTTCGTCGTCGATGTCGCGCTCCTACTCGCCGACCGCCGGGGCGGCCAGCTCATCGGTCGTCGCGGGAGGAGGGTTGAGCAGGTGGATCTCGGCTTCGAGCTCCATGACCACCGGAGCGAGCGGCACGATGTTCAGCACGCCTTGCCCGGCGCGCAGCAGGTCGACGATCTGGTCGCCAGTGTGTGCGAGCACGGAGCGCGACCCGTCGAGGATCAGGTTCGCGGCGGCGACGTTCTCACCGATGTTGTCGCGGAGGTACTCGATGGCTCGCCGCGCCCGCTGCAACGACACTCCCGCGTCGAGCAGTTTCTTGACGACCTTCAACTCGATGAGGTCGGGCCACGAATAGAGGCGCTGCGTGCCGCTGCCGTTTGCGTCGCACACCGACGGGCGGACGAGGTCGGTGCGGGCCCAATAGTCGAGCTGTCGGTACGTGATGCCGACGATCTTGCACACTTGCGGACCGCGGTACCCGCCGCCATCGTCGACCATCGCGCGCTCCTGAGCTCTTGGGGAAGTCGTCCCAGTTACAGCAGTGTAACTACGGGGTTGTGAGGCTATCCCTCCTCCCCCACACCGTCAATCGGCCCCGCCTCGGCGGCGGCGCCCGCCTGCACTTCCGGCGGCAGGGTCTCGAGCCTCATCGTGATCGGAGGTATGCCGTCTCACTCGAGTCGGCGTTCGCGC
Organism: Actinomycetes bacterium; assembly: GCA_025463905.1. Lineage (GTDB taxonomy): Bacteria > Actinomycetota > Acidimicrobiia > IMCC26256 > PALSA-610 > JAODBJ01. The sequence continues at coordinate 9,898 of JAODBJ010000345.1, forward strand.
GAGCGACGATCCGTAACTCCTCCCAAAGCGTTCGAGTGAGTTCTCGACGAGCTCTTCGAACACACCGCCGCGCGTGTAGAACGCGGCGCCACACCGAAGATTTCGAGGAAGATCGAGAAGGAGCGCGCCCACGCGTCGAAGACCGAGAAATGCTCGACGAACCAGAACCACGCGGTGCCGATGCACGCGAGCCCACCGAGGATGGAGAGGCCGAGACGAACCCGCCGCCGGCCACCCTGCGCTACTGCGCGAAATCCTCCGGGCTCACGCTGTCGAGGAACTCGCGGAACTGCTCGACCTCCTGCTCCTCTTCATCGGACTCGAAGAGGACACCCGCCTCGTCGAGCACAGCTTCGTCGGCGAAGATCGGAATGTCGCCGCCATAGCGCACGGCGAGCGCGATCGCGTCCGACGGTCGCGACGAGATGCGCGACTTCGTGCCCTCGCGATCGAGTTCGATCTCCGCGTAGAACGTGCCGTCTTGCAGCTCGGTGATCTCGACTTTTTCGAGGCCGACCTTCATGTCGTCGAGCACGTTCTTGAACAAGTCGTGCGTCATCGGGCGTGGTGTTTCGAGGCCCTGCAACGCGTAGACGATCGCGGTTGCTTCGGGCGAGCCGATGAAGATCGGAAGGAACCGCGACCCGCTCTCCTCACGGAGCAGCACGATCGGTTGGTTCGTCGGGACCTCGACGCGAACCCCGATCAGCGACAGGCGGATCACTGCACCTCCTCGGCTTTGGCCACCCTACCACCGGCCCTCTCGCTCCCAACCGCCGCCATGATGCGGTACAACTCGTCCACATAGACCGTCGGTTGTGCGATTACTGCGTCCCGTTCGCCCTCACAAACGAACGGCAGGTTGCGGTACGCGTCCCGGTAGTGGAGGCCGTACCCCAAGAGGAACTCTTCCCCGACCTCTACCCCCCGATATCGCACCGGTTGCGGCACGATGCGCCGAGACGGACGGTCGAGCAACGCGCACGCCGACAACTGGCGCGGTCCGCGCGCCTGCAGTTGCGTCATCAAGTACGCAAGCGTGAGCCCGGTGTCGACAACATCTTCGACGACGACGACGTCTCGATCTGTGAGATCGGTCTGCACGTCGTAGAGGATCTTCACGCGGCCGCTGTCGGGCGCGAAACGCGTGATCGCCATGAAGTCGACCTCGACCCGAATATCGGGGATCGCGCGCGCAAGGTCGGAGACGAAGATCAACGCGCCCTTCAACACACCGACGAGCACAACACCGTCGGGATGGTCCGCAGCGACCTCCGCGCCGAGGCGCACGACGTGCTGGTGCAACGTTTCGGGGTCGAGGATAACGGTGGGCCCCACGCCCTCAGCTACCCCCGGAATGCCGCACGACCTGACGCAGCAGCGCAGTGCGCAACCGCCGGCCGAGGTGCGCGAGTTCGCGCAGCGTCGCTTCGCCGCGTTCCTGCGCGTCGGGGTTCCGGCGCTTGCGGAACGGGAGCAGCACCTGCTCGAACAGCGTGGCTTCACGATCGGCGAACGCACGGTACATACGCAAGTGACGCGGTTCGATGCCGTGACGCATGAACGCGGCGGCGATACGCGCGACTTCCAGCGCGTCGTCGTCGAACAACACGCGGTCGCGCGCTCGATGCGCCGGCACGATGAGGCCGTACTCCTCGAGCTGCACAAGTTCGTCGTCGCTGAGCTCTGCCGCACGTGCAAGTTCCGAGCGCGTCAGGCTCACGCCGGTGGCACCCGCCGACATCTCGTCCGCCGGGTCTTCGGTTGGATCGTCGGGAGGAATCGGCACTTCGACTGCCGCGCTCGACGCCGAAGGCTCCGCGGGACCAGGCGGCGGTGTCTCGAACAACATCGGCGTACCGGCGCCGGTCGCGGTCCCGGTGGGCAGGTCGCCATCGGTTCCGAGTTCTTCGAGCTGCTCCTTGATGACCTTGAGCGGGAGGAACTTCTCCTTCTGCTGACGCAGGATCCAGCGGAGCCGCTCGACATCGCCCGGGTAGAACTTGCGGTACCCCGACGCCGTGCGCTCGGGCACGAGCAGACCCTGGCTTTCGAGAAACCGGATCTTCGAGATCGTGACGTCGGGAAATTCGTCGCGCAGCTGGTTCAGCACGTCGCCGATCGACACGTGCCCACGATCGGTCACGGCTGCTCACTCATGCTGTGTCAACCGCCGAGCACGAAGCTCAGGCGGTACTTCCCGATCTGCAGTTCGTCTCCGTGCGCGAGGTCGGCTTCGTCGACCCGGTCGTGGTTCACGTACGTGCCGTTCAACGAGCCGACGTCGCGCAGCCGGAACCCGGCCGGCGTCTTGTCGATCGCGACGTGGCGGCGCGACACCGTGATGTCGTCGAGGAAAATGTCGGAGTCGGGGTGGCGGCCGATCGTGGTGCGGTCGGCTTCGACGCGGAAGGTGCTGCCGGCGTTCGGGCCGTGGCGCACCACGAGCAGCCCGACGCCGTCGGGGAGCCCGTCGAGGAACCGAGCGAGGTCGTCACTGTCCTCCGCGGCCTCCACCGCGGTGAGCGCCAACGTGCTGGTGGGGTCCTCCGTGGGAAGCGGCGCGCCGCACGACGAACAGAAGCGCGCGTCAGGCGGATTGTCGTGGCCGCAGCGAGGGCAAATCACGCGTGCAGGGTACCGATCAGGCGCAACCACCCACAATGTTGCCTCGACCTCGGGTGGAGGTAGAGGTTCACCGGGCGCCCCGGCCCGCCAAAACCGTCGAACATGCGTCACCAATTGTCCCTGGAGACGCAATCAGCGACGCCGGTTCGAGGTCGGCGCGGCGAGGCGGAAGGCGGAGCGATCAGCTACGTGGTTTCGCGCGTGAACGTCAGGTCGGGTGAGCTGGCGAGGGTCTGGAGCACGACGCAGTAGCGCTCGGTGAGACGCATGAGGGTGTCGAGTTGCTCGTCGGTTGCGTCGGAATCCAGATCGAAGCCGACGCGGATCGCGGTGAAGCCGACCGGCGCGTCCTTGGCAACCGACAGCGTCCCGCGGAAGTCGAGATCGCCCTCAACCCGGACCGTCCCACCCTGAACCGGTACGTCGAGCGACGTGGCGACCGCGCGCAGTGTGACTCCGGCGCACGCAGCGAGCGCTTCGAGGAGCATGTCACCCGAACAGAGGAGGGTCCCGTCACCGCCGGTTGCCGGATGCAGACCCGCACTCGCAATCGCGCGGCCGGTGGTGACCGAGCACGAGATCCCCTCACCGAGGCTGCCTTGGGCGGAGAGCGTGATCAGCGCACCACTCGGATCATCTCGATACCGCTCTTTCAGCGGTTCCTGCAACGCTCGTAGCTCGTCGCGTTCCACTGCCTCTCCTCGTCAGGCGTCGATGACGGCCTGGTAGGCGGCAGCATCGAGGAGGTTTGCGACGTCGGCAGGGTCGGCGAGTTCGAGCTTGAATATCCAGCCTTCGCCGTACGGGTCCTGGTTGATCAGTTCCGGCGTGGTGTCGAGCGCGTGGTTCACCTCGACGACGCGGCCGGTGAGCGGCGAGTAGATGTCGGATACCGACTTGGTCGACTCCACTTCGGCGCACGACGCACCGGCTTCGACCATGGTGCCCACGTCGGGCAACTGCACGAACACCACATCGCCGAGGCTGTCTTGGGCGAAATCGCTGATGCCGACGACGGCATTGGCACCGTCGGCCCGCACCCACTCGTGTTCCGCGCTGTACCGAAGATCGTCCGGGATGTTCACGACGCGGATGCTAGATGTTGCCGGCGGTCACACCGTCAATTCGGCGACCTTGCCGGCGTGGATCGCGACGAGGCGTTTGGCGGCGGCCTCGTTCTCGCCTTCCGCCCACACGTGCGTGACGTTCAGTTCGGGATCGGGCAATACCAGCGCCCACCCGTCGGGGTAGAGCACCTTGATGCCGTCGACCAGCACCGTGTCGCGGCCCTTTGCCCACTCCATCATCCCGCGCATCACGGTGCCCTTGCGCTCCCACGGCGTGGGCACCGCCTCGTGGGCGACGAAGCTCGTCGGTACGTCGGACACGATCTCCGACAGCGGCCGGTCGGCGGCTGCGAGCAGGTCGAGCAACTTCACGAGCGTTGCGGTCGCGTCGTACGCAGGCAGAACCTCGGGCCAGATGAAGCCGCCCTCCTGCGACGCGGCGAAATCGACTGCGCCGCTGCCGGCGATCTCCATGAGGTGCGCAGCCGACAGCTTCGTCCACGTGATGTGCGCGCCGAACTGTTGCGCGATGCGTTCGGCACCACGACTCACCGATACCGGCAACGCGATCCTCGCCCCGGGATGCTGGGCGCACACGAGGTACACCAACGAGAGGAGGGCGATTTCGGACGTCAACGGTTCACCGCGATCGTCGATGATCGTCGCGGTCTCGCCGTCGGCGTCGAACACGAAACCGAGATCACTTCCCGACGCGCGCACAAGGTCGCACATCGACGCGACGCGCGCGGCGACGTCTTCGAGCGCCTCGGCTGCCGATGCCGTTGCCGCGTACGGATTGGCCGCGAGCACTTCGGCACCGATCTTCGACAGCACGTTTGGCATCACGATCGATGCGGCGCCGAACGAATAGTCGAGCACAACTTTGAAGTGGCGTTTGCGTAAGCGTTCCGCGTCGACGCTCGCCTCGAGCGCGGCGGTATAGAACTCGATGGCGCGCGGTGGAAACACGATGTCGCCGATGTCGCCTGCAAAGGCGCGCCGGAAGTCTTCGCGGTACAGGAGGCGCTCGATCTTGCGTTGCGTGCCCTCACCGATGTCGGCGCCGTTCGCGTCGAAGAACCGGATCTCGACGCTGTCGGGATCGTGGGGCACCAGACGGACGGTCAAACCACCCTGCGCCCGCTCGGTGCGCACCTGAAATCGAGTCAACGGCACGGGTGCAAGCTCGAGGTCCATCACGTGGATGCCGGTGAGGTTCAGACCGGCCATGATCGCCCGCTTGAGCGCGCGCGCCGTGCGGCTCGTGTCGCGACTCGTGGTGACAACCGACCCCTTCTTCAACGACGTGCCGTAGGCCATCGCGAGGCGGATCACCGACTCGGGGTTCACGTCGACGTTGGCGAGACCGCGCACACCGCGCCGGCCGAACAGGGTGCGAGCACCGCGGCTCTCCCAAACGATCGACGACGAGACCAGCGCGCCGGGTTCGACCGACTTCGACGGATAGATCTTGACTTGAGGGTTGACAATCGCGCCTTCACCGACGAAGCACTCGTCGCCGATCACTGCGCCTTCGTCTACACGCACGCCTTCGCGCAGGTCGCTCGCGCGCCCGATCACCGCACCCCGGAGCCGGGATCCGCGTCCGATGTAAACATGGTCGTGTACGACACAACGTTCCATGAACGCGTCGCTCTTCACGACGACGTCGTTGCCGAGCACCGTGTACGGACGGAGCGTCGCGCCCGCCTCGATACGCGAGTTGTCACCGACGATCACGGGGCCTTCGATGATCGCCTCGGGTGAAACGTCGGCGTTCTCCCCGAACCACACGTTCTCGCGGACGCGAAAGCCCGGCAGATCGACGTGCACGCGACCGTCGAGGATGTCTTCGTGCGCGCTGCGGTACGCCTCGAGCGTGCCGACGTCCTCCCAATAGCCGTCGACAACGTGGCCATAGAGCTTCAACCCGCGCTCCAAGACCCTCGGGAACACATCGCTGGAGAAGTCGACGACCAATCCTTCCGGGATGAAGTCGAAGATCCCTGGTTCGAGGACGTAGATGCCCGTGTTGATCGTGTCGGAGAACACTTCACCCCACGTGGGCTTCTCGAGGAACCGCTCGATCGTGCCGTCTTCTCGCGTGATCACGATGCCGAATTCCACCGGGTTCTCGACCCGCTTCAATCCGATCGACGCGAACGCTTCGTTCTTTCGGTGGCCTTCGACGAGCATTTCGAGATCGATGTCGGTGAGCACGTCGCCTGCGATCACGAGGAAGGTGTCGTCGAGCTCGTCGATTGCGTTGCGCACCGAACCGGCGGTGCCGAGCGGCGACTCTTCGGTCGCGTAACGCATGCGGACACCGAACTCGGAGCCGTCGCCGAAGTAGGTGCGAATGTGGTTCGCGAGGAACGCGACCGTCACGACGATGTCGTCGAAGCCGTATTGCGCGAGGAGCCGAACGATGTGCTCCATCATCGGCACGTTGACGATCGGCATCATCGGCTTCGGCTGATTGCTCGTCAGCGGACGAAGACGAGTGCCTTCACCACCGGCCAGGATCACGGCCTTCATGCGGAAACCTCCGCTATGTCATTTCCCGACTGCCCGTGGGAGGCGCGCCCCTCGCGCAATGCGACGCGCGCCGCGGGCACGTACTTCATAGCGGCGTAATAGCCGAGGCCGATGCCGCCGATCGCGAACCCCCACGCGATCACGCTCCAGATCGCGGCCCAGGAGCCGTGCGCGTTGTCGGCCACCAAGAAGAACGGCAACGCGAACATCAGGGCGAGCGTGCCGGCCTTGCCGGCCCACACGACGTCGATACGCCGTGCACCCAACGCTCCAAGACTGACTGTCGCGACCGCAATCAGAACTTCGCGCACCAACACCACCCACAAGATCACGTTGACGGCGACCGGCAGGTGCACGGCGAGCAGCCCGACCGCGCCGGCGACGAGCAGCACCCGGTCGGCGGTGGGATCGAGGATCTTGCCGAGCTCGCTGCCCTGGTTGAAATGGCGCGCGATGTAGCCGTCGACCCAATCGGTGGCGCTCAGCACGGCGAACAGCACACCGGCGGCAATCTTGCGATCAGCGCCCCACAGCAACCAGAGGAAAACCGGAACACACAGCAGCCGGACCAGCGAGATCACGTTGGGGATCGTGACCACACGCCGTTGGGCTGCACCGCTCATCACCCGGAACGATACGGGAATCGCCGCATGCTCAAAGGCCGAGGGCGGCACCTTCCGCCCGTGGGTCTGACGCCGCGCAGTACCCGGGCGAAAGCAGCTGTATCGCGTGGGCGTGACCCATACCGTCGTCGTAGTCGCGGCCGATGCGCACTTCGTGACCACGGCGCCGCAGATCGTCGGTCCAGGTCGTGTCGTACCGCGACTCGAGTCCGACCACCCAACTCCCCGGATCGACCGCGAAACGAGGCGCGGAAATCGCGCTTTGGGGATCCTCACCGTCGATCAACATGCGCACGAGCATCTGCAGGTGCGTTTGCGCCTGGCCGTGTCCGCCCATCGTGCCGAACACCATCGACGGTCTGCCGTCGCGCATCGCCATGGCGGGGATCAACGTGTGCATCGGGAGTTTCGACGGACCGAGCGCATTCGGGTGGCCCGGCTGTAAGCGGAACGACGAACCGCGATTTTGGAGGTTGATGCCCCACGCAGGAACCGACACTCCCGAACCGGCGGCGGTGAAATTGGACTGGATCAGGCTCACCAGCCGACCGTCGGCGTCGGCGGCGCACATGTAGATCGTGCCGCCGTCGGGGCCGGGATGCGGCGCGGGGTTCGAAGCGCGGTCGGGGTCAATCGTCTCGCGGCGTTGGGCAACCCACCGGTCGGTGATCATCAGCGCGGGGTCGACCGTCATCGAGTCGGGGTCGCCCACGTAGGTGTCGCGATCGAGGATCGCCAGCTTCGCCGCTTCGATCAGAAGGTGTTCGCGCGCCGGACCCGCGGGCGGGAGATCGAGGCCATCGACGATCCGCAACAGCTCCAGCGCGGTGACGCCCTGCGTCGGCGGTGGAAGCTCCACGATCTCCGTGCCGTGGAACGACGCGCGCAACGGCGTGACCCAGGCACCCTCATGGCGCGCGAGATCGTCGGGCGTCATGAACGAGCCCGCTTCGGCGAGCCGTTGCGCGATCGCTTCACCGATCGGGCCGCGGTAATAGACGTCGGGGCCGTCGGCCGCCAGCGTCGAGATCGTCTTCGCCAACGCAGGCTGCGCGAGCCACTCGCCCGGCCTTGCGCCGCCGTACGCGTGAGCGAAATCGTCGAGGCCGAAGTGGGAGTAGAGCTGACAGCTGCGGGCGAAGTACCACGCCCCGCGCGTCGACACCGGGAAGCCGTCGGTCGCGTAGCGCAACGCCGTGGCCGCGACCTCGCCGAACGAACGCGAGCCGAAACGCTCGAGCAAAGTGAACCAACCGTCGATCGCACCCGGAACGGTCACCGTGTGCGCGCCGAACGTCGGCATGTCGTCGCCGCCGGATCGCTCCCGTACGCCGTCGATCGTCGCGTCTTGTGGCGAACGACCAACACCCCGGTACGCGTGCAGGTCGCCGTCCCACACGAGTGCGAGCAGGTCGCCGCCGTAGCCACACAAGTAGGGCGTGACCACACCGAGCACCAGGCTCGCCGCGACGGCCGCATCGACCGCGTTCCCGCCTGACGCGAGCATCGTCGCGCCCGCCATCGACGCCAGGTAGTGCGGTGTCGCGACCGCCCCCGATCCGAACGTGCGTGCAGTGTCACTCATGCGTTTTGACCTTTGTGCGGGAGGGGGATGTCGGCGCCGCAATGCGACCGAAGGTAACGGTCGACCCGACCGGCTGCACGGACGAATGCGGTAACCCGAGCCGGGTTGGTCCGGAACGCAACGTCGCTGCGGAAGAACAGCACGGCGCCGTCTCGTACTGCCAGTACGTCGCGCCGGATCGCCGCAGGTGCTTGTTTGGCGATCGCGTCGTACTCGGCGAGGGCTCGTGCATCGAGCGGCCGCTGCGTGTCGAACTGCGCGTGCCCCCGCTTCACCTGCTTGCACCACGCACTGCGCGCCGGCTCGCCACCGCATCCGCCGGCCACGCACAACGCGAGCGCGAGAAGGCACAGAGAGGCTCGACGCACGCCAGAACTGTACGCGGACATTCCGGTGAAACCGGTATGGCCCGCCCGACTATGTAGCCTCGCCCCGATGGACTTCAACCTCGCCGATCTCTTCGAACGCGTGGCCGCGACAGTGCCCGATCGTGTCGCGATCGTCACCCCCGACCGCCGCGTGACCTACGCCGAGCTCGATGGTCGAGCGTCGCGGTTCGCGCACCACCTCCTCGATGCCGGCGTCGCGGCCGGCGCTCACGTGGGCATCTACGCGTACAACCGCCCCGAGTGGTGCGAGGCGATGATCGGTTGTTACAAGGCGCGGACAGTGCCGATCAACGTCAACTATCGCTACGTGCCCGACGAGTTGCGCTACCTCTTCGACAACGCCGATCTTGCCGCGCTCGTGTTCGAGGCGAGTTTCGCACCCGCGGTCGCGGAGGTGCTGCCGTCCCTCCGCCGCCTGCAACACCTCATGGTGCTCGACGACGGTTCCGGCACCCCCACGACCGACCTCGCCGCCGTCGAGTACGAGCAGGCACTTTCGAGCGCATCGCCCGCCGCCGATTTCGCGCCGCGCTCCCCCGACGACCGTTACATCCTCTACACCGGCGGCACCACGGGCATGCCGAAGGGCGTGATCTGGCGGCAGGAAGACATCTTCTTCGCGGCGATGGGCGGCGGGAATTACGGCGGGCCGCCGATCACGGAGCCGGAACAGATCGAGAAGGCGGTCACCGGCGACCTACGCCTCACCCTCGCGCTCGCGCCGCTGATGCACGGCAACGCGCAGTGGACGATGTTCAACACGATCTTCATGGGTGGCGCGCTCGCATTGTGGACGCGCCACACGCTCGAACCCGACGGCATCTGGCGGTTCGTCGAACGTGAACGCATCAACACAATCAGTCTCGTCGGCGACGCGATGGCTCGACCGCTCGCGGACGCGTTGCGTGCCGGTTCTTACGATGTGAGCTCGTTGTTCGCCATCGTGTCGGGCGGCGCGATTCTCTCCCCCTCGATCAAGGGCGAGTTGCACGACCTGATGCCGAACGTGTTCGTGATGGATTCCTTCGGTGCTTCGGAGACCGGAGCGAACGGCACCGTCGACCCCAACGGCAGTGGCCCGCGGTTCCAGATGAACGACTCCACCACCGTGATCGGCGACGACTTCACACCGGTGAAGGTCGGTGAAACCGGCATGCTGGCGCGGCGGGGCAACGTGCCGCTCGGGTACTACAAGGACTCCGAGAAGACCGCGGCGACGTTCGTGGAGATGAACGGTGTGCGCTGGGCGATCCCCGGCGATCGCGCGGTGCTCGAACCCGATGGCACGATCACAGTGCTCGGGCGCGGGTCGCAGAGCATCAATACGGGCGGCGAGAAGGTGTTTCCCGAAGAAGTCGAATCAGTGCTGAAGAGCCACCCCGACGTGTTCGACGCGATCGTGGTCGGTGTTCCCGACGAACGGTGGGGCGAGTGCGTCGCCGCGGTGGTGGCACCCCGGCCGGGCCGCACGTTTACGCTCGAAAACCTCGTCGAACACGCCGGCAACACGCTCGCCCGGTACAAACTCCCCCGCCATCTGTTCGTCGTCGAGGAAGTGCAGCGCAACCCCGCCGGCAAGCCCGACTATCGCTGGGCCAAAGACCTCGCCGCTACCCACGTGCGTCGCTAGACAACACTATGTGTTGTCTAGCGACGCACGTGTTTGGACGGCGGCGCGTGATGCGAGGATGGGGCGGATGAGGTCGCGGATGATGCGTTGGTGCACGTCGTGGTCGCGGTACACGACATACCCCGCGGCGTCGTCGAAGTCGGCGACGACCGCAAGGTTGTAGTTGCCGTCGGTCTCGCCGACGTCCTCCCCCACCGAATAGGCGCGGATCTCGGGGATATGCGACGGGAGGGTACGGAGCGCGTCGCCGACACCGGCGCGTTCTTCGGCGCTCGATTCCGGTGTGAAGCGGAGCAAGACCACGTGACGGAACATCAGAGCAGCCCAGCGTAGGCGCCGCCGTCGACCGGAATCGCGGCGCCGGTCACGAACCGCGCGTGATCGGAGCAGAGGAATGCGGCGAACGCTCCGAAGTCGGCGGGCTCACCCAGCGTGCGCGCCGGGATGCTCGCCGCCGGGTCGCCGCCGTCGCCGTGCAGCGACTTCAGGCGTTCGGTGGCGTGCAGACCGGGTTGGAGCGAGTTCACCGTCACTCCGTCGGCCGCGACCTCGCGCGCCAACGTCTTGAGGAACGCGGTGAGTCCGGCGCGCGCGGTGTTCGACAGGATCAAAGTGGCAATCGGTTGCCGGACGGCGATCGACGTGATGGCGAGCACCCGTCCCCACTTGCGTTGCTGCATCCCCGGCACGGTCTCCTTGCACATCGCGATCGCGCCCAAACAGTTCAGGTCGAACGCGTCGGGGTACTGCGCGACGTCGACGGTTGCGAACGTGCCCGGCGGTGGGCCGCCCGCGTTCGTGACCAGAATGTCGATATCGCCGAGCGCGGCCGCCGCCGCGTGCACGAATTCAGTCGCACCATCGACGTGCGCGACATCGGCGACGATCGGAACCGCGTCATGGCCTACGGATGCGGCCGCCGCTTCGATCGCTTCACGGCGCCGGCTGCACATCGCGACGTGCACGCCTTCGGCGGCAAGGGCTGCGGCGACGGCGTAACCCAATCCTCGCGACGACGCGGCGACAGCCGCTCGCCGACCGGCAATGCCGAGTTCCACGTACCTACCCCCTTGGATCAGCCGTGAAGATCAGGAGTGAATCGGACCGGATGCGTCACGTAACGATGGCGCAATGCGGCCTGTTCGCAACGCGATGATCTCGGCGCAGATGGAGATTGCCGTTTCCTCCGGCGTACGCGCGCCGAGGTCGAGCCCGATCGGCGACATCACCCGCGCGATCTCGGCGTCGGTTACGCCGGCCTCGCGCAGTCGTTCAGTGCGCTGGTTGTGCGTGCGGCGGGAACCCATCGCCCCGACGTATCCCACCCTCGTGCGGGTCGCAGCCGCGATCGCCGGTACGTCGAACTTGTGGTCGTGGGTGAGTACGCACACGGCATCGCGCGGCCCGAGATCGTCGGCGATCTTCGCGAGGTATCGGTCCGGCCAGTCGTTCACGACTTCGTCGGCCATCGGGAAACGCGCGACGGTGGCGAACACCGCCCGCGCGTCGCAGACCGTCACCCGATAGCCGAGCAGCTTTCCGACTTTCGCGAGCGCGGCGGTGAAGTCGACCGCGCCGAAGATCACGAGGTGTGGCGGCAGCGCGAACGACTCGATGAACACCGACACGGTGCGTTCGCGAGCTTCACCGTGCTCGCCGTAGTGACGGGTGGATGTGAGCCCCGACTCCAGCTCACCCAACGCGTCGCGCGCGACGACACGATCCAGATCGGGATCACCCAGATCGCCGACCGGAGCCACGCCCGGCCGCACCAGCAACTTCGCACCGATGTGCGGCCCTTCCACGACGGTGGCCAACGCCGCGGGCTCCCCCGCGCGCAGTGTGTCGCGCAGGGTCTCGAAAACCGACGCCGTCACCAATCGAGGGGCTCGACGAAGAGATGAATCGTGCCGCCGCACGTGAGACCCACGGCGAAGGCATCGTCGTCGGAGTAGCCGAACGTGATGACCCCGCGGTCGCGTTCGCCGCGCAGCAGTTCGAGGGCCGCTTCCACGACTGCGCCTTCGACGCAGCCGCCGGAAACCGAACCGGCTACCTCGCCCGCGTCGTTGACCACCATCGTCGCGCCCGGGTCGCGCGGACCGGAGCCCTCAACACCCACGACGCGCGCCAGCGCGATCCGGTGCCCCTGCGCCTGCCACCGCTCGATGTCGTCGAGTACTTCTTTCATCGTTGCCTCACCGTGCGATCGCCTCGGCGACGCGTTCGAGCGCCGCGAGCGAGTGACCTTCTACGAACTCGTCAACGTAGGCGAGGGCCGTTGCCATTCCTTGGGCCAGCGGCGCGTACCCAGGGGACGCCTTGAGCGGGTTCACCCACACGATCCGATGCGCCACCCGCCGCATCCGCTCCATCTGCTCTCGCAGCACGGACGGGTCGCCGCGGTCCCACCCGTCGGAGAGCACCACGACCACCGCGCCGCGCGCCATGCCGCGTACGCCCCACTCGTCGTTGAAGGCCCGCAGCGAGTCGCCGAGCCGGGTGCCACCCGCCCAGTCGGCCACTCGGTCGGCGGCGGAAGTGATCGCGGCGTCGGGATCGCGCGACGACAACTCACGCGTGATGCGAGTGAGCCGCGTCCCGAGCGCGAAGGCCTCAACGCGGCGACGACCGACGACGGCGGCGTGGAGGAAACGGACGAACGCCCGTGCGTACGGCTCCATGGAACCGCTCACGTCGAGCAGCAAGACGAGCCGGCGAGGGGTTTCGGTGGGCGTGAGGTATGAGCGGCGGATGGGCTCGCCGCCCGCACGCAGGGCGTCGCGCACGGTGCGGCGGACGTCGGGGGTGCCGTGCGCGCGACGACCGCGCCGGCGGCGGCGGCTCGGGCGCATCGACCGGGCGAGCCGGAGGTCGGTCATCAAACGACGCGCTTCCACGAACTCCGCGGGTGTGTACTCGGCGAAGTCGCGGTGGCGTAACACCTCGGTCGGACTCCAGCGAACCGCGATCACCGGCGCATCGTTCTGTTCGTTCTGTGCCGCGTCTTCCGTGGCCGGTTCGGGTTCTTCGCCGGTGTCGAACGCAAGCGTAACCACGGTGGGCGGGAGCGGCGCCGTGAGGCGCGCGGTCACACCGTGCCAGAACGCGTCGAACACGCGGTCGTAGGTTTCGATGTCTTCGGGACGTTTGACGAGCGTCGCCTGACCCGCCCAGTACACGTCGTCTCGCCGTGAGAGACCGACTGTGCGCAACGCTTCGCCGAAGGTGAGGGTCGCTCCGAGCGGGATGTCGATCCCCGACCCGCGCAGCAGGCGCGTGAACGCCACCGCAAGACGCTCGACCTCCACGACGCCCTCGGAGACGTCAGGCACCGCGCGCGACCGCCTCACGCACCAGTTCGTCGAGCCCGTGCGAGCGAGCCCGTTCCTGGTCTTCTCGGTACTTGAGGATCGTGCCGAGCGTGTTCTCCACCGCTCGTTCGTCGAGGTGCGTCGTGCCCAGCGTCGCGAGCGCCTGCGCCCAGTCGATCGTCTCGGCGACGCCGGGCGGCTTGTAGAGATCGATGCCGCGCAGCGACTCCACGGCGGCAGCTACCTCGCGCGCGAGCGCGTTCGGCACCTCAGGAGCGCGCACTCGCAGGATCGCGAGCTCGCGTTCGAAGTCGGGGTGCGAGATCCAGTGGTAGAGGCAACGCCGCTTCAACGCGTCGTGTACGTCGCGCGTGCGGTTCGAGGTGAGGATCGCGATCGGCGGTATCTCCGCGTGCACCACACCCAACTCCGGTACCGATATCGACCAGTCGGAGAGGATCTCGAGCAGGAACGCTTCGAACTCGTCGTCGGCGCGGTCGACCTCGTCGACGAGCAACACCGGGGGCACGTCACCCTCGTAGTCGAGCGCGCGCAGCAGCGGCCGTTTCACGAGGAAGCGCGACGAGTACAACTCGTCTTCGACGACTTCGCTTCCGCTCGCTTCGACGGCTCGGAGGTGCAGCAGTTGTCGCGAGTAGTCCCACTCGTACACCGCCTGCCCGGCATCGATGCCCTCGTAACACTGGAGCCGCACGAGGTCGCCTCCCGTCCAGCGGGAGAGCACCTTCGCGACCTCGGTCTTGCCGACCCCGGCCTCCCCCTCGAGCAGGAGTGGGCGCTGCAACCGCAACGCGAGGAAGATCGACGTGGCGAGGCCTTCGTCGGCGAGATAGTCGTGGCGAGCCAGCGCATCGCGTACTTCGTCGACGTCGGCCGGCACGAACGCGCGCGTCATTTCAAGCTCCGCAATGGTGCGCGTCGTTCACGCACACGTACGGTACCTGCTCGACAGGCAGGTGCCTGCTTTCGGGGGACACATGGCGCACGATCTGGTGATCAGGGACGGAACCGTCGTCGACGGCACCGGCCGCGACGCGTTCGTCGGCGATGTCGCGATCGACGGTGACCGCATCGTGGAGGTCGGGCCCGCCGGCACGATCAACACAAGTGCGCACCGCACGATCGACGCCGAAGGGCGGGTGGTGACTCCCGGCTTCGTCGACATCCACACCCACCTCGACGCGCAGATCTCCTGGGACCCGTACGCGACGTCGTCGTGCTGGCACGGCATCACGTCCGTCGTGCTCGGCAACTGCGGGGTGACGTTCGCACCCTGCCGCCCCGAAGACCGCGGGTGGCTCGCCGGGCTCATGGAATCGGTCGAAGACATTCCCGCCGACAGCATCCTCGCCGGCCTCTCGTGGAACTGGGAAACCTACGGGGAGTACCTGCAGGACATCGACCGGTTGCCGAAGGGGATCAACGTCGGCGGCATGGTCGGGCACTGCGCAGTCCGCCAGTACGCGATGGGCGAACGTGGACTGTCCGAGGAACCCGCGAACGCCGACGACATCGCGACGATGGCCGACCTCGTCGACGAGGCGATCGGTGCGGGCGCGCTCGGGTTCTCGACGTCACGCACGCTGTTGCACCGCGTCCCCGACGGGCGCGCGGTGCCGGGCACATGGGCGACACCCGATGAGCTGTACGCCATCGCCGACGTTCTCGGCCGGCGCGGCCACGGCGTGTTCGAAGCCGCCCCGCGCTTCGAGCGACCCGGCGACGCCTACGAAGGCACGCGCGCCGAGGTGCACTGGATGGCCGAAATCAACCGGCGTACGGGCCGGCCGGTCACGTTCGGGCTCGCGCAAAGCAACCTCGGACCAGAGCTGTACCGCAAGA
>JAODBJ010000352.1 GCA_025463905.1 Actinomycetes bacterium
ATGGTTGCCCCCTCTGAACGGTTCCGGCTCGCGGCTGCCGAACCAGCCGACGTCGCCGTCGCGGTTACCGTCAATCACGACGACATCGCGGTGCCATGCGCGTCGCGGCGTGTCGGGCGCAACGGGATGATCAGCTTCGCCGCCGCGCACTACCGGGCTGGTGTGTCGCTCGCCGGGAAACGCCGCGTAACCCGTGCCCGACTGTCAGGCAGGTACCGGACCCGAAATGTCAGACGGGTACCGGTACTTGACAGGTGTCATGGCAAACCCAATCGTCGGCCGCACCCCGACGCGTCTCGGAGCGCAAGGGCGGCCTGTACCAGCGCGGCATGTGTGAGCGCTTGGGGAAAGTTGCCGAGATGCTCGCGGCTGGTGGGGTCGATCTCCTCTGCGTACAGGCCGAGTGGTGTCGCGAGCTGGAGGAGCGCTTCGAATCGCTCGGTCGCCTCGTCGACCTTGCCGGTTGTTGCGAGCGCCTGCACGAGCCAGAACGCGCAGGGAAGGAACGCGCCTTCCGAACCGGTCAACCCGTCGCGTCCCGGCGGGTAGCGGTACAGCAGTGGGCCGGATGCTCCGAGCTCGTCGCTGATCGCCGCGATCGTCGTGTCGACACGCGTCGAGCCGATGGGCTCGATGCCGAGGAGGGGAAGCACGAGCACTGCCGCGTCGAGGTCGTCCGAGCCGTACGCGCGCGTGTAGCTCCCTCGCGCCTCGTTGAAGCCGTGACGGCGAACATCGTCGGCAATCGCGTTGCGCTCGTGTTGCCACCGCGCCCGTCGCCGCGCCGAGGTGCGATGAGTGACGGCGATGCGAAGCGCGCGATCGAGCGCGAGCCAGGCCATGAGCTTGGAGTGGACGTGATGTTGCGGATCGCCACGAATCTCCCAGATGCCGTTGTCGGGCAGCCGCCAGCGCCGCGCGACGCGGTCGGCGAAGCCCGACATCGCCCGCCACGTCTCGGAGTACAGCGGGTGCCCGGCTCGGGTGAGCAGCCACGCGGCGTCGAGGACCCATCCGTAAGTGTCGAGCTGGTGCTGGTCGGCGGCGCCGTTGCCGACGCGCACGGGCCGGCTCCCGGCATAGCCGGGCCAGTCGTCGAGGGTGCGTTCCGGTCGTGGATGCTTGCCGTGCAGGGTGAGCAGCACGGGCAGGCGCGGCCGGTCGAGGCGGCTGGCGTGCAGGAGCCACCGGAGGAAGCTGCGGGCCTCCCGTTGCTTGCCGACGCCGAGAAAGGCGCCGATGCCGATGCTGGCGTCGCGCGGCCAAGCGAAGCGGTAATCCCAGTTGCGGCCGCCGGCGAGCTCCTCGGGCAACGACGTCGTCGGAGCCGCGACGGGAGCACCCGACGGCGAGTAGGTCAGCAACCGCAACGTGAGCAGGCTTCGGACCACGGCGTCCCGGTACGGGATGCCGGCGTCGATGCCGGCGGTCCACTCCCGCCAGCGCCGTTCGTCGGACTCGAGCGCGTCCCAGGCCGCGTCGGGTTCGACGTAGATCAGGGGTTCGCGGTGCGCGATCGCCAGCACCAGGGTGAGCGGGCGGTCGGGTGCGATGGTCACCCTGACCGCGCGCCCCGCCTCGACCTCGACGCGAGGTTCGCATCCGAGTGAGACCGCGAGCGCGCCACGGCTGCACACGAGCCCGTCACGCCGACGCTCCGAGCGTGGTGGATTGCGGGCTTCACCGAAGCGCGGATCGAACAACATCGTGACGTCGGCCGCGCCTCCGACTGCGGTCAGCCGGCGCACGAGCAGGGTCGAGGGCAGCAGGCGGCCGTCGGGTTCCGCCACCATGCCGTCAGTGAGCGTCAACGACGCGCCGTCGACCTCCCACGTCGTTTCCAACGTGGCGGTGCCGGGCCGGTAGCGCCGCGTCGACATGCGCGGCGGCCTCGTCGGACCGACCCGAAACGTTCCCGCCGTCGGCCCGCCGATCAACCGGCCGAACAGGGGTTCACCGTCGAACCGGGGCACGCACATCCAGTCGATGGCGCCGTCCGACGACACGAGCGTGGCCGTGCGGGTGTCGCCGACGAGCCCGTAGTCGCCGATCGGCCGGTCCGGGCGGCCGGACACGTCAGCGCACCGTCAGGAGCAGACCGAGCGCGATCCCGAACACGAGATGGGATGCGATCGCGACCAGCGGGGTCTGCGCGCCGTAGTTCAGCGCGAGGAGTCCCGGAGGTTCCAGCACCGCGGTCGACGCCGGTCCGGCGCGATCCGATGCCATACGCGGATGCACGCCCGGCAACAGCGGGACGAGGATCGTGAGCGCGACGCTGACGTGCACGAGTCCGAACAGCGCGCCGAGCCACCACGTCGCAGTGTCGAGCAACGCGAACCCGGCCGCGTAGCCGAACGCGAATCCTTCACCGATCGCGAGATGGATGAAGAAGCCGACGACGCGCGCCCGGTCGGGGTCGGCGGTCACGCTCGTGCCGAGCAACAACGGCAGGTCGAGACGCGTCCAGCCGACCAGTTGCGCGCCGATCATCACCGCGGTGATGAGCGCCGTCGCAAGCAGGCCGAACAGCGCCCACCCGGCCCAGTCCATCGTGCTATCCGACCGCCGGCGTGAGCATCTCGTCGAGCGCGACGTCGGGATCACGCAGCCGCGCGTCGTCGACCGGGAGGCGGGCCGTGATCAGGTGACGCAGCGGCTCGACGACGTCCCAGATGTTGACGTTCATCGCGGCCACGATGCGGTCGCGCTTGATCCAGAACGCGATGAACTTGCGATCGGCCGGATCGCCGCGCAGCACCACGCGGTCCCAGTCGTGCGCGTGGCCCACGTATTCCATCCCGACGTCGTACTGGTCGGAGAAGAAGTACGGCAGCCGGTCGTACGGATCGCGATGTCCCACGATGTTCCGGCCCGCCACGATGCCCTGCTGTTGCGCGTTGGCCCAGTGCTCGACCCGCAGGCGGCGGCCGTAGAACGGATGCGTCGCCGCCGCGACGTCGCCCGCCGCGAAGATCGCCGCGTCGGCAGTGCGCAGGTGCTCGTCGACCGCGATCCCGTCGTCGAGCGTCAGACCCGCAGCGTGGGCGAGCTCGGTGCGCGGAATGACACCGACACCGACGACGACCACGTCGGCCGGAATGACGCGGCCGTCCGCGGTGACGACCTCCTCGACTGTCGTGGTGCCGCGGAGCGCCTCGACGTGCGTGCCCAGCGCGAGCTCGACACCGTGGTCGGCGTGCAGGTCGCGGTACACCGCCGCGACCTCGAGGCCCAGGACCGTGTGCAACGGCGCGGGCCCGGGGTCCACGAGCGTGACCGGCCGGCCGAGTTGGCGAGCCGATGCCGCCACCTCCGAGCCGATCCAGCCGCCGCCCACGACGACGACGCGCGCGGCGCCGAGCAGGGCGGTGCGCAAGCGGTCGGCGTCGTCGATGGTCCGGAGGTAGTGCACGCCTCCGAGCTCGGCACCGGGGACACGCAGCGTGCGCGGCGCGGCGCCGCTGGCGATGAGGAGCTGCGAGTACGAGACCAGTTCATCGTGATCGGTCAGCACCTCGTGATTGGTGCGATCGATCGCGACGACGCTGGTGCCGGTGCGGACGTCGATCCGGTGCTCGGCGTAGAACGCTTCGTCGTGCACGGTGATCTGGGCCTGATCGGTCTCGCCGCGCAGATACTCCTTCGAGAGTGCCGGTCGCTCGTACGGCGCGTGCGTCTCCTCGCCGAACAGCACGATGCGGCCGTCGTACCCGCTGATGCGGGCGGCCTCGACCGCCTTGGCGGCGGCAAGACCGCCACCGATGACGACCATCGCTTGCGAATCCATGGAGTCTCTTCCAGTCAGGTCGTGCGCGTGAGGGCGAAGAACTCGGCCCGTGATCGCGGGTCGTCGCGCAGGAGACCGCGGAGTGCCGACGTCACCGTGGTCGTGCCGGCGGCGCGCACACCCCGCAGCGACATGCACGAGTGTTCGGCTTCCATGACCACGCCGACGGCCCGCGGCTGCAGATGGTCCGCGAGCCAGTCGGCAACCTGCTTCGTCAGTCGTTCCTGTACCTGCAGCCCGCGAGCGAACAACTCCACAACCCGTGCGAGCTTCGACAGGCCGAGAATGCGTTCGCCGGGGATGTAGCCCACGTGCGCCACACCACTGAACGGCAGCAGGTGGTGCTCGCACAGCGACACGAACGGGATGTCGCGAGCGAGCACCAACTCGCCGTAGCACTCGTCGTTCGGGAACGTCGTGAGCGAGAACGAGCGCGGCGTGAGGAGCTCTGCGTAGGCCGATGCCACCCGTCGTGGCGTCTCGCCGAGATGCTCGGAGGAGGGATCGTGACCGAGTGCGACGAGCAGGTCGGCCACGGCCGACTCGGCCGCGTCGAGATCGATGGCGTCGTCGGTCCGGGCGATGCGCAGCGGTTGCGCCGTCACGTCAGGCTCCGCGCGTGTCGTGCTCGTAGGTCGCGAGGCGCGCCAGGGTCAGCGCCGCGAGCAGCAGGCCGAAATCGCGCAGTGCGATGTCGTAGTAGCCGCCGAGCATGAGCAGGTTGACGATGATGCCGGCGAGCCATCCGGCGACCAGGTAGCCGCCGAAGCGCGGGGCGAACGCGACGACGAGACCGGCGACGATCTCGATCGCACCGACCACGTACATCAGCTGGTGGGCGGTGCCGGGAAGCCAGTGCACGATCTCAGGGGCGATGTAGCGATCCCAGTTCGTGAGCACGTGGGCGAATTTGTCGAGGCCGAAGAGGATCGGCGCCATCGTGAGCCCGATCCGCAGCAGCCAGAACGCCTGGAGTGCAGGATCCTGCAAGGCCCGGGCCGTGGGCGTCGCTCGGGCGACGGTCGGTTGGGGTGCGGTGGCGGTGATCGTCATGCTCGTCTCCTTCTATGAGTAATCAGGACTGCTGTTAGAGACGGACCGTACGCCGGGTAGTCTGTATCGTCAAGCAAAGTTCGTAATACACGAGGTGCAGATGACCGACCGGCTCGGCGCCATCACGACGCTCGCGGAGCCCACCCGGCGCGCGTTGTACGAGTACGTCGCCGGTGCCGCCGGCTGGGTCAGCCGCGACCAGGCGGCGGACGCGGTCGACCTCGAACGCGGCACCGCCGCACACCACCTCGATCGGCTCGCCGCCGACGGGCTCCTCGAGGTCGACTACCAACGACTCTCGGGCCGCCAAGGTCCCGGCGCCGGACGTCCGGCGAAGCTCTATCGCCGCGCCCGTCGTGACTTCGAGGTGTCGCTCCCGCCGCGCGACTACGAGCTCGCGGGCCGGCTCCTGGCCGAAGCGGCCGACCGGTCGCGAACCGGGGGAGTCGACATCGCGACCGCGCTCGACGAGGTCGCCCACGCCGAAGGACAGCGGCTCGCGGAGGAGATGAAGGGTCGCCTCGAAGGCGCGGGTCGCCGCCGGAAGGGGAGTCGTCGGCGCGTCGTGCTCGACGTCCTCCAGGAGCACGGCTTCGAGCCGCGACCCACGGACGATGGCACCGTCGTGCTGCAGAACTGTCCCTTCCACAAGCTCGCGCAACAGCACACCGAGCTCATCTGCGGCATGAACCATTGCCTGCTCGCCGCGGCGCTGGAACGGGCCGGCGACACCGGGCTCGACGCGCGACTCGAACCCGAAGAGGGCGTCTGTTGCGTCAAACTCCACCCCTCGCCATGAACCCGCGTTCCGAACCGCTCGACGCAAACGACGAAGGTGGCGACCCGGCCTGTTGGGCCCATCTCTTCGACGTCGATACGCTCCCGCCAATGCTCGTGCTGACCGACGCGCAACGGGCCCACTACGGCGAGCACGACTGGGTCTCAGTTCCCGGCCTCGTCGATGATGGCTGGTTGCAACGACTGCGCGCGGTTGCACGACGACACGGGCTTCAGGCGCAGCTACGCACTGTGTTCCGCGAGAGCGCGATTCAAGATGTGATCGCGAATGTGAGGGTGACTGACGGGTGACGCGTCGTCGAGGCGTCGCACGTGCTGTTGACGACTATGCAGCCGGCTCCGCGTTGCTCATCATCAGTCTCGAGGCCTGCACTTGCTCACTGCGGGGAGGCGCAGGCTGGAAGGGGTCTTGCCGGACTCGTCGGTCCATTCCGGTGTCTACTTGGTCCGGTGCGCCGCAACTGGTCCATGTTGGTGCGGGGGCCGATCTCATTCCGGGTGATCCTTCGACTGCCGGTCATGGAACGCTCGTCGCCGCACTGATCGCGGACTCGGCGCCGAGCGCCGATGTCGAGCCGATCCGCATGGGCGGGACCGACAGCACCGAATGGGACGCGCTTCACGCGCTCGCGCGCGCGGTCGACATCGATGCGGACGTCGTAACTCTGAGCTATCGGCAGATCCTCGTAGACCAACCATGTGCGGCCTGCGGACTCGTTCGCCAAGCTGCACGATCGGAAGTCTTCGAGAAGATCGTCGACTGGGCAGTGACGGCGGGTGGCCAAGATCGCGCGGTACTCGTGGCGGCCGGCAACGATGGCGTCGGCGTCATTGCACGCCCTGCGTCATACTCGGGCGCAATACCGGTCACGGCGTTAGATACAACCCGAAAGTCGCTTGCATCGTTCGCGAACTGGGATGCCTCCGGCCAACTGTCAGTCATCGCGCTACCCGGGGACGACGTTGCGCGCGGAACGCAGACGAACCGAACGTATGCAGGAACGTCCTTCGCGACGGCCTACGCCGCCGCCTTGTACGCGGAGGCGATGGCGCGCACAGGAACCACCAATGCGCGCCATGTGACCACGCAACTCTGTAGCGGAGCATCTGTGGTTTCGTACGCTGCCGTACCCACGCTGATCTAGGGCTTCAGTCAGCCAGACCGTGCGCGACGACAGTCTTTCATGGGCCCGAAGCGCCCGTCACTCCGAGCTGTCGGACCAGATCTATACGTACGAGCGACAGTCTTGCTCGCCGAGGGCAGCTCTGTGCATCGTCTCCTATCGCCGCGTCCGAGACGCCCGTCGCCAACGACGCAAACGTTGGCTGACACGGCACTGGTCGCGAGTCTGAATGTCGGCCGGCCGGCCGGCCGCCGTGGTCACAACTTGGTCACAAACGCGGCAGCATCGCGGCTGTTTCGACGACATCCGAGGGACACCCGAATCGCGTATCGCCTGATCAGACGGACCGCGTGACACCACGCAACATCACGCATCAGGTGCTTGTCCAGAGTTCGAGTCTCTCCCCCGGAGCTTCATCTGCGCAGGTCAGAAGCCATGTGGAGCCTCGCGTACGGCTGCAAAATCGCATTCTTGTCACGAGCTTCGCGTTCGTGTTTTCATTCGCCGTTTTCCGACGGGCATTTCGCGCCGTCGACGAGACGGGCAACTGCCGCCGCGGCGTCCGCTTGTTGGCCCGGCATCGCGTGCGCGTACGTGTCGCGTGTGAACGCGACCGAGCTGTGACCGAGTCCTTCCGATACGACTTTCGCGTTGGCTCCCGCCCAGAGGAGCAGCGTCGCGTGCGTGTGGCGCAGATCGTGCAATCGGATCTTCGGCACACGCGCGGCCTTCACGCGCGTGTCGAAGACCTTTGTCCACCGGTCCGTGCAGGCCTGGGTGTACCGGGCCCGACTCTGGAGCCGAGACGATCGATCCCTGGTTACGAGACACTCGACGATCGTGCGGACTCAATCGCAAGATGGGTGTGGCGAGATCCACGCCGAACCCCGTTGGCCCCTTCCAGCGGCGCTCCACCTGGGGGCAAAGGCGCCTGAGACCTCGGATCGCTGTCCGGTGCGACCGCGTGGGCCAGAGAGCTGGGATGCCGTGGCTTGCGCGCGGTTTGAGGGCCGATGACAGTGAAGAAGCGCTTCAAGCGTCACGTGCGCGAGAGCGCACGGAAGACCCGAGTCGTATGCCGCCGCGCTTGCACACGTTCGTCGCCGGCCGGAACCAGGAGAAATCCGTGTCCGACCATGCGTCTGACGCTCGCAACGGAGCCATCAACGGGGCGACGAACGGACCCATCATCGTCGTGTCCGGTCCCGGCGGGGTCGGGAAATCGACGGTAAGCCATCTCATCGCGGCCGCCTTCGACCGCAGCGTTCACTTGCAGACGGATGACCTCATGGCTTCCGTCGTCAAGGGCTGGGTCGACCCCAATCTTCCCGAGGCTGGGCACCAGAACGAGACC
>JAODBJ010000011.1 GCA_025463905.1 Actinomycetes bacterium
GTGACTCGGAGAGTGCGTGCGCGGTGGCGCCGACGCGACCAGCAACGCAGCCGCGCCGGCGTCGATCCATTCGCGCGCGGCCGTTGCCGCGCGATCGAAGTCGGCGAGCGGGAGGTAGCACGTGGGCAGTAACCGCTCGTCGACGGAGCAGAAGTCGAGCATCGCGCGGTTGTGGGCGGCGGCGATGCCGTACGCGTAGTCGAGGTCGTCGCCGAGCTCGGCGCGCTTCAAGGTGTTGTTCGCGAAGGTGTTGAAAACGAGTTGGCTCGCCACTCCGAGCAAGTCGATTGCGACGGGACGGTCGGCTGCGATGAAGGAGCCGGTCGCCGCCCAGTTCTTCCGTAACCAGATCTGCTCCGCGTCTTGGGCCCGGAACTCCGGATCGGTGTGCTTGGCGCGGTATTGCTCGATGAGATCGTGCTCGCCCGGTTTCACGCTCGCGACGTACAGCGGTTGCAACTTCTCGCGCGTCGCGGTATCGGCGTACGGGAAGAACCAGTCGGGAACCTCCACCACGTGCGCGTCGGCGTCGTGCACGATCGTGCCTTCGATCTGCAACATGTCGAAAGCGTACGTTTCTTCGGGCTATCGCGCGGCCTGCTCGTGGCCGCCAAGAACGTTGACGACGTTGCGCCCGAGCACGTCGAGGCAGTAGCCGCCTTCCTGCACGAAGAGGGTGGGGAGACCGAGCGACGCGATCGCTTCACCCATCCGCAGGTAGTCGTCGCCGCGCAGCTCGAATCCGTCGGGATCCTCGGCGGCAGTGTCGACGCCCAACGACACCACGAGACCGTCGGGCGCGAATCGTGTGATCGTGGCGGCCGCGCTCGCGAGTGCGTCGGCGTAGCCCACCCAGTCGGTGCCGTGCGGCAACGGGAAGTTCCGGGTCGCTCCTTCGCCGGCGCCCCAGCCGTGCTCACCTGCGAAACCGAGGAAGAAGGGGTAATCCACCGCCGGGTCGGCGTGCAGCGACACGAACAGCACGTCGTCGCGTGTGTAGAAGATCTGCTGGGTCCCGTTGCCGTGGTGGTAGTCGACGTCGAGTATTGCGACGCGTGCACCCGCATCGGTCCACGCGTGCGCGGCGATAGCGGCGTTGTTGAGATAGCAGTATCCGGCGAACGAATCGGCGGCCGCGTGATGACCGGGCGGCCGGCACAACGCATACACGGAACGCTCGCCGCCGGTCGTGATCGCATCCCACGCACTGAGCGCGACGTCCACCGCGCTGCTCGCCGCCTCCCACGTGCCGGTGAGGATGGGGTCGGTGTCGTGCGAGTACCAACCGAGCTTCGCGACGATGTGTACCGGTTCCTCGAACGGTTGGTCGCGAATCGCGCGTGCGTACGCGACCGCCTCCGAGTCCTCGGCGGCGCCGGTCTCGTCGCGCCACTGTGCGTGTGCCTGTTCGAGGAACTCGACGTAGTCGAGGGCGTGGACCGCGAGCACCGGTTCGGCCCCGTGCTCTTCCGGGGCCCGGACCTCGCCGAGATCGGCGTGGTGAATCGCGTCGAGAATGCGATCGACCCGCTCGGGCACTTCCGGTGGCGCGACCATGCGCCCGAAGTCGTGGAACGGTTCGCGCGGGTGGTGCCGGCGGTGCGCGTCGGAAGCGATCGTCAGCACGGTGCCGAAGGCTACCGTCGGGTATGGCCGCCGACCGCGTGTGCAGCGCCGTCGACCTCGACGCCGACCCCGCGGTCGTCGATTGGCTCGCCCCGTTTCTCGACGAACGCGAGCGCGGTCACGCCGACGCACGGCAAGGCGTAGCGCGCATGCGCTACGTCGTGGCGCACGGCGCGCTGCGCGTCCTGCTCGCCGAGCGGCTCGGCACCGAGCCGGCTGCGATCCAATACCGCTATTCGTGCGCGGTGTGCGGGTCGAGGGAGCACGGTCGCCCCGAGGTCGCCGCCGCCGGCGCCGGCGTGTCGTTCAGCCTTTCGCATTCAGGCGACATCGGGGTGGTCGCGATCGCCCCCGAATCCGTTGGCGTCGACGTGGAAGTTGTGCGCGCGCGCCGGCACGGCGAGCGGGTCGCCGAACGAATCATGAGCGCCGACGACTATGCGCGCTGGCGCTCGCTTCCCGCCGCCGAGCGACCGCGTGCGTTCTTGCGCGAGTGGACGGCGAAGGAGGCGTACCTGAAACTCCTCGGCGTGGGTATCACGCGCGCGTTGCGCGACGTCCACGCCGCACCGGTGCGCACCTGGGACGACTGGCCGTCCGGTTGTGTCACGTCGATATGTGTCGCCTCGGAGGAAGCCCTGGCCGGCTTCACCCGCGCGGTGTTTGCCGCCCAAGGCGATGGCTAGCCTGGATGATGTGGACGATCTCCCGAGTGGCGAGTTCGTCGCCGGCGAATTCGCGGCGGAAGACTTCGACCAAGACGCATTTCTCGACGAAAGCGCGTTCCTCGACGACGCGTACGGCGGCCGCGAGGAACCGAGCCCGATCCGTCGCTTCGAGGCCTCGGCTGCGGGTGTCGTGTCGGCCGCATGGATGAACGGCCTGCGCAACGGGCTGTTCGGAGCGCCGAAGCAAGAGGTCACGGTCGTCACGGACTGGAACGGCGACCCGCCGTTCAAAGACCCCTACGTCTTGCGCCTCGATCCGGAGCACCCCGAAGACTCGATCGTGATGGTGCGCCCGTGGTTGCGTAATGGCGAGGTCACCGGCGCCGACGACCCCGACGCGCGCTGACGTTCCGTCAGCCCGCGAACCAGGGCGACAGGTCGACGCGGCGCCCTTCGCGCGCCGACACGTACCCGCTGTAGATCACCGCCAGCACGTCGCGGCCGAGGCCACCGTCGGAGCGCGGCGAGCGTCCGTGCGCCACACACTCGGCGAAGTCCTGCATCTCCTGCGGGTAGCCCTGCATCCAGTCTTCGTCGGGCGAAGGGAACGACCACCCGCCGTGCGTCTCGAGCTTCTCGCTCAGGTATTCACCCGCGAGAACGTCGGGGCTCGGCGCGTAGGCACGCACCGCGGTGTTGGGGTTGAGATTCATCTCGACCACCACGTTCGACGCGAACACAGTCATCGTGTTGCGCACGCCGCCGAGCGTGGTGTCGCCGGCGGTGATCTCGGCGACGGTGCCGTCGTCGAACGTCACGAGGAGCGCACCCCAGTCCTCTACATCGTGGTAACCGGTACGCAGAAACTTTTCGGGTTCCGCCGCGAAGCTCGGCACCTTCGTGAGTGACGCAACCTCCGCCACGACCGAACGCGGGCTGATAGGGCGCCGCTCGCGCGCCATGCCTTCTTCCCGTTTGAGGTGGAGCGCGGCACCGAGCGGGTGGCTGCCCTTGCCGAGCAGCGCACCCCCGCCGGCGGTCTCCCATCGTTTGTTGGGCTCGGAGTGGGTGCCGCTGTGCGACTCCTCGCCGCGGATGCGCAGGATCGTGCCACCGCTCGCCGCGAGGAGGCGCCGGGCCTTTTCCACCGAAGGCGCGTACACCCAGTTCTCGGCGTAGCAAAGGAGGCGGCCCTGCTCGGCGGCCACGCGCACGAGGTCATCCGCCGCGCTCAGTGCCTGCTCGAGCATTGCGCTCGCCGGCACCGCGGCCGGGTCGACAAACGCGCCGGTGAGCGGCTTCTCGACCACCACGTGCCTGCCGGCCTCGAGACAGCGGAGTGCAACCGTCGCGTGTAAGTAGTTGGGGACACAGCAGTCGACAATGTCGATCGCGGGATCCGCGAGGAGGGTGTCGAGGTCGGGGTCGGCGCGAGGTATGTGATGGCGGTTCGCGAACGTGTCGGCGTGAGCCGCGTGCGACGACGTGACCGAAACCACATCGACCTCCACCCCGGCGACGCGTCTCCACGCGTCGATGTGCAACGTTGCGGCGAAGCCCGAACCGACAATCCCGACGCCGACGCGTTGCATGCGCGAGGACGCTACCGGCCGATACGGGGTGCAAGAACGCTCCGCCAAGTGTGAAAAATGAGTCTGGGAGAGAGAAGTTGGACGAGGCGCGGCAATTGCGTGCCGACGACAACCTCATGACGTCATTTCCGCCGTCCCGGATCGGGCCATCACGATGACGGTCACCGAACTGGAGACAGCAGACTTCGACTACATCCGCCATCTCGTGCGGCAGCGGTCGGCGATCGTGCTCGAGCCGGGCAAGGAATACCTCGTTCAGTCGCGGCTGCTCCCGTTGGCGCGCAAGCAGGGCCTGGCCGACATCGGGGCACTGGTCGATCGGCTCAAGCGCGGTGACGCGGCCGTGACCGCCGACGTGGTCGAAGCGATGACCACGAATGAGACGTCGTTCTTCCGGGACAAGAACCCGTTCGACGCGCTCCGCGACGACGTGATCCCGGACCTGCTCCAACGCCGGAAGTCCAAACGAACCCTACGGATCTGGTCGGCGGCGGCCTCGACGGGCCAAGAGGCCTACACGATCGCAATGACGTTGCGTGAGCACTTCCCTGAGCTCGGCAGTTGGACGGTTTCGATCCTCGGGACCGACCTCTCGCAAGAGGTGGTCGAGAAGGCCAAGGAAGGTCGTTACGCGCAACTCGAGGTGAACCGCGGGCTCCCGGCACCGTTGCTCATGAAGTATTTCGAGCGGGCCGGCGCCGCGTGGAAAGTGAAGCAAACGCTGCGGGGTGCGGTGGAGTTCCGGCAGATGAACCTCATCGCGCCGTGGCCGGCACTCGCGTCGATGGACATCGTGTTCCTGCGCAACGTCCTCATCTACTTCGACGCGACCACGAAACGAGACCTGCTTGGCCGCGTGCGCAAGGTGATGGCCCCCGACGGGTGCTTGTTCCTCGGTGCGGGCGAGTCGACGCTGCAATACGACGGGACGTTCAAGCAGGTGACGGGTAGCCGGGCCAACTGCTATCGGGTCCCCGTGGCCGCCTGAGGAGATCGTTCTCGCACATTCAGCCGGCACTCCACTGCCGGGGCGCGGGGCCGACGATCACATCGAGACACCGCGACCAATCACGCGCACTGAGCGCCTCGGGGTGAAGCACCATGTCTGCTGTGAACGCTGCGCCCGCCCCCGTGCACGAGGTGACGTCGGGTGGTGGCATGTCGGCGCGTGAGCGTCTCCTCGAGGCCGTCCTGGAACGCAGCTGGTTCGTGGCCGCGCTCACCGACAACGACGGCACCGTCGAATGGGCGAGCCCGGCATTTTGCGCCCTCGTCACCTCAGAGGGCGGTCCAATTGGTCGCTCGTTGTTCTCGTTGGGCGATGGGCGAGGCTCCAAGCTCGTGGCGCTGCTCGGAGCCGTGCGAAACGCGCCGTACCGGCAAGCGATCGCGGACGTGGACGTCGGCACTGCGAGCGAACCGCACGTTGTTCGCGTGACCGCGGAAAACCTTGCCGGCGACGCCGGCGACGGCGTGCTGTGGTGGCAAACTCCCGACGTCACGCCCGAGCGCATCGATCGGCTGACCAACTCGCTGCTGAACATTGCCCGCGAGGTGGAGTGGGTGGGTTTCGGACGCCGGCGCCGGACTGCCCCGAACGCGCCGATCGGCCTGCTCAGCGGTTCAGAACAACTCACCGATCGGGAACGCGTCGTCGTGACGATGCTCGCGCAGGGCGACACCGTGGCGACGATCGCCTCGCGTCTCTTCGTCAGCCCCAGCACGGTCCGCAACTACCTGAGCTCGATGTACCGCAAGTTCGCGGTGCACGACCTCGCGGGGCTCCGAGCGCTGCTGGCTCGGGGCGCCTCGGAGATGTCGGTGCTGCGCGTCGTCGACCTGGAGTCGTGAACTATTGGCCGTGGTCGTGCGTATGACCGGCCATGACACACAAGTTCTTGACGGTCGCAGTGGCGGGCGCCCTGCTGCTCGGAGCATGTGGTAGCAGCAGCAAATCGAGCGCGGCGAGCGCGCCCGTGAAGCTCAGTGGCACGGTCAACAACAAGGGCACGAAGGTGGTGTCGGGCACATCCGTCTCCGTTGCCCTCGCCGACTTCGCGTTCACACCGACGTACATCGAGGCGAAGCCGGGCACGAAGCTCACCGTCCAACTCAAGAACACCGGGACGACCACCCACACATTCACGATCGCGAGCCCCGCAACCGACAAGTCGTTGGTTCCGGGCTCGAGCGGGACGGTCACGGTGACGGTGCCGCAATCGGGCAGCCTGAACTTCTACTGCCGGTTCCATCGTGGTATCGGCATGCAGGGTGCGATCGTCGCGAAAGCCTGAGCTCAGGCTTCGCGCGTCACGGTGCGCGGGTCCTTGTCGGTGCGGAGGCCGAGGAACACGGCCGCGCGCACGATATGCGCGGTGGTCCATTGCGCGAAGCGAACTTCGGCGACCAGCCGTGGTTCCACGAAGTTGGTGCGACGCGGGACGCTGCCGGCGTCGAACGGTGAGGACACGCGTGCGAGCGGCGCCAAGACGCGGCGTAACTCGACGAGTGTGTCCTGCGAGAAGCCACTACCGACGCGTCCGCAACAACGCAACCGCGAAGCGCCCGACTGATCCAGCTCATCGGGCTCGTATACGCCGAGGACCAACGCGCCGATGTCGCCAGTGCGGCCCCGTTCACCCGGCGTCCAACCGCCGATGACGAACTCCTGGCGGCGCGTGTGCTTGATCTTGCGCCACGCCGGAGAATGGCGGCCCGGTTCGTAGCGGCTGTCGAGGCGTTTGGCGACGATGCCTTCGATCGCATGTAGCCGGGTGAACGCCTCGATGGTGGAGCCATCGCCGACTTCGTTCGGCGGCACGTGCCACGCCGGACCATCGAGCGCGAGCGATTCGAGCCGGGCGCGCCGTTGGGCATAGGGGAACGTGGCCAATACCTCGCCGTCGATCGCGAGGACGTCGAAGATCATGTAGGCGACCGGCACCGACCGCGTCAGCGCATCGACGGCCGCCGGTTCGTCGACGTGCATGCGAGCTTGCAGCCGTTCGAAACTCGGCAGGCCGCGGTCGTCGTACGCGATGATCTCGCCGTCGAGCACGGCCTCGTGCACACCGAGTGCCTCGACCAGGCCTTGGATCTCGGGATAGCGCGCGGTGATGTCGCGACCGTTGCGACCGACGATGCGCAACGCGCCATCCGACACCGTGCTGATCGCGCGCACGCCGTCCCACTTCACCTCGTACGCCCACCCCGGCCCGTTCGGCATGGTGCCCGGCATCGCGAACATCGGGAGGAGTTCGAGTCGTTGCACGCCGCCACCATCGCACAACAAAGCAAACGGCCCGGCGCTGAGCGCCGGGCCGTTCGAAACTGTTCGTGAGCGTGAGCTCAGCGGCGAGTGGTTTTCTTCGTCGCCTTCTTCGCGGCCTTCTTCACGGGCGCCTTCTTGGCGACCGCTTTCTTGGCCGGAGCCTTCTTGGCCGGAGCCTTTTTCGCGACCGTCTTCTTGGCTGCCGCCTTGCGCGGTGCCTTGCCGGAGAGGACGGCGTCCTTGAACGCCTTGAGCGGTGTCACCTTCGCCTGCCGCTTGGCAGAGATCTTGATGGCTTCACCCGTCGCGGGGTTGCGGCCCATGCGTGCCGGCCGATCGACGCGGCGGAACTTCGCAAAGCCCGAGATCGTCACGTCCTCGCCGGTGCTCACGGTCTCAGTGATGATGTCGACGAAGGATGACAAGAGCTGGTCCGCTTCCTTGCGCGTCAACTCCATCCTCTCGGCGATCGTGTTGAGCAACTGGCTTCGATTCACGTTGGCTGGCCTCCATCAAACCGTGGGCACGTCGGGTGCATGCTTGCACTTCCGATGGCCGCGACGACGGATTTCGGCCCGGTTTTTCTAGGGATTTTACGTTCGCGGGAGTTCGACTGGCGGGAAACAGTCCTTTCGCGGCTCGATTGCGGCCGGATCCGGCGCGAGATCATGCCGTGCGACATGCCAGGATGGCCACGTGACCACTTCCGACGACCTCCGCTGGCTCGACGCAACCGCGCAAGCCGACCTTGTCCGCAGCGGTGAGACGACGCCGGCCGAACTGCTCGACGCGGCGATCGAACGCATCGAAGCGGCCAACGGCGACCTCAACGCGGTGATCCATCCGCTCTACGAGAAGGCACGCGCCGCGGTCGCGGCCGGCGACGTCGGCGGCGGCGCGTTCCGGGGTGTGCCGTTCCTCGTGAAGGACGCCGTGTGCCACACCGCGGGCGACCCCTATCACTGCGGGATGGAAGCGCTGAAGAAGATCGACTGGCACGAGGCCGACGACAGCTGGCTCGCGCAGCGGTTTCGCGCCGCCGGCTTCATGATCTGCGGCAAGACCAACCTGCCCGAGATGGCCACGAGCATCACCACCGAGCCGCTCGCGTACGGACCAACGCACAATCCGTGGGACCTCACTCGCACCCCTGGCGGTTCGAGCGGCGGCTCGGCAGCCGCGGTGGCGTCAGGGATGGTGGCGGTCGCGCACGGCAACGACATGGGCGGCTCCATTCGCTTCCCTGCGAGCATGTGCGGGATCGTCGGCTTGAAACCGACCCGGGCGCGCACCACCCTCGGTCCTCACTTCGGCGAGTTCTGGGGGCCGCTCACCCACGAACTCGTGCTGACGCGCACCGTGCGCGACACGGCCGGCGTGCTCGACGCGGTCGCCGGCCCCGGCACCGGCGACCCCTACTTCGCGCCGCCGCCGTCGCGACCGTGGGTCAGCGAGGTGGGCGCGGATCCCGGCCGGTTGCGCATTGGTTTCCGTTCCCGCACCGCCGACCCCGTTGGTGGCGCGGAGTCGCATCCCGACTGTGTCGCCGCCGTTCAGCGCACGGCGACCCTGCTCGAGTCGCTCGGCCATCACGTGGAGCCGAGCAAGGTTGACGCGCTCGACACGGCCGGTCTCGAAGGGTTCGGAGCCGTGCTGTGCGTCGCGATCGCCCGCGATCTCGACCGGTGGAGTGCACGCACCGGCCATCCCATCACCGACGACGATGTCGAACCGAGCAATGCCATCCTCGCCCAGGTCGGGCGCGCCATCACCGGTCCGCAGTATCTCGCGGCGCTCGAAGAAATGCACCGGTGGTCGCGGGCCGTTGCCGCATGGTGGGACGACTACGACATCCTCGTGCTGCCGACGAGCCCGGAACCGCCCTTCGCGCTCGGTTCGTTCGACCCCAACCGCGATCCGTCGGCGTCGGGGCGTATGGCGCGGATGGTCACGTTCACGTCGCCGTTCGACGCCACCGGTCAACCGGCGATCTCGCTGCCGCTCCACTGGACCGAGCCCACTGCCGACGCGCCGACGCTGCCGGTCGGTGTCCAGCTCGTGGCGCCGTACGGTCGGGAAGATCTGCTGCTGCGCGTTGCGTCGCAGCTCGAAACAGCTGCGCCCTGGGCCGACCGCCATCCTC
The DNA here is from genome assembly GCA_025463905.1 of Actinomycetes bacterium. GTDB lineage: Bacteria > Actinomycetota > Acidimicrobiia > IMCC26256 > PALSA-610 > JAODBJ01. Next base: position 9,301 of record JAODBJ010000011.1, read on the forward strand.
CGGGTTTCTGACCGGCCCGCGATCGCAATGAGTGCACGCGCCGCGCCGCACGGAAGGCCGCTCGTGCTGGCGTTGATGAGCGTGAAGGGCGGGGTCGGCAAGACGACCGCGGCGGTGAACCTTGCGTACCTCGCGGCGATCGGTGGAGCGCGAACGTTGCTGTGGGACCTCGACCCGCAAGGTGCGTCGACGTTCGTGTTACGGGCCGATGACGTGCCCGGCACCGAGCGATCGACGGCGGCCGACGTGTCGATTACCGACTACGACCGTCTCGACGTTCTCTGCAATGCCCGCGATCCGGGCGACGAGAATCAACTGGTCGAAGGCGCGTTCGTTTCGGGCTTGGCGCGCGTCGCTCCGTGGTACGACATCGTGATCTTCGACTGCGCCGCCGGGTGCGACGAGCAAACGGCCGGCGTGGTGCGCGCCGCGGACGCGCTGCTCGTGCCGGTGCTCCCGACACCGCTCGGCGTGCGAACGATCGAACAGTTGGATCGGTTTGTCGCGCGGACGGCGGGTGCCGCGCACGAAGCAGCACCGGCCGTGATGCCCTTCTTCTCGCTCGTCGATCGGCGGCGCCGACTCCATTGCGACACGGTCGAACAAGTGCAGTTGGCCCGGCCCGCGACGCTGTCGGCCCAGATCGTCGATTCGGCGGTGGTCGAACGCATGGGTGTGCGGCGCAAGCCGGTAGTCGCCTTCGCACCCACGAGTGGCGTCGCCGAGGCGTACCGCGCATTGTGGAGCGAGCTGTTGCAGCGACTCCCGGCCCGCCCGTCGCCATCGACATCGAACGGGTCGAGGATTGCGTGAGCGCCGTGAGCAAGCAGTACGACATGGTCGTGATCGGTGGAGGCATCGTCGGGACCGCGATTGCGCTGCATTTGGTCGACGCCGGCGTACGCACGCTGCTCGTCGACGGACATCACCCGGGTCGCGCGACCGACGCCGGCGCAGGGATCCTGTCACCGCAAACTGCGCTGAGTGAAGATGGCGCGTGGGTCGATCTGTGCATGGCTGCGGGCCGCTACTACGACGATCTCGCCGAACGGCTCGCCGCCGCGGGCGAGCGCGACATCGGTTACGCGCGATGCGGGCTGTTCGAATTCGCCACGCGCGACACAGACGTTCCCGCGTTCGAGTGGGTCGCGAAGATCTCGGCCGGTCGGGGGCAGGTCGTCGAGGTCCCGCCGGAGGACGCGCGTGCCCGTTTCCCGGCGCTCGCGCCGGTGCAACGCGCGCTGTACAACCCCGACGCGGCCCGCGTCGACGGCCGCGCACTACGCGCGGCAATGCTCGCGGCCGCCGCGAACGCCGGTCTTGCGCACCGCGAGCCCGCGAACGCGGAACTGCTGATCGAGCACGATCGAGTGGTCGGCGCCATCGTCGACGGCGAACGCGTTGCGTGCAGCACCGTTGTGATCGCGGGAGGCGCGTGGACCCCACGAGTGGCCGAATCGCTCGGCGTTCGTACGCCGGTCGTGCCGCATCGCGGCCAGATCGTGCATCTCGTCATGAACGACGTGGACACGCGGGCCTGGCCGATCGCCCAGCCGGTGTTCGGTTACTACCTCGTGCCGTGGCCGGGCGGTCGAGTGGTGGTGGGTGCGACGGTCGAGCCCGAAGCGGCGTTCGACGCGCGCGCGACCGCCGGCGGTGTGCACGAGGTGCTGCGCGAAACGCTTCGGGTCGCGCCCGGATTGCGCGACGCGACGCTGGCCGAGGTGCGCGTCGGCCTGCGTCCCACGACGCCCGACGATCATCCGCTGCTCGGCGCGGTACCGGGGCACGACAACGTGTGCGTGGCTACCGGGCACGGCGCCAACGGGTTGTTGCTCGGCCCGTATAGCGGGCGTCTCGTCGCGCAGGCTTGTCGGGGCGAGGTGCCGGAGCACGACCTCACACCGTTCGCCCTCGACCGCTTTCGCGAACTGAGCCGTTGAACCGATGCAGCCCACCGTCATCGACCGGGCCGGCGATCCGCGCATCGCCGAGTACGTCGGACTCTCCGATCCCGAGCTGCGCCGCCGCGTCGAGGAAGACGGCGGATTCTTCGTGGCGGAAGGTCCACTGGTTGTCCGCACCCTGCTCGCGACGCAGCATCGGGTGCGGTCGGTACTCGTTACACGCGCGCAGTACGACGCGTTGGCCGACGTGCTGACGGACCTGGCCGCGCCCGTGTATGTCGTGACGCCGGCGCTGATGCGCGAGACGGTCGGCTTCGACCTCCACCGCGGCGCGGTTGCCACCGCCGACCGGTACCCCCTGCCGTCGGTTCGTTCGGTGCTGGCGGGCGCCACCCGAGTCGGAGTGCTCGAACGGGTGAACGACCACGAGAACCTCGGTGGGCTCTTCCGCAACGCCGCCGCGTTCGGAATCGACGCGCTCCTGTTGTGCCCGCAGTCGAGCGACCCGCTCTACCGCCGATCAGTGCGAGTGTCGATCGGCCACGTGCTCACTGTTCCGTGGACGCGTGCGGCGCCGTGGCCCGCGGCACTGCATGAGCTGCAAGCCGAAGGGTTCCGGTTGGTCGCGCTCACGCCCGCCGCCGACGCGCTGCCGATCGACGATCTGGTGCCGGCCGCGGGCGAGAAACTCGCGCTGCTATTGGGTGCGGAGGGACCAGGCTTGTCGGCGGAGACGCTCGAGCGGGCCGACCTCCGCGTACGCATCCCGACCGCCCCCGGCGTCGACTCCCTCAACGTGTCCGTCGCGGCCGCCATCGCCTTCCACCACGTCACCTACGTGCGTCGCTAGACAACAAATAGTGTTGTCTAGCGACGCACGCCCCCGGGGGTTACTGGACGGCTTTGGCGTCGCACTCGCGGAGGCGTTTGGCGACGCCTTCGAGCAGGCGACGGGCGAACAGCGGCGACTCGTCGAGCACCTTGGCGAACGTCTTGCGGTCGAACGACACCACCTCGGTGTCCTCGACCGCGGTAACGGTGGCGTTGCGGGGCATGTTGGCGAGCAGAGCCAGTTCGCCGAAGCTCTTGCCCACACCGAGATCGCAGACCTTGCGGCCATTGCGCGTGACGCGTACCAAGCCTTCGAGCACGACGTAGAAACGGTCGCCCGGCTCGCCCTCACGCACGATCGTTGTGCCCTTGTCGACGTCCACCGTGTGCGCATGCTTGGTGACGTTGCGGAGGTCTCGATCCGTCGCGAACGCGAACAGAGCTGTGTTACGCAGCGCCCCGATGAGGTCTTCTTTGCGTCCTCGCCGCGGACCGCGTTTACGGGCGTCGGCTTGGAGCTGACGACCCATCTGCCCGAGCATCACTGGATGAGTCATTGCCGCGCCCTTCGCCGATCCTGATTGCCGCACAGTACCGACGGGCTCCCACACGTGTCACGCATTGCTCGACGCCGTCGGGCTCGGCGGTGTCAGCAATACGGGCGCGCGAGGGTGAGGAGGAAGTCGCCGTCCGGGTCGGTCCAGGTTTGGTCCACCACGAAGCCCGCTTCCCACAGTTCGTCCTGCACCTGCCCTCGAGTGAACTTTGCGGAGATCTCGGTGAGGAGTGTCTCGCCTTGTTCGAAGTGCACCCGCAGGTCGAGTGAAGCCAGGTCGACGGTTTGGGCGGTGCGCGCGCGTAGCCGCATTTCGATCCACCGCTCCTGTTCGTTCCACACCGCGACGTGCTCGAAGGCGTCGAGGTCGAAATTCCCGCCAAGTTCCGCGTTCAACACCGACAACACGTTGCGGTTGAATGCCGCGGTGACACCCGCACTGTCGTCGTATGCGGCGAGCAGTCGCGGTACCGGTTTCACGAGGTCCGTGCCGAGCAGCAGGCGGTCTTCGTAGTCCATGTTGCAGTCGAGATCGACGTAGAAGCGGTTGCGCTGCGTGGGGGTGAAGTTGCCGATCGTGCTGCCGAGGAACGCCACGAGCCGCCGCCCGTCGCGCGGAATCGCGTCGAGGTGGCGATTGAAGTCGCCGACGACCGCCGACACTTCGATCCCGTACGCCGCGGCGATGTCGCGTGCCGCGTCACGCAAGATCTCTTCGCTCACGTCGAACGGGACGAAGCGCACGAGTTCACCCGTCCGCGCCATCGCGTCGAGCAGGGTGCGCGTCTTCTCCGACGTTCCCGACCCGAGTTCCACGAGCGTGTCGGCTTTCGCGGCGGTCGCGATCTCGTCGGCGTACGGCACGAGGATCGCCCGTTCGGCCCGAGTGGGGTAGTACTCCGGGAGCCGGGTGATCTCGTCGAACAGTTCGCTCCCGCGCTCGTCGTAGAACCACACCGCCGGCAACGACTTTGCTTCCTTGGTGAGGCCCTCGCGAACGTCGCGCTCCAACAACGCGCGACGGTCGCCGGGCTTGATCCGAACGTCGACGGTCAATGCAGTCGTCATGCGGTACCTCGGGCGAGGCGAGCGCCTGTGAACGGCCATCGGGCCGCGGCAGGAAAGAAGTTGCGGTACGTCGCACGCGTATGGCCGGGCGGCGTGGCGCAGCATCCGCCCCGCAAGACGTGCTGATTCACCATGAACTTGCCGTTGTACTCGCCGACCGCGCCGGCTTCGGGCACGAAGCCCGGGTACGGCAGGTACGCCGACGACGTCCACTGCCACACGTCACCGAAGAGATTTCCCGCCGACGCGGCGCGCGGATGCAACGCGGCGAGGTCGAGGAAATGACCGTCGGGCGCTTGCGCGCCCGCGACGGCTTCCCATTCGGCTTCGGTCGGGAGTCGTGCGCCGCGCCAGCGCGCGTAGGCGTCGGCCTCGAAGTAGCTGATGTGGCACACCGGCTCCGACGGATCGACATCCTTGGGCCCCGCGAGCGTAAACACTCGCCAGGAATCGCCATCGCCATCGCCATCGCGATGCCAGTACGCGGGCGCGTCCCACGCCTCGTTCTGCACTGTCGCCCAGCCTTCAGACAGCCAGAGATCGGCGCGGGCGTAGCCGTCGTCGGCGATGAACTCGAGCCAGTCGCCGCACGTGACCGGACGGTCGGCCAGCGCGAACGGATCTAGGTACACCGTGTGGCGGGGCGACTCGTTGTCGAACGCGAAACCGTCGCCCCGGTGGCCGATGTCGATGAGCCCGCCGTCGTGCTCGATCCAACGCGGCGCGACATTCGGCTGCGGCGCGACGATCGCGATGTCGTCACGGTACGCAGGCTGCAACGGATTTACCGAGAGCACGTGCTTGATGTCCATCAACAGCAGCTCTTGATGCTGTTGCTCGTGGTGCAATCCAAGTTCGATGAGGCTCGCGACGTCGTCGTCGAGGCCGCCTTCGATGAACGCTTGCATCGCCGCGTCGACGTGGCGTCGGTACTGCCCGACATCAGAGACCGTCGGGCGGGACAGCAAGCCTCGCTGCGTCCTGGGGTGCCGCGGCCCGACTGTTTCGTAGTACGAGTTGAACAAGTACTCGTACTGGGGATGGAACGCCGAGTAGCTCGGGTCGTGCGGGAGCAGCACGAACGTCTCGAAGAACCACGTGGTGTGGGCGCGATGCCATTTCGTCGGGCTGACGTCGGGCATCGATTGGATGGTCTGGTCTTCCGCTGAGAGCGGGCTCGCCAGGGTCTCGGTCAGGTCACGTACGGACGCGTACTGCTGTGCCGCTTCACCGGGAAGCGGCGCGAGTGACACCTCGGCGCGCATGGCTGATCACCCGCGGCCGATGCGTGCGGCGATCCAGTCGTGGTTGCGCGGCGGCGCACTCCACAGATGAAGACTGGTTTGGACGACGTCTCGGCGCGCGCGCCATGTTCGACAGTCGGTCATTTCCCCCTCCTCGTTCGTCGCGAATTCGGTTCCGAACCCGCACTTGGACGATACGTTCCCACCGCCGGCGAGGTTCAGCCCTGCGATGAACATTCCGTGATGCCCGTCTCATTCCGGAAAATTGCCCGCGACTCCCTTTCCGTACCGGTGCCGCCGCCCGGGCGGGGCCCGAGCCGCCACCCTGACCAGAAGTATGCATTCCCGGGCCCGAAACTTGCCGGTTACAATCCTTGGACTGCCCGCGGGCCAATGTCGTCCCGTCGTGGCCAGCCCTTCTGAACGCCGGCGTATCCGGCAACACCTGAGCTGACCGCATCGAGACCGAGGACAACCGCGCAATGGCCAACCGCGACTACCCGAGCGCGCACGGGCTCTACGACCCGCGCTTCGAGCACGACAGCTGTGGCGTGTCGTTCGTGGTCGACATGAAGGGCCGCGCCAGCCACCGCATCATCGATCTCGGCATCGACGCTCTCTGCAAGCTCGACCACCGGGGCGCGACCGGCGCCGAACCCGATACCGGCGACGGTGCGGGGATCCTGCTCCAGATGCCCGACCGGTTCTTCCGCGGCGTCGTCGACTTCGATCTCCCGCCGGTCGGCCACTACGTGAGCGGCATCGCGTTCCTCGAGCCCGACAACGCGGACCTGGCGCAAAAGGCGGTCGAGCAGATCCTGGAAGACGAGGGTTTCACGATCCTCGGATGGCGCGACGTGCCCGTGAACGCGACGGTCGCGGGCCCGACCGCGCGAGAGGCAATGCCCACCTTCCGCCAGGTGTTCGCGAGCAAGGGCGGCCACGCCGACCTCGAACTCGACCGGCATGTGTACTGCGCGCGGAAGCGCATCGAGCGGGAAACGCCGAACCTGCTCGGCGGTGTGGGGGTGTACTTCCCGTCGCTCAGCGCCCGCACGTTCATCTACAAGGGCATGCTCACCACGCTCGAGCTACCCGAGTTCTATCTCGACCTCGCCGACGACCGGCTCGAATCGGCGCTCGCGCTCGTGCACTCACGGTTCTCCACCAACACGTTCCCGAGCTGGCCGCTCTCGCACCCGTACCGGATGCTCGCCCACAACGGCGAGATCAACACGGTGCAAGGCAACGAGAACTGGATGCGCGCCCGTGAAGGTGCGATGCGCACCGACCTCCTGCCTGGCGACCTCGACCGGGTGTTCCCGATCTGTACGCCCGCCGCGAGCGACACCGCGCGTTTCGACGAATGCCTCGAGCTGCTCGCGCTCACCGGCCGCCCGCTGCATCACGCGATCTTGATGATGATCCCCGAAGCGTGGGAGCACCACGAGTCGATGGACCCGGGCCGGCGCGCGTTCTACCGGTACCACGCGTCGCTGATGGAGCCGTGGGACGGTCCCGCGTCGATTGCGTTCACCGACGGCACGGTGATAGGCGCGGTTCTCGACCGCAACGGATTGCGCCCGAGCCGCTATTGGGTGACCGACGACGACCTCGTGGTGATGGCGAGCGAAGTGGGCGTGCTCGACATCGCTCCCGAACATGTGGTGCGCAAGGGACGCCTCGAACCGGGGAAGATCTTCCTTGTCGACATGCAGCAGGGTCGCATCGTCCCCGACGACGAGATCAAGGCCCAGCTCGCGAGCGAACAGCCGTATCAGGAATGGCTCGACGCGGGGCTCACGCATCTCGACGACCTCCCGCCGCAGTTCCCGCTCGTGCCGCAACACAGCTCGGCGGTGCAACTGCAACGGTTGTTCGGATACACCGAAGAAGACCTCCGCCTGATCATCGCCCCGATGGCGCGCAACGCGGTGGAGTCGCTCGGGTCGATGGGCACCGACACGCCGGTGCCGGCGATTTCCTCTCGGCCGCGGATGCTGTACGAGTACTTCAAGCAGTTGTTCGCGCAGGTGACGAACCCGCCGCTCGACGCGAACTTCGAGGCGCTTGTCACGAGCCTCAACAGCACGATCGGTCCCGAAGGCAACGTGCTCGAGCCCACGAGCGAATCCTGCCGGCAGATCGTGTGCCCGTCGCCGATCCTCACCAACGAGGAACTGGCGAAACTGCGATACATCAACGAAGGCGACTACGCGCTCGCCGATTACAAGCCCGCGATCTTCTACTGCCATTACCCGGTGGCCGAAGGCGGCGCCGGCCTGCGCGACGCGATCGAGTATGTGCGCGCCGCGGTGAGTGAAGCGATCGCCGAAGGCGCGAACGTGATCATCCTCTCCGACCGCTACGCCACCGAGGAACTCGCGCCGATCCCCGCGCTACTCATCACTTCGGCGGTCCACCACCATCTCGTTCGGGAGAAGACGCGCACGCGGGTCGGTCTCGTGATCGAAACCGGCGAAGCGCGGGAGGTGCACCACTTCTCCCTGTTGCTCGGCTACGGCGCCGGCGCGATCAACCCCTACCTCGCGTTCGACACGCTTCATGATCTCGTGGCCGAAGGTGTGATCACGGGCATCAACGAACGCAGGGCGATCAAGAACTACATCAAGGCCGCCGGCAAGGGCATCCTGAAGGTGATGTCGAAGATGGGCATCTCCACCGTGGCGTCGTACACCGGTGCGCAGATCTTCGAGGCCGTCGGCATCAACAAAGCAGTCGTCGACGAATACTTCAGCGGCACTGCGTCGCGCATCCAAGGCGTCGACCTCGACGTGCTTGCCCAAGAGGTGGAGGCACGCCACGACCTCGCGTTCCCGCAGCGACCCGAAGAACTCGCGCACCGCGAGCTTCCAGTGGGCGGCGAGTACCAATGGCGGCGCGAAGGCGAGTACCACCTCTTCAACCCCGACACCGTGTTCAAGTTGCAGCACTCCACCCGTAGCGGCCGCTACGACGTGTTCAAGGAGTACACGCAACGCGTCAACGACCAAGCGAAGCAACTCGCGACCTTGCGCGGTCTCTTCGAATTCAATCCCGGCGCGCGCGAACCGGTGCCGCTGGAAGAAGTGGAACCCGTCGCGAGCATCGTGAAGCGGTTCTCGACCGGCGCGATGAGCTACGGGTCGATCAGCCAGGAAGCGCACGAGAACCTTGCCATCGCGATGAACCGGCTCGGAGCGCGCAGCAACACCGGAGAAGGCGGCGAAGACCCCGAGCGGTTCGTGCCGCTGCCGAATGGCGACTCGAGGCGCTCGGCCGTGAAGCAGGTCGCGTCGGGCCGTTTCGGCGTCACCAGCGAATACCTCGTGAACGCCGACGACCTGCAGATCAAGATGGCGCAGGGTGCGAAGCCGGGGGAGGGTGGCGAGCTGCCTGGCCACAAGGTGTACCCGTGGATTGCGAAGACGCGGCTCTCGACGCCCGGTGTGGGTCTCATCTCGCCGCCGCCGCACCACGACATCTATTCGATCGAAGACCTCGCGCAGCTCATCCACGACCTGAAGAACGCGAACAACGAAGCGCGAATCCACGTGAAGTTGGTAGCCGAAGTCGGCGTCGGCACGGTTGCGGCCGGTGTGAGCAAGGCCAAAGCCGATGTGGTGTTGATCTCCGGCCACGACGGTGGCACCGGCGCGGCGCGCCTCACGTCGATCAAGCACGCGGGTGCACCGTGGGAACTCGGCCTCGCCGAGACGCAACAGACGTTGTTGCTCAACGGGTTACGCGACCGGATCGTGGTGCAGTGCGACGGCCAGTTGAAGACCGGCCGCGACGTGATCATCGCCGCGCTGCTCGGCGCCGAAGAGTTCGGGTTCGCGACCGCGCCGCTCGTGGTGTCGGGCTGCATCATGATGCGCGTCTGTCACCTCGACACCTGCCCGGTCGGTGTCGCGACGCAGAACCCGGAACTACGGAAGAAGTTCAACGGCAAGCCCGAGTTCGTTGTGAACTTCTTCGAGTTCATCGCGGAAGAGGTACGTGAACTCCTTGCCTCGCTCGGTTTCCGGTCGGTCGAGGAAGCGATCGGCCACGTCGAGATGCTCGACACCAGCCCGGCAGTCGAGCACTGGAAGGCGAAGGGCCTCGACCTGTCGCCGATCCTGCAGGAGCCGGTGAACAAGTACGGGCAGACGTTCTTCTGTTCCACCAGCCAGGACCACGGGCTACACAAAGCGCTCGACAACCAGTTGATCGCCGACGCGGCCGACGCGCTCGACTCCGGACGCCCGGTGAAGCTCGAATACCCGATCCACAACACGAACCGCACCGTCGGCGCCATGCTCGGGGCCCAGTTGACGCGCCAATGGGGCGGCGAAGGCCTGCCCGCCGGCACGATCGACATCAGCTTCCACGGCTCCGCCGGGCAGTCGTTCGGCGCCTTCGTACCGCAGGGCATCTCGATGCGACTCGAGGGCGACGCCAACGACTACTTCGGCAAAGGTTTGTCGGGCGGCACCCTCGTGCTGTACCCGCCGCGCGTGTCGCCGTTCGTGGCCGAAGAGAACATCATCGCCGGCAACGTCATCCTTTACGGCGCCACCGCGGGGCACGTGTTCATCCGCGGGCTCGTCGGCGAACGCTTCTGTGTGCGTAACTCCGGCGCGACCGCGGTGGTGGAAGGCGTTGGCGACCACGGTTGCGAGTACATGACGGGCGGCCGCGCGGTGATTCTCGGTCCGACGGGTCGCAACTTCGCTGCGGGGATGAGCGGCGGGCTCGCGTACGTGTGGGACCCCGACCAGACGCTCTACCTGCGCATGAATCACGAGATGGTCGACATCGACCCGCTCGACGACGAAGACGTCGAGTTCCTGCGCACGGTCGTGACCCGTCACCTGGAAGAGACCGGGTCACAGGTGGCGGAGCGGATCCTCACGCGGTGGTGGAGCAACGTGCACCGCTTCACGAAGATCTTTCCGAAGGACTACAAGCGCGTACTCGAAGCGATTCGGGACGCGACCGAACGCGGCGTCGACGTCGACGAAGCCGTCATGAGCTCGGCGCGCGGGTAAGGGACGGACATGGGCGAAACGACAGGGTTTATGAAGTACGACCGGGAGCTGCCGAAGCGGCGGCCGATTCCCGTTCGCGTCCTCGATTGGAACGAGGTATACGAGGACTTCCCGCAGGAAAAGGTGCGCACGCAGGCAGCGCGGTGCATGGACTGCGGGATCCCCTTCTGCCACACCGGTTGCCCGCTCGGGAACCTCATCCCCGAATGGAACGACCTCGTGTACCGCGATCAGTGGCACGCCGGCATCGAGCGTCTGCACGCCACCAACAACTTCCCCGAGTTCACGGGGCGTCTGTGCCCGGCGCCGTGCGAGGCGGCGTGCGTACTCGGCATCAACGAACTGCCGGTCGCGATCAAGCAGGTGGAAGTCGAGCTCATCGACCGCGCGTGGGATGAAGGTTGGGTCGTGCCGGTCGTGCCGTCGGAGAAGACGGGCAAGCGCGTCGCCGTCGTCGGGAGCGGGCCCAGCGGGCTCGCCGCCGCGCAACAACTCACACGCGCCGGCCACGCGGTGGTCGTCTACGAGCGGGCCGACCGCATCGGTGGTCTGCTGCGTTACGGCATCCCCGAATTCAAGATGGAGAAGCGGCACATCGAGCGGCGAGTCGCGCAGATGGAGGCCGAGGGCACCGAGTTCCGCACGAATGCGAGCGTCGGCGACAATGTCCCCGTCGACGAACTGCGCGCGTACGACGCGGTTGTGCTCGCAGGTGGCGCGACTGCGTGGCGCGATCTGCCCGTACCGGGGCGTGAGTTCGAAGGTATCTACCAGGCGATGGAGTTCTTGCCGTGGGCGAACCGCGTGCAAGAAGGCGACATGGCGGAACCGCCGCTCACCGCGAGTGGGAAGCGCGTCGTGATCATCGGTGGTGGCGACACCGGCGCGGACTGTCTCGGTACGTCGATCCGCCAGGGTGCGGCGAGCGTGCACCAGTTCGAGATCCTGCCGCGCCCGCCCGACGCCCGCACCGACGGGATGCCGTGGCCCACCTATCCGATGATCTACCGCGTGTCGTCGGCGCACGAAGAAGGTTGTGAGCGCGTCTACGCGGTGAACACCGAATGCTTCCTCGGCGACGACGATGGTCGCGTCCGCGCGTTGCGCGCGCACGAAGTGGAACAGAAGGTCGTCGACGGCCGCATGGTGTTCGAAAAGATCGAAGGCAGCGACTTCGAGCTTCCGTGCGAGCTGGTGCTGCTCGCGATGGGTTTCGTCGGGCCACAGAAGCAGGGGCTGCTCGAGCAGCTCGGCGTCGAGCTCACCGATCGCGGCAACGTCGCCCGCGACGAGAACTTCCGCGTGAGGAAACTCGAGAACGTGTTCGTTGCCGGCGACATGGGCCGCGGGCAGAGCCTCATCGTGTGGGCGATCGCCGAAGGGCGTTCGTGCGCGGCCGGCGTCGATCGGTTCCTGATGGGGGAGACGGCGCTTCCCGCGCCGCTCACTCCCGACGCAATACCGATGCGCTGATCCGCGGCGGGCGCCGGGAGCGTCGATGAACGAGATGGACCGGAGCGGCGCCGGATCGTCACCGGGGGGCAATGACGACCCGGCAACCGGCTCCGGGAATTGGGCGCGGGGCTATACGGCCACGCGCTCGCGTTCGATGTCGGTGAGGTCGATCACCTCGGGACGTTCGAGTAAAGCCTGGCGCAGCGTGTCGGCGGCGTCGTGCGCATGCGTGAACCAACCCGCCATTCGCCGCGGCCCCCACCCGTACGGCGATCGCACCGCGGGGCGAACCGACACTTCGGTCGTGTCGAGCGTCCAGGGCGTGAGTTCCACCTCCACCGGGCACACCCGACGGTTGTGGCGGCTGTAAATCATCCCGGCCGTCCGCAGGTCGATGAGGTCGGCTCGCCGCGACGCCGGCCGCCAGTTGTCTTGCCGCAGCGGCAGCCGCAGCACGAGGCGGCCGCCACCGGGGAGCCGGAACGCACGAAGCGGGTCAGACCCGGTGCGGAGTTGATTGGCTGCTTCGCCCGCCATGGGGAGCGGCATGCCGATGGTCCGAGCGATGTAAAGGTTGGCTCGGTCGTTCACGTACACGGGACCCTCCCGGTCGTGGTGCGTGTGGGAAGTTTTGACATGTTCCAGGTGCCCGCCCAGGCACACCTGCATGGTGCCCGGGCCATGTTTCGGGCGCGGGTCATCGGTGCAACGCGTGGGTGAAGGCAAACCGAACGGCCGAAGCCGGGAGTCAGCGGCGCCTTGGGAGGCACCGTGGCGTTAGGTCAGCCCTCGTCGGCGAGGCGCGATTGCTGCCAGAGCAGCTCTTGCGCGAGTTCTTCGAGAGCTGCGTGCGCCAAGTCGAGGTAGGCGGGGATGCGGGAGGTCCACCAGTCGCCGATGGCCTCGCTCGGGTGGAGCTCCAGCTGCGACTCGCGTGGGTCGCACGGTACCAATGTCACGTCGAGCGAGGCGAAGCCGCACTGTTCGGGGTCCCAGAGCAGCGCGGTGGTGGTGAATCCGAGCCCGCCTTCGTGCGCAAAAGGCGCGAACGCCGTGTCGACTTCGCAGGTGCCCCGGTCACCCAGGCTCCAGCGGACGGTCGGCGTGGCGGCGTCGAGCCGGAGCCGCGCCACGACGCGAGCGAGCTGCTCTGCGTCGATCGGCAGCCGGCGTGCCACTGAAATGTGATCGATCCCGATCCCGACCATCACGCCTCCTTGCGTTCACGGATCATCGGCGCGTCGGTCGGAACGACTGAGCAGGATTTCCTGCCGAGGTCCGGAACCGGCTTCACGCTGGTGCTGCCTACGATTGCGGCCGCTGTCGACGAGGGGGAGCGCAATGTTCGAGTGGCCGGAAGAAATGCAGATGATCCGCGACGCGGTGCGCCAATTCGTCGATAACGAGGTGCGTCCACACCGCGAGGAACTCGAACACGGCGACCTGCCGCCCTACGACCTCTTGCGGAAGCTGTACCGCACGTTCGGCATGGACCAGATGGCCCGCGAGTCGTTCACGCGCCGGATCGAAGCCGAGAAGAATGGCGATACCGCGCCTCGCGGCGGGCCCGGGGGCGGCGGCTCGATGGCAATGTTGCCCATTATCGAGCTGTGCAAATGCTCGCCGGGCATGGTCACGGCCATGGGCGTATCGGTCGGGCTCACCGCGGCGTCGATCATGGGGAAGGGCACGATCGCCCAGAAAGAACGTTGGGCGCTCGACCTCCTCACCCTCGACAAGATCGGCGCATGGGCGATCACCGAACCCAACTCGGGTTCCGACGCGTTCGGCTCGATGCAGTCGACGGCGCGTCGAGACGGCGACGAGTACGTGCTGAAGGGCTCCAAGACATTCATCACGAACGGTCCCTACGCCGACACGATCGTGTTCATCTGCAAGCTCGACGAAGGCAACCCGCCCCCCGAACGGAAGGTGTTGCAGTTCGTGCTCGATCGGGGCATGCCCGGGCTGGAGCAGAGCAAGCCGTTGCGCAAGATGGGTCTGCACTCGTCGCCGACGGGCATGTTGTTTCTCGACGACGTTCGCGCCGGCCGCGATCGCCTACTCGGCGAGAGCGAAGACGGCTACCGCGGGAGCGGGGGACGCGACGCCTCGAAAGCAACGTTCACGATGGAGCGCACGGGCGTTGCTGCGATGGCCCTCGGGATCATCGAACGGTGCCTGGAACTCTGCGTCCCGTACGCGAAGGAACGCGTGCAGTTCGGGCAGCCCATCGGCAACTACCAGTTGATTCAGCTGAAGTTGGCGAAGATGGAAGTTGCGCGTTTGAACGTCCAGAACCTCGTGTTCCGGCAATTGGAGATGTCGGGCGCGGGCACGTCGATGAACTTGAGCGAAGCATCGGCGATGAAGCTCTACTCGGCGCAGTCGGCGACGGAAGTTGCACTCGAAGCGGTGCAGCTGTTCGGCGGCAATGGGTATATGGCTGAGTACGAAGTGGAACAGCTGGCGCGGGACTCGAAGGTGCTGCAGATCTACGCCGGCACCGACGAGATCCAGATCGGGCAGATAGCCCGGTCTCTGCTTGCCTGACCGGGGAGGGCTCAATGGCGCGTAACGATCTGATCATTCGGGCCCGGCCGTCCGACGTGTTCGCGGTCCTCTCGGACCCGGATTCGTACGGCGAGTGGGTTGTCGGTTCGAAACGGATTCGCGATCACGATCGACGATGGCCGAAGCCCGGCTCGCGCTTCCATCACACGGTCGGGGTCGGACCTCTGACGGTCAAAGACAACTCCAAGGTGCTCGAACTCGAGCGCGACAAGCGGCTGGTGCTTGAAGCCCGCGTTCGCCCGTTCGGGACGGCCACCGTGGACCTGCGGCTCAAGCCGGTTCGCCGAGGCAAGGCGACGAAGGTGACGATGCGTGAGGAAGCGCGTGGCGGCCGGTTGCGGCGCACGTGGAACCCGGTGTTCGACGCGGCGACGCACGCCCGCAATGCGGTCGCGTTGCGCCGGCTCAAACGGATGGTTGAGGCTCGGTCGGGCGAGTGACGGGCCGAGACGTTGCCCTGTCGTCGGGCGCGCGCGTAACGAGGACTGCGAGGAGTATCGCGGTGGCGGCGTAGCACGCGAGACCGGCGGTCATGCCTCGCGCGTCGGCCACCGCGCCGTACGCGATCGGCAACCCGAAGGCGCCGAACTCGAGCGTGGTGATCACGGCCTTCACCGTGCCCGCCTGTCCGGGCCGTAGGGAGAGGATGCGCGCGTCGGCGGTGTTCCAGAACGCGGCGAGCGCCGCTCCGAACGCGAACGCCGCGACGACGAGCCCCGGCACCCACGGGACGACAACGAGTGCCGCGGCGGCGCATGCCATCACGACCGCCGGCCGCGTCAGGGTGCCGGTCGGGCCGGTACGGCGCACCGCGCGCAGGCCGAAGCCCACCACCGAACCGACGACAGAGCACATTGCGAGCGCGACCGCGCCACTCGCCGACATCGAACGGTGCCGCTCCGCGAACGCGATCAGGAACGCGAGGAACGGTTCGTCGAGCGGGCCGAGCAACGTCGCCAGCGCCGCGAAGAACCACACGCGCCGGTCGCGTGCGACGTCGAGTAGCGCGCGCAAAGGCCGTTCCGGCGCGTCGGGGTGGGAGCGGTCGCGCGGTGCGGGCAGCGGCAGCGTCGCCAGCCATACGGCGTAGGCGGCCATCACGAGTGCCGCCACCACGAACGGTGCCCGCCAGCCGAATCCGAGGCCGGCCGCGACGACGACCGCGAGCGGCCCGAGCAGGTCGCCGATCGCGCCGAGGAAGTTGGCGCGCGCCAACGTGGGCCCGAGATCGTCGCCGACGAGGTCGACGAGCGCGACCTCCGCCGCATCGATCATCGCCGTCGCCGACATGCCGACCAGGAATGACGCAACCACCACGGTCGTGAACGAATGCGCGGTCGCGAAGAGCCCGAGGGCGATGGCGTACCCGAATGCGCCGGCCGACGCGAGCAGCCGGCGGCTCACATAGTCGGCCGCGACGGCGAAGACGTTGCCGGCGATCGCGCCGGGTGCGGCGGCGGCGAGCACCATGCTCGCCTGCGCGTAGGTGAGCCCCAGGTCGGAGCGGAACGCTTCGAAGGCGCCCGCGGGCATGAACCCGGCAGACTCGTCGAGCAGTCGGAGTGCGAGCAGTGCGGCGAGCAGCCCGACCGGCGCCTGCGTTGCGAGGGGGACCAGTCGGGCGAACGACCGGCGTCAATAATGCGAAATGCGCCTCACGGCGGCGAGTGTACGAGCCGCGCGAAGCTCGCGCCGGTGAAACGCACGCCGGTCGAGCCGCCTCCCTGCCGGTGGGATCTTCCCCCCGCCACCATCGCCGACGAGCACGGCATCGTCGGCCTCGGCGCGGATCTCGCACCCAGCACGGTGCTCGCGGCATACCGCAGCGGCTTGTTCCCGATGCGCGTCGATCGCGACGTGCTCGCATGGTGGTCGCCGGACCCTCGCGGCATCTTGCCGGTCGACGGCATGCACGTCAGCCGAACGCTCCGCCGCGCAATGGGGCGCTTCGACATCACGGTCAACGTCGCGTTCGAAGCAGTGATGCGGGAGTGCGCAGACCCGCGGCGTGAACACGGCTGGATCGACGAGTCCTTCATCGAGGCGTACGCGCGGTTGGCCGACCTCGGTTGGGCGCACAGCATCGAGGCGTGGCAACACGGCCAACTCGTGGGCGGCGTGTACGGCATCCGCATCGGCGCCCTCTTCGCGGGTGAATCGATGTTCCATCGTGTGACCGACGCGTCGAAGGTCGCGTTGTGCGCTGCGGTCGAATTGCTGCGGACCGACGGTGTCGAGTTGTTCGACGTGCAATGGACCACGCCGCACCTGCAGTCGCTCGGAGCGATCGACGTCTCACGCGCTGAGTACTTACGGCGGCTAGCTTCGGTATTGCATGAGTGACGCACAGATCTTCCACAACCCGTCGTGCTCGAAGTCGCGTGGCGCGCTCGAGATCCTGAGCGACAAGGGCGTCGACGCCGACGTCGTGAAGTACCTCGATGCACCGCCTAGTCGGGCGACGCTGGCGCGCATCCTCGACGCCATCCCCGACGAACCGGGCGCGCTGGTACGCACCGAAGACAAGAAGTTCAAAGAGCTCGGGCTGCGTGGTGCCGATTACACGAGCCGCGACGCGGTAATCAAACTGTTGCTCGAATACCCCGCGCTGATGCAACGCCCGGTGGTGTTCGTCGGCAACAAGGCCGTGATCGCCCGACCTTCCGAGAAGGTGCTCGACCTGCTCTAGAGATGCCCGGCCAGGACGGGCTCGGCGGGTTCGGAACCGTCGGTCGAAGGCGACGGGGGTGCCGTTTCGGCCGCGTCGCGTTCTTGCTTCGCGATGCTGCGCGAGATCATCACCGCGGCGGCGGTGGCAGAGCCGAGTACGGTCAGCGCGACGATGGTGCGCGGCACGCGAGTGCGGAGCACGGTGTCGAGGCTCAACCGGCCGGGGCCCGCGGCGGCCACCGCGACGGAGCCGGCGATGTATGCGAGCGGGAGTTCCGGCCCGCCCGTCATCGCGAACGCCCCTTTCCCGCGGTGGGCGGTACCCGCCGCGACCGCCATCGTCGACGCGACGGTTACTGGCCCGATCGGGCCGCCGAGGCCGAGCGCGGTGAGCAGGCCGCCACCGAACTCGGAGACGCCGGCAAGCGCCGCCATCTCGCGGCCCGGTGTCAGGCCCATCTGTTCGAAGGCATTACCCGTGC
>JAODBJ010000013.1 GCA_025463905.1 Actinomycetes bacterium
GAGAGGGATGGTCGCCCAAGGCGTGCAAGCGCCTGGACAGAACCCGGCGTACAGGACGACTCGCCACCACCCAAGGCTGTGCACCCGGTCCTCAACCGTTGTGGAAAGACCTAGACGCCTCTATGCAGCGCGCGGCACCTCGCACGCGACGATCGACACCACCCGCTGGTCGCGCGCGCCACAAATACGTTCACGGCAGCGGCGCCGCCGAACATGGCGACACCTGCGATCGTCCCCAACGTCGCCTCGAGCACAGACGGACGCGCGGAGACACAGGCCGAGTCCTGTCTCTACGAGCGCACTGCGCTCGCGCTCTTCGTCTGCTCGTCGACGAGGACTCGCGCGCCGAGCGGCGAGGAGAGCGTGATGGTCGTCTCGCGCGAATAACCGACGGCAACGCAACTGCCGGTCCCCGACGTCTCGTGGCGAATCGCTTCGATGCCCACTACCACCGCGGTAGCCCCCTCAACGACATGAGCGGCGTAATCAGCGGTGCACGGGCCGGTACCGGGTGCGGCGCCAACGAAGTGGAGGACGAGTTTCCCGGCGTCGAGCGTTGTGGTTGCACCGAACTGGCTTGGTTGGTCCGATGGGTGCGGCGGAATGAACTGGGCTGCTCGATCTACCGCCAGCACCGCAGCCGGGTTCTGGACGCCCGCGAACGAGACGAGCCACGCTGGAAGTTCGAGGGAGCCACGATCGGTGGGGAAAGAGCCGCTTCCGAACCGTACGGCGGTCGTGGTCAGCGTATGAGTTGCGTTCCCTGTCCCCGTCGCGCGCAGGGTCGTTAACGCGTCGGAAGCGCCAACGATCGCATACCCGTCGGCACGGTCAGGACCAAGCGGGAGCGCAGCTGGCGTCGTGATCGCTCCCGAGAGGAACGCTTCCTTGTCATCAGTATTCGCGAACCCACCTGAGGGAGCGAGCACGGAGCCAGCAAGCAGTACCAGCGGCCGTGGTGTCGCGTTAAGCGGGAACGACGACCAGGCATCCAGTGCCGCGAGCGCGTCGGGATCGGGCGTCGATGTAGAGGTGGTCGCCACACTCGAACTTGTCGAGACCTCGGTTCGCTGCGCGGTCGTCGTTCCGCAGGCGGCGATAAACGCCGCTGCCAGCCCGACAAACATTGCGCGCGTACTAGATCGCGGGAGCTGTCGCCGTCCGCCGAGTGTGAACAAACTGATAGGGAGGCGCATCATGTGTTGGACGTTCCAGCGCGACACGTGGTTCCCGTCGTGTTCCGTCGCGAGGGCTGACGCCTCGTCTGAGCCGTGCCAGGGACCGATCGCACACCCGCGCGGCAAGTCCTTACGCCCCGACACGTGCGGACCCCCGGGTTCTGTAGAGGACTTGATGTGCCCAGAGTTTGTTGGAGTCAGCTGGCATGAAACCCGGAGCGGTTCAGTGTGCCGGGTACACGGCGGTGTGCGCTGCCGGTGACACGATGCATTGAGTAACGGCGGTGCCGTTTACGTCGAATGTCTGACACTGCCCGGCCACCGTGATGGTAATCATCCAAGTGGTAGTGGTCGTCGGCCTTATGATTCTAGATATTGACGCTTCCTATTATTCCGTCGATATCCACGCTGCCGATTCTGGTGACACAGTCATCTGATCCAAGGGAAACGGTCGTTCCCAAATACGGCTCAGGACCCGTAATGCTCCATCCGCCGCACGGTGAGGGCCCTGAACCCGACGCGCTCGCTGCGGAATTGACAGGTCACGCGCAGGTCCGGCCGCGATGAACTCGAGCGCGACCACAGCAGCGGCTGCTACGGCCTGATCGGCGCCTAACCCTGCCGCTTCCCGCACCGCTCGCAGCACCCGTTCTCGTGGCGCGACGGCAACTGCCACAACTACGGCCACTCCGGGCTCGTCAGCGTCCCCCGGGCCGAAGTCCAACATCTCGAGTGGCGTATAACTCGGCACGTGTTGGCTCTTGACTTCGATGCCCCCGCGGGTGTCGGATGGTTATCGCCTTGGCGATCATTTCTGCCAGGCGAAAGGCAGGGCGGGATTACGCAGTGGACCGAGCGCCTCGGAGCGCGTTTGGTGGTGCACGTCGTGTCGCCGTGATCTTGCCTGCAGTTTTTGCGGCGTCTTACTTTCGCATGTTTGTCGAAAAGGAGACGGCCGACGACAACCCTAAGACCAACAGCCAGGGCGCTATATAGCCAAGCCGTCGCAGCCCATTACCTCGTTCCAGCGCGCGCTGAACAGTTGTATCGAAAGGCTGTCGCCGCCGGGAGTGCGGACGGCTGCGTCGCGCGGCGACAAAGAGCGGGACAAGAAGCACGACCGCCGCGCTGTGCTGAGGCGGGTGTTCCGGCTGGACAGGGGACGACCCAAGCAGGGGAAACGGCTCCGAGCGACGCCGGGGTGGAGAGATAAGTGGAGGCCGGGTGCAACGCGCGCCGGGCTCGGACGAAGGGAGAGGCTCCATGTCCGCAAGAAGGATTCGTGTCGTATTGGCGGCCGCGTTCGTCGTGGCTGTCAGCGGCACTTCGATCAGCATGGCCACCAGTGCGAGTGCCCATAGCCGGTCACACGTTCGTGCCCACCTCACCGCGTTTCAGGAGACCCCCTCGCTGAACTCGACCGGCCACGGCGACCTCCAAGCGACCGTGACGTCGACCAAGATCACGTTCAAGCTCACCTACGCCGGTCTCACCGGCGCGCCGCTCGTCGCGCATATCCATGTCGGCCAGCGCGGCGTGGCCGGTGGCGTCGCGCTCTTCTTGTGCGGTGGCGGCGGCCAATCTGCCTGCCCCGCCACGACGTCCGGCACCATCACCGGCACTGCCACCGCGATGAACGTCGTCGGGCCGACGACACAGGGTTTCAATGCGGGCGACCTCGCCTCGGTGCGCCGTGCCATCAAGGGCGGCGTCACCTACGCCAACGTCCACACGCCCATGTTCCCGATGGGTGAGATCCGCGGACAGATCAGCGACCAAAACTAGGACTGCCGTTGCGAGCCGCCGGGCGTGCTCGGTCCGGCGGCTCACGAACAACTGCCATGCGGTCGTGCGCTCGCATGCGAACGCAGTAGACGACCGGCCCGTCGTGCCTCGTCATCGGCTGACCGACGGGACGTCGACGTGCCGAGATCGTCGAGTTGCGACGCCACCGCCGATCAGCCCGCAGCGCCCTCGGTACCATCGGCGCGCGCGGCGGCGTTCGGCGCCTTGTCGCCCATGACGCGGTCTTCGGCTTGCGCCAGGACTGCGACGCCGAACAGCACCGCGGCGATGGAGACGGCAACGACCGCCGTTTGCTTGGCGCCGTGCATGCTCACTCTCTCGTGCAAGAGCACAAGGCCGAGGATCGCTGCTGAAATCGGGCCCGTGGCCTCCGTCGCGCCGACGGCGGCGCTCAGCACCCCGGTTTGGAATGCGCTCTGCGCGACGATCACGCCGCCGATCGCGAAGACCGCGAGGGCGTAGGGCTCCCAGTGGTTCACCCACCCGAACACGCCGTCACCGAAATAGTGCATGAGCGCCTTGGTGAGGAGCGCGCTCATGCCGAACGCGATGCCTGCGGCGACGCCGAGCAGCGAGGCGCGCGCTGGTCCCGTCGTTGCGCGGCCGGCTGCGATGCACCCGACGACCACCACACATGTGATTGTCCCGACGACGAGCCATCGTGCGCGCGCCCCGATGTCGCTGCCCCCGGTCGGTGAGACCTCGTACAGGAACGCCGCGAGGCCGCCCGAGAGCATGATCGCTGCGAACCAGTCACCGCGCTGCACCGGTCGATGGGTGAACGCGGCACCGAGGAACAGTGCCAGGAGGATCCCCGACGCGAGGATCGGCTCGACGAACACCACGGCCGCCAGACCAAGCGCCGCAGCCTGGCACACGTATCCGAACACGTCGGAGACCAAGCCCAGAAGCCAGCGCGGTCGCTGGACCAACCTCACGATCAGGCCGGCCTTCAGCGCGTACTCGTCGGGTACCTGCTCGGCCTCGAGCAGCTCGAGCACGTTGCTCAACGCGTAGAAGAACGCCGTAGCGATCGACAGCAGCGTGGCAGCTGCGACCCTCGCGGACATTCCTCCAGTATCACGCGCGCGAAGCCCGCACGG